>JACRMA010000107.1 GCA_016235085.1 Candidatus Zixiibacteriota bacterium
CCGCGTGTGCGGGTCAGCCCTTTGGGCTGACCGACACGTGCGCTCTAGGCCACGCGGTCGCCGATCTCCAGCGAGGCGCACTTGTCATCCACGCCGCGTGTGCGGGTCAGCCCTTTGGGCTGACCGACACGTGCGCTCTCGGCCACGCGGTCGCCGATCTCCAGCAAGGCGCACTTGTCATCCACGCCGCGTGTGCGGGTCAGCCCTTTGGGCTGACCGACACGTGGGCTCTAGGCCACGGGTGCGCGTTGGGCGAGTTCGAAGCGGCGAACGCGTTCGCGCAGCGTATTACGGGAGATGCCCAGAATCTGGGCGGCGCGGACTTGATTGTTGCCGGTCGCTTTCAACGCGGTCTCGACGAGTGTCTGCTCAAGCGCGTCGGTCAATTCGCTGTGGATGTGCCCCTCGGACGCGGCGGCGATCTGGCTGAAGGCCGGCTCGATGGTGCGTTGGAACAGCTCCAGGTAATCGCCGCGAATCTGGTCCAAATCGAGCGGCAGCGTTTGGCGGATGTCGGTGATCATGGGAAAGTCTTCGGGCAGCAGTTCCGACTCTTTGGAAAGAACGACCGCCGTATGGATCGCGTTCTCCAATTCCCGGACATTTCCCGGCCAATGGTGGCGCAACAGGCATTCGCGGGCGGCGGCGGACAGCGGCTTGGAATGGCTCCCGGAGTTGCGCGAGTATTTCTTGATGAAGAACTCGGCCAGAAGCAGGATATCGCTTTTGCGTTCCCGCAGCGGGGGCAGAAAGATCGACACGACTTTCAGGCGGTAAAACAAATCGACACGGAATTTCCCCTCTTTCATCAGATCGACGAGGCTGCGATTGGTGGCGGCGATCATGCGCACGTCAACCGAGACGGTGTCGTCGCCGTTCAACCGTTCGAAGGTCTGGTGCTGGAGCACCCGCAGCAATTTCGCCTGGGTTGACAACGGCAGGTCGGCAACCTCGTCCAGGAAGACGGTGCCACCGTCGGCATGCTCGAACCGTCCGGTCTTGCGCGGCTGAGACGGAATCACCCCGCGTTCATGGCCAAAGAGTTCCGACTCGAGCAGCGTCTCATCAGTGGCGGCGCAATTGAAGGTCACGAACGGCCGATTGCGGCGGTTGGAGGTCCGGTGGATGAGCCGTGCGACCAGCTCCTTGCCGGTCCCGGTCTCCCCCATCACCAGGACCGGGGCGTCAGATGCTGACACCTGTCCGATGATCTTCGCCACCTGCACGATTTCGGGTGATTTCCCAATGATCTGATCGTCGGTCAGGGGTACGTCATCATCGGCGGTCACCGGGGCGCGGACGGGCGCACCCAGGGCGCGTTCGATCGTTTTTTCGAGTTGATCAAAGCGGAATGGCTTGGTCAGGTATTCGTAGGCGCCGTCTTTCATGGCTTCGATGGCATTGCCGGCGGAGACATAGCCAGAAATGATCACGACCGGCGTCTTGGGCGTTTCGGATTTCAGCGCGCGCAGCAATTCCAATCCGGACATGCCGGGGAGGTGAACGTCGAGAAGTATAATGTCGGGGTTGTAACGCCGCACGGTCCCGAGGACAGAGGACCCGTCCGCTGCTACTTCGACAATGTACCGATCGGTGGGCAGGAAATTTACAACCAGGTGGGCAATCTCGGGATCGTCATCCACCAGCAGGACACGAACTTGGGTATCCATCATCGGCTCCACGGCACAGAGAATCCTGTGCAGGGATTGCACAGGGCACGTGTGTGCCTCTACTGAACATCATCGGCCCGAGTGGGCAGAAGTTGAACAGTGGAGCGAAGAACAAGATAGGACCTATAGAACCTTTAAGACCTACAAAAGGACTATTCCGGGCCGCAGGGCACGGGGCCGCCGCTGAAGACGTGCTCGATCAGGTAGATGACGTCGAACACATCGGAGCCGGGTATACAGTTGACTTCGCCTTGATCCGGGGAAAGCGGCGGTTGCGCTCCCGAGAAGACGACATCGATCAGAGCGATGATGTCAAAGACATCGGTCGCGCAGTCATCATTCAAGTCGCCGCTGCGGAAGAGGCGAAGTGTATTCGGCCCGGCGGAGATGGATAGATTGCCGGCAGGATCCTTGGTTCGGACCCGCCAGAAGACTTTCCCGTGGCAGGTGGGGAGGAATGGTCCATAGATCGGCAACTGATACGACGTGGCCGTGGTCGTGAGCGAGTCGAAGCTGCTCCGGTACGTCCCGAAGAGCGAGTCGAGTGACAGATCGAAGAAATAGATCGTGATTCCCGGTGCGGATTTGTCCGGCCCCGGCCCCCAGACAAAAAGCGGCGTGGAATCGGCCGTCGCGGCCTGATCGGCAGGCGAGATCAAGTACGGCGGACCGGGAGCCTGGGTATCCAAGTAAAAACTGCCTGAGGTGGAGAAGCCTGACGAGTCGCCTGCTCCACCATACGTGATCGCCCGCCAGAAATGCGTTCCGTCGGCCAACCCGGACACGGCAAGCTGCGTGTCGGCGATCGCATCGTAACGCACCACACCGACGGTCATGTTCGTGTCGTCTGCGAGCTCGACGGAATGCGAGAAGACACCGTACCCCGGGGGAAACGGTGAATACGGCGCATGCGACCAGACCAGCAATGGATTCGTGCTGTTGGAAAGGGTGCCGTTGGTGAAGGTCTTGAGCACCGGCGACGGCGGGAAGGCGATCACCTGAACTTTGATCGTGTCGCGGTCTTTCTTCGTTGTATCTGTCTGTGAAACCGCGGTCATCACGATCTGGTCGATTTGCCCTGCGGTTGCGGAGGGCGGAATGGTCACCGCCAGGGAGAAGTGAGGCAGTCTTGGTGATCACGCGCGACGGCACACCGGCGGTGTCGAGCCGGGCATCCAGGACGACCCCGAAGCCTGGTGACACGGTGATCGAGAGCGTATCGGTCGCGGTGATCGCGGGATTCGCGTTCGAGGTCATCAGTGCGATGATCGTGTCGACGACGCCCGGTTGCGTACCGTAGGGCACAAAATCGTCAAACGTGAAATTGCCCGCCGTCAATCCTTGAACGGTTGGCGTGATTGGGTTGGGTGATATGGTCCAACCGCGCGCCCCGGTCAAGGCGAGGTCATACGTGTCGTCGCGCCGCCCGAGATTTCTAATCTGGAATGTGAACGCAAGGTGTCCGGGAATGCCCGATTGATTGGCACCGGCGATGAGTTGCGCGGCATAGTCGGCTTCGACCTGGCTGAGGACGATACCGGGTGTATACGCCAGCGAGAATTTCTGTGGACCCATGGCAACGCCATAACCAGTCACTCTGACCTTCCACAGGCCTGTTTCCGGCAGGGTTGTCCGCCTGACTTGCTCGAGGTTGTTGATATGATCGACGGCGTTGATGGCAGGATTTAAAGGATTCGCCGGATCCAGTCTCCAGGGAAAGAGCGTGATCAGGCCGGATGGGCTGATTAATGCCAAATCGAGATCGTTGACCAACGTCGGGTTCGCATTCTCCGCGGCACCGGGATCATCCCACGCCAGTGTGAATGAGACTTGTGGGAGCGATCCATCATAATTGAACGTCCAGTCGAACGCCGTGCCGTCATTGAGCTGGTCTTCAAGGAAGCTGCCGGCGTTGAGCAGATCGATGGCTTTGACGACATTGATCCGTCCGTATCCGAAATCGTAGCTGGGACCCAGCTCAGCGAGATCGTCCGCGGTTTCGACAAAGACCGACTTCACTGTCGAGGCGAGCGGGTTCTGCCCAGGGTGAAGATTTCGATACTGCTGGTACCACAGGGCCATGCAGCCACTCACGACCGGAGATGCCATCGAAGTACCGCAGATTGTGTTGTATCCACCGCCCGGCCAGGTCGAGGTGACACCATAATCGCCATCGCTCTGACAGCCCGGCGCGACCAGTTCCGGCTTGATCCGTCCGTCGTCGGTCGGCCCCCAACTCGAGAAGCTTGTCATGCTCGAGTTATTGGAGTTGATGGCGCCAACCGTGATCAGATTCTTAGCGGTTCCATATGGAGTTAATGACCCATAGGTAAAGCCAATCGAACCGCAGTAACTCGATCCTTGACTGCGCTCGTTTCCGGCTGACCAACTGATCGATACCGGCTTGCCAAGATCGCCTCTCACGATGTCGTCGAGGGCGCCGCATTCAATGAAGTAATTGCCGAGAACGGCATTGCAGTTCCCGACGTTGATTGGTGACGCGCCGGTGCCCCACGAGTTCTGGGAGATATCGATGTGGTAGTCAGTGATGTTGGTCTGATAGGAAGATTGCAGGTCGGAGACGCCTCCCCACCACTGTTGACTTACCAGATTCGCCGCAGGCGCTATCCCTTTGTAGGTGCCGCCAGATTGAGTTCCCGTGCCAATCACAGTGCCGGCGACATGAGTGGAGTGCCAGTGTACCGCCCCGCCTCCAAGTTGTGTCACCCGCTTTTCAAAATCAGGATGCCCTTTGTCGGCCCAACCTCCGTCCCATTCGCCGATCCATACTCCAGAGCCGTCGAGGGAATACGGCGCGGCCTGAGCAACATCGGCACCAACGACGGCGCGGCACGAGTTGTTGAGCAACATGGGTTCGAGATACGGCTCGAGCCAAACCACCCGTTCATCGTGGGCGATGTCGAACCAGTTGTCCGCAGGCAGCGCAACTTCAACGACATTGGCCAAAGTGGACTGGCCGACAATCCGAGCGCCGTACTGGGAGGCGAGCCATGTGGCGGCATCCTCTGGACGGACGTGATCGTACAGTTTGACTTTGATTCGGGAGGCGCCGGAAGAGTCCCGCGAGAACTGTGGTGTCCCGCCGGTGGCCAGCACTTCCGCCAGTTTCTCCTCAGCACGCAGCGCGCCGACCCATTGAATGCCTGCCCATGACAGATCGGCCATGCGAGTCGTGGACGGGATGGTTGCGAGGTATGCCCGATCGGGAAGATAGGCGCGCAACACAACGCCCTGTTCGGCCAGACGGACGCGGGTCAGGGAATCCGGAAGACGGTCGAATTGGATGACGCCGCCGCGCTCTGCATACGGTGAGGTTGCTGACTCGCGGAAGAACTGATCGGACTCGACAGCAGTGAGATGCCGGGCGCCGGCGGCAAAGCGCACGAACTGGCTCGACTCCAGATCGGCGGAATCGGGGGCGGCCGCGGGATGAAATCCCCACGCGAAAACGAGCATCAAGGAGATACCAAGCACGCTGTACAACCCGAATCCGCGTCTCATTGCTTCCTCACCCCATATACGTTTTCGACCGCAAGGCTACTGCCTGCCAGCTTCATGTGCGGGCAAAGCAATTGCCCGGTCGGCAATTACGTCTTCGAACCAGTCACAACACCGAGAACACCAACATCGATCGGTATGAGTAGACACACTCCGACCGGGTCCCCCCGGACAGATCAGTCGGATCATTGCCGGGATTCTCCCGGCTGTCCCTGCCTCTAATGTACGCGTAAGCTGAAATATGTCAACAGATAACAGGGGATGTGAATGTGGCAAACTGTGGCAGAATGGGCAGAGTCTGGACTACTGCCCTGTGCGCAGACGGTCCGTCACCCCCGCGAAAGCGGGGGCCCAGTCCATGTTCGGGACACTGGTTTCCCGCGTTCGCGGGAAAGACGGAGGAGGGGTGCCCCGCCCGGAGGGTGGGTTCAAAACGTGAGGCCTGCTCCGAATTGAAACAGAGCGAGGACTTCGAAGTCATGTGCTCGATTGAAGCGGCGCACCGATTTCGGATGTGAGCAGCGTGAATGATGAGTCCCACCCTACGGGTGGGGCACCAGGCGCGTCGAAACAGGCCGGACAGGAGTGTCCGGCCTACCAATTGCTCGCGATATCGGTAGGCCGGACACTCTTGTCCGGCCTC
>JACRMA010000100.1 GCA_016235085.1 Candidatus Zixiibacteriota bacterium
GACCAGTTCGTTGCGCAAAGCCCAGTTGGCGTAGAGCCCCATCGCTTTGTGGCCGGCAGCGTAGGAGAGGATGTCGTTATCAGGGCGGTCCGGTGCGGCGAAGTCGTAGACCATGTTTTGATAGATCAATGCCTGCACGATGCGTCCGGACGAGATGCTGCCGCCGGGGTGGCCGGAGGTCGGCACAAAGTTGTACAGGATGCCGCACAAGGAACGGTAGATCAGGTCGATTCGTTCCCAGGAGCTTAGCGCGCGAGGGTCACACGCGGCGGCGACTCCCGGTGTTTCGGCTGAGATCGTATGGAATCGCCCGCGGCGGGGCAGAGTGACCGGCTTGGCGGATGCGTATGTGGCAGGTGGAATTGTCTGTGTCATTGTGGTGCTCCTTCCCAAATTGCGAAATCAGACAACGCTGGATACCTCCCTCGAGCAGACTGAAATGTACGATGAAGAATGCGGCAGATGTATGACGTGGTGGCAGCCAATTGACAGTGTCCTGTCAAAATCCTGAGGGTTTCCGTTGGGCTCCGGCCGGCGTGGCTTGCCGATTCGCCGGTGTGGGTTTTGCGGCTTGCCTGCGATAATTCGTCAATATATCATATCCATGTTTCGCAGTTCCCCGGTCTGGGCCGCTTCGGCGGGAGGTCTGGGGAAGTCAGGTCAATTCATTGAAACTCAGGAATCTGTGCGGCGACACACAGGGGAGGAATGCGATGAGGCGTTTGCAATGGTGGCTGGTTGGGGGTATCGCGATGCTGTTAGTCGCGGGTTTGGCGTTACCCGCCGATGCGCAATTGGGCGGATTGAAAAATCGCCTAAAGAAGAAAGCTGAAGACAAGACCGCCGAAAAAGCGGAGAAGGCCATCGACGACGCGACGTCGGGAGAAGCTGAGGAGAAGGGCGAAGACACCGAGAAGGCCGACGCGAAGGATGACGCAGGTACGAAGGACGACGCCGGTGCAAAGTGGAACTGGCCAATGGTAACATGGAAGTTGCCGAATGGAAGGGTTCGCGCTGGCTGCGTACGCCGACGTACGCTGATTTCTCGATCGCCCTGCCCGAGGTTCTTCCGGACAGGTTCACCATCGAATTCGACTTTTACTGCCCTAAACACTGGCCGGAGGTCGCGGTGCGGTGCGAGGTACCGGACAAACCAGGGAATGTTCACTATGACGAGGTGTTCTTCACCACGTGGGGGCAGTCGGCCGGCATCCGGCACGAAGGCAGCAAGGAGGAGGTTTCGATCACCAGGCTCGCCGAGGGAGTCATCGATGCCGTCATGCACTGCCGGGTGATGGCGGACGGGAAGTACATGAAGGTCTATGTGAACGACACCAGGGTGTCCAACTTTCCGAACACAAATTTTTCACGGTCGAACAAGCTGTTGTTTGAAGTGGCGGCCAGTGATGAGCACCCCGCGATGTTCGCCAATTTCCGAATCGCCGCCAGCGACAAGAAGATGTACGACGCGCTCATGGCCAATGGTCGAGTAGCCACTCAGGGAATCTTCTTCGATTCTGGGTCGGACCGGGTCCGGCCGGAATCGACGCCGACGCTCAAGCTGATCAGCCAGATGCTCAAGGATCATGCGGATTTGCGGATCATGATCGAAGGGCACACCGACAACACCGGCGACAAAGCCGGGAACCAGACGCTGAGTGAGAAACGTGCTGCCGCTGTGCTCGCCGCGCTGACAGGCCAATTCGGAATCGATGCGGCCCGGCTGGAATCGAAAGGATTCGGAGACAGCAAGCCGGCCAGTTCCAACGACACACCGGAAGGCCGGCAGAACAACCGGCGGGTGGAGTTGGTGAAGTTGTAAGATTTGAACTGAATCATCCGGCATTCTTCAACGGAAGGGCGGGCAGGGTTGCCTGCCCTTTTCTCATTTGTGGTTCTTTGCGATCAAAAGGCGGAGGGCCGGGTCCGATTGATCCGTGCACGCTGTAGCAGTCAATACTCAGAGATACGGGAAGGGGCGCCCCTTTCGGTTTCGAATCTGTGTGGCCTCGTACTGCCGAGGTTGTTTCCAGTCGCCAACTTTTACAGATGCTCTGCAATCAGTTGTCGCGGCCAATTCAATCACGTTTCTCTTGCCGCTTATCATGGCCTAAGAACCACTGATATAGCTCCTCTTTGGGATAAACCAACCAGTCAATCCAATGGCCTATGTCCGGGTCGATGGTGACTTTCAAATTCCTGTTCTCGCCTTTCAGCATCCTAATCACGCGTTCTGTCTCTTCGACTGGCACGACCAGATCCATTCTCCCATGAAACGCCCATATCGGCATATCGACCAATCGGTCAATGTTCCTGCCGATGAAGTTATTGTGACTCGTGAAACCGCTCATTGGAGCGATCGCTGCGAACCGATCGGGATATTTGACCGCCAGATACCATGTGCCCGATCCACCCAAGCTGACACCGGTCAAATAGATTCTGTTTGTGTCAATTCTATATTTGCTGGTTATCTCTTGATAGAAGCACTCAAACCAGTTGTCGGTTGACCATCGGATGTGTTCCGGGCATTGTGGGGCGGCAATCACGAAGGGGAATTTCCTGCCGCGGTAGATTTGATCAGGAATGCCGGACGCATAGAGTTTCTTGAGCTGGGATCCTCGACTCGACCCCCCGTGCAGGTAGATAATCAACGGCCAGCGCGTTGTCGTGTCTTCGTCGTACCCGGGCGGCAAGTACGACAAGTAGCGGTAACTGGTGTCGTTCGGATGCTGGTTCACTCCGTGGTCGAATTGGAAGTCGAATTGCAGATCTCCCTTTTCTGTCCAATATTTCGTCTTTCCGTTCAGCTGCCCATTGAGCCAGTGGCTCTCTTCAGCCTGTTGCCCGTTCCTGTACCACGCGCGGCACTCACCGTGCATCACGCCGTTCCGGAAACTACCGCTGTACTCGATTTGGCCGTTGTCAAACCACTCCTGGTATATGCCGTCCTTTGTATTGGTTCGATAGTTGCATTGATACTGTTCCTTGATTGTCTTGTCAAAGGAACTGTAAGTAGCCTGCATTTGAATCTGGCCGCTTGGGAAGTAATCCTGGACGTGGTACAGGCTGTCGCTCGGATCAAAGCGAAACACGCGTGTGTAGACCATCGTGTCGTTTTGCGAGAGGACATGGTGCAGGATCACTGTGTCGATCTTCTGCGCCTGTGCTGAGACCGGCAGGATGATCAAGAGAATGGCTGCAAATGTGTGGTTCATTGGAATCGGTGATGAAGCGAACGTGCGTGATTCGGCATGGGCGCGGTGAACCTGGAGTGCCCGGTGGATTGGCCGATTATAACCGCGACCATAAACCCGTCCAACTGAACAGTTGACAAATTATCCTGGTGAGGGGGGGATGTCAACTCAGACCCGCGACCAAAACGTCACCAATTCCCAGTCTACCAGTTGCAATTTGGCGCTCGTGAGGCTGCAGGCGGAACGCTGGGCCGCGCCGTCGCAGGAAGCCAATAAAGAACGAGGAGTTCCTCCCTCACAAAGGAACTCCTCACACCGCACCCGTCAGCGCCCCTACACCGCTTGTTAGCTGACGGCTCCGCTCCCGGAGCCGTTGTACTGTTGTATCAAAGACCGTGCCAATACGTTCCGGCGCCGGGCAGCGTTCCTATTGTATTGTCAGTTAATAGGTTAAGGAACGGCGACGGGACGGTGCTCGGGGCAACTTGCCTAAGCCTTCGCATATCCTGCGTGAGCGAGGAATTAAAACCTCTTTTGTCGCGGATTATAATGTTGTTGTTCAATTAGTTATGTGTGGCGCAAGGGCTGCGGGCGCTCGGCGCAATTCCCAGCATTCTGATGGCCGTCGCGACAGTAACGGGATAGAAGGTGTCAAGACTTGGTTTCTCCGGGGCGAAACGGCTTGATCGACCAAACTTCCGGCGTCTAACTTCGAAACCGGTGCCGCCCGGCGGCAGAACTGGCCAACTTCCCACCACTCAGGAGGAGCGATGTCGAAGAACGTTGTGATATGTGAGGGAGCAAGAACCCCATTCGGCGAATTCTGCCAGTCGCTGCGGGACATTTCTGCGATCGATCTGGGCGTGATTGCCGCCAAAGCGGCCATGAAGCGCGCCGGGGTCTCACCGGATAAGGTTGATCACGTGGTGATGGGAAATGCGATGCAGACGTCGGCGGATGCTCTCTATGGCGCCCGGCATGTGGGGCTGAAGTCGGGAGTGCCGATTGCGAGTCCGGCGCTGACGGTCAATCGGATTTGCGGCTCGGGGCTGCAGGCGATTGTCAACGGGGCGCAGTTCATCCAGCTCGGTGAGGCCGACATTGTTCTGGCCGGTGGGATGGAGAATATGTCCCAATCACCGCATGTCATCCGCGGCGCGCGGTGGGGCCTGCCCCTCGGACAGGGAAAGATGGAAGATGCGCTTTGGGCGGCGTTGACGGATCCGTACTGCGATCTCAACATGGCGCTGACCGCCGAGAAGGTCGCCGAGAAGTTCGGCGTCACCCGGCAAGACATGGATGAATTCGCTCACCGCTCGTTCGCCGCGGCGATGAACGCCAAGAACAAAGGCTGGTTGAAAGAGGAGATCGAGCCGATCGAGTTGCCCGCCAAAAAGGGTGAGACGAAGATTCTCGACTACGACGAACACATCCGGGAAACGTCGATGGAGCAATTGGCCAAGTTGCGCGCCGTGTTCAAGAAAGATGGCGGCGTGACGGCCGGGAATGCTTCGGGCATCAACGACGGTGCCTGCGCGGTGGTAATCGCGTCGGATGAGGCCGCATCGAAGAATGGACTTAAGGTACTGGGGCGGCTGGTGTCGTATGGAATCGCCGGCGTGCCGCCGGATGTTATGGGGCTGGGGCCGGTCGATTCGATTAAACAGGCGCTGGCGAAAGCCAAGCTGGAGTTACAGGACATCGATCTGGTTGAGATCAACGAAGCGTTCGCCGGGCAATATCTGGGCTGCGAACGGGCGCTGGGGTTGCCGCGCGAGAAAGCCAATGTCAATGGTGGAGCGATTGCGATTGGACATCCGCTGGGTGCGTCGGGTGCGCGGTTGACACTGACCGTTTTGCACGAGATGCGCCGCCGCCAGGTTCGCTATGGTTGCGCGTCGCTATGCATCGGCGGCGGTCAGGGAATCGCGGCGATCTTCGAGCGGATCTGACCCGAGAAAGGACCTTACGCGTGAGCAACTTGGTGATCGATCTCGATGCGCGTCTGCGTGCAATGGCTGATCCCGATGAGGCGGCGACAGCCGCCAAGTACTACGACTCCAAGGGGCCATTCCTGGGAATTCGTCCCGATATGCTGCAGTTGGCCGCCACCGAGATCAGCGAAGAGTGGACCAGCAACGGCGTCTGGGACGGTGGCTCTGAAGCGGTGACGGCGCTTTGGGGATATCACACACACGAACATCGGCTGTTGGCTGTCTATCTGCTGGCGAGATCACCCAAACCGTTCACCACAGCGATCTGGGATCAAGGGATTCGCTGGCTTGATGAGACGGACAACTGGGAAATTGTGGATGCCATCGCTGTCGGCCTTCTCGGCGAAATGGTCGTTGCAGACCGGAAGCGCATCGACGAACTAAAGCTTTGGCTCAATTCCGACAATTTCTGGCGGCAACGAGCGGCGGTGATGGCGATGCTGCCGCTCAATACCGGCGGGCGGATTCATACCGCCGAGACGTTCGACATGTGCCGTCCATTGATGCTCGCCACAGAGCCGCATGTCCGCACCGCGGTGGCGTGGGTGATTCGGGAAGCGGGCGCGGTGGCGCCGGAGGCGACCGCAGAGTTCCTTATGCCGTACAAGTTCAAAGTGGTCAACAGCCTGCTGCGGGAAGCGGCGCGGAAACTGCCACGGCATCTGGAGAGATCGATTGTGGGGGGATAGGACCTATAGGACAGATAGGACCTATAAAGAAATGAGTGGGGGCAGCATGAGACTTTCGGCAGGACTTGATAAGATATTTCGTCCCAAATCGATCGCGATTGTCGGGGCGACGGCGCGCAAGGGAACAATCGGGCGCGAGATCACGCACAATCTGATCTCGTATGGGTTCACCGGCAAAGTGTTTCCGGTCAACCCCGCGGCCGAGGTGATCCATTCGATCAAGTGTTACCCCTCGATTCTCGACATCCCCGACGAAATCGATCTGGCGATCATTGTGGTGCGCAAAGATCTCGTGCTCAATGTCATTGAAGAGTGCGGCCAGAAAGGTGTCGGCGGTGTCGTGGTGATCACGTCCGGCTTCAAGGAGGTCGGCCCGGAAGGTTTGAAACGAGAGCAGGCACTGATGGAACGGGTGCGCCACTACGGTATGCGCATTATCGGGCCGAACTGCTTTGGCGTGATCAACACTCATCCCGATTATGTGATGAACGCCACGTTCTCGCGTACCGCGCCGTTGCCGGGGAAGATCGGATTCATGTCGCAATCAGGGGCGCTGGGCGAAGGGATCTTGAATCACGCGCGCAAGCTCGGCATCGGGTTTTCGATGTTCGCGTCGGTGGGGAACAAGGCCGACATATCCGGCAACGCTCTTTTGGACTATTGGGGGAACGATCCGGCAACGCAGATCATTTTGGTGTATCTGGAAAGCTTCGGTGCACCCGAGACATTCACCAAGATCGCCCGCGATATTACAAAGATCAAACCGATCATCGCGGTGAAGTCGGGCAAGACATTGGCCGGGGCACGTGCCACGGCCTCGCACACGGGGGCGCTTGCCGGGTACGACATCGGGGTCGATGCTCTATTCGATCAATGCGGCGTTCTGCGGGTCAACTCGATTGAAGAACTCTTCGACCTGGCCAAGGCATTTGATCAGCAGCCGGTTCCGAAGGGGAATCGCGTGGCGATTCTCACCAACGCCGGCGGGCCGGGAATTCTCGCCACCGATGCCGCGGCGGGAATCGGGCTGGACGTCGTGCGGCTCGATCCGAAGACGATTGAAGTCCTGAAAGCGAATCTGCCGCCGGAGGCGGCGACAGGGAATCCGGTGGATATGATTGCCTCGGCCACGCCGGATCAATTCGAGATGGCGCTGGACAGCCTGTCGGCTGATCCGAATGTCGATGCGCTGATCGTGGTCTTTGTGCCGCCGATCATGATCGATGAAATGGGCGTCGCCGACGCGATCATCAAGACACGGGCGCGCACGGATAAGCCGTATCTCACCTGCTTCATGGGTCCTGGCGAAGGATCAGCGGGGGCCGACCGTCTCAAGGCCGCCGGAATTCCGGTGTACACATTCCCCGAGGCGATTGCCAACACCGAGCGTGTCGCCGGCGCCTGCGCGTTTCGCCTGCACCAGCTCCCGTACGCCTTTCCCTCGGCGCGGCTCGAGGACGGCAGGAGCGAGGCGGAGGAGCTGCGGGCGCGCACCGAGGAGCTGCG
>JACRMA010000101.1:0-1390 GCA_016235085.1 Candidatus Zixiibacteriota bacterium
TGATCGGGCATGATGACATAGGCCCAAAGCGCGAACCGGTGCTTCTTACGTGCAAGATCGATAGATTCGACCAGCCACACGCGCACTCGGTCCTCAGTCAGAAACTGATGCTTATGGTAGCATGAGAATGTCAGGAAGTGCACGTGACCGGGGGCGTTGAACGCATGGCGGGGCATCTGATTGGAATCCGCGGTTGAGGTTGTGGCCCTGACCCCCGGTCAGGGCCTGCTTGATTCACCTCACAATCGCTGAGAAGATGCGGTACCGCAGCGAACGTGAGTTACGCGAGCCCTGACCGGGGGGGCGTGTTGAATTACCCTGTTTTCGGCGGGGCAACGTGATTGTCAGGAGTTGCATCCAGCGACGACCACGGATTGTGCAATCGGTGTCTGCATCGTCCAGACTTCCCCTGTTTTCGACCGATGGGCCGATAAGAGGCCCATTAGGGTTCTCAGAAGATGCTGAATTGGCCGTACAACGGCCATCAGCCGCTTGAAGTTGAGAACCGCCGCGACCAACAGGCTCTGGATCAGCATGTTGAGCAGGCCACGTCGCCAGGCGCGACCGAGCCGATGCCACAGCTTCGCTTCGCCAAAGATTCCTTCGATCACATGAGAACGTGCCCGGTACAATTCCCGGAAACTCTCCGTGCGGCTGTCCGCGCGCAAGCGGAGTAGCGCGGCATGATCCGCACTCACCTTCAGAAGCCGCTGGGGCGCGATCGTACACTGTGTCTTCAACGGACACGCCCGACACGCTGCGCGTGGTGCCCGATACTGCCGCTGCCGCGGACGCCCTTTGACCGGACTCATGTATTGAAGGATTGCCCCCGCGGGACAGGTGAACTCATCGCGCGTCTCGTCATAGGTAAAATCTGCGCTGGTGAAGCCACCCCCACCCATGTGGGCCGGGGCCTTCGGTGGCGGACTCACCAGCCGTACGCCACGCTCCTCCAAGGCCGCCTTATTGTGACCACTCGCATACGCCGCATCCGCACACACCGCCTCGGGTGTTTGCCCCAGGCGATCCATCGCCCGATCCACTGCCTCAATGGCTCCCTCATGCTCGTTGCGATCCGCCGGCGTGACCGCTACTTCCACCACCACGCGCGACGCCGCATCGACCACCGTCTGCTGTTTGTATCCTGGCGCCAATCGCTTCCCCGGAAACTTCCCGTATCGCGCGTCCGGGTCGGGACTGTCCGGTGTGCCGACCCGCTCCCGATCCAAGTCCGCCCGGATCGTCGTCGCATCCAAGTGCAGAACCCGGCCATCAATCAGCCCCGCCGCGCGGCATTGGCTGATACTCCGCATGAACAAGTCATCGAATATCGGATCACCAAACCGGTCCAGCACCCGCGACAAGGTCGAGTGGTCCGGCAACGGCTCGT
>JACRMA010000101.1:1416-3320 GCA_016235085.1 Candidatus Zixiibacteriota bacterium
CCCGATGAACCAGCGGTAGGCCAGGTTCACCGAGACCTCCATCATCAACTCCCGCACCGACCGGATCCCCTCGATGGCCTGCAAGATAAACAGGCGGAGGATGACCTCCGGATCAACCGAGGGACGACCATTGTCCTGGCAATACCGGTCCCGCACCGCCTCATGGATGAACGACAGATCCAGCACACGGTTCAGTTTCCGTAGCCGGTGATCCGTCGGGATGAAGCTCTCCAAAGGCGGCAAGAGCATCATCTCCAGACCCGTTTTATCACGACGTGTTTGCATACCGCCAAAAACTCGAACACATCATCAGGCGCAAGGGTTTTTCAACACGCCCCGGGGGTCAGGGCCACTAATCCTTTCGTCACGGGCACCAGGCCTGACCGGGGGGCAGGGCCATGAATCCGTCAGGGGCACCCGGCACTTGCGGAGTTTGAGCGCGTGCAGAGTCTGCCGCCAGCATCGCGATAATGCCGAACACCCATGCGCGAACGGCGCAATGCAAGATCAAGTTGGCTCTCCCACGATTCACAAATGGCCTCCAGAAGTTAGCATGCGTCTGCCCCGCAAGTTCTGGGCGACACGTGGCCCAGCCCCTCGGTCAGTGCCACGAATTCAGCCGGGGCACCCTGCACGAATTCATCAGGGGCACACGACGAGTCCGTCAAGAGCGCATGGCCGCAAACGCGGCAATTCAAATGCGAGTCTATGCAGGGGGCTCTAGTCGTGATGGGCATCCTTACAAAGGTAAAACCCGGCGGGGGAGGCAAAGAAATGGTCACCCAGAAATCCAGTCGTATCGGCACTGATGATTTCTTGTAGAATCTCATCGGCCTCGATAACGTTGTAGACTTCTCCGTGGTATCTATCGGACCGTCTAATAGGCATCCGGTAGTAGACTCCGACCGTGGAGGTAAACTCGCTTTGGTAAACCTCGCGGAACTCCCCAGGAGACGCGTTCCCGCGGATATCGAAGACAGTAAAGTCGCCCCTGTGACCATAGGTGCGCCAGTTCAGCTCCATAATGGCATCCCATTCGGCTCGTATCCCGACAGTATCATCGATCGATCGATATTGAAACACGCAGTTGATATTCAGCGGATCAGCCACCGCGTAGACAATGTCGAACATTAGAGTTGTGTCCCCGGGGCGCAGTTGAACATTGAATGTGGTGTCTGGTGGCCACGAATATCCCGTCTTGACTACAATCTTGTGAGCCCCAGCGGTGACATAGAGATCAAAATCAGAGGAGTCATTCGTTCTAATCGTGCTTGTGAAACCATTATCGCGAATGATTACGATGGTGGCTGGTTCGCCTGTTCTGACACTGAAACGCCGCTGGTACAGATCGCGAGGGTTGTTTATCAGATCGCCAACGCCGCAATACCACCCCCACACTGTACCACTCAGATGCACCACGTCGGTCGATGGTTGATTTATGTAATTTGTCTCCGAACAACTGCAAGCTGCGAACACCACCAAGGCTCCCACTACGGCCGCCGCGCCGATTCTCGCAGGCATCATTATCCACCTCCCCGGGAGATTATCATCGCTCACCAGTCCGCTCTGGCGGATGAATGTCGGATTGAATACCCGCAACTGGCCTGTTTATTCCACACAGCGATGCCTTACGGCCATTTTGCGATACACTCCTCGTTCCCTGGAAGATATCACAGATTCCACGTTCACCTGTATTCAGTCGACAGGCTCGAGGTCGTGCCCCCCGTTCACTGCCACAAACTGCAATCCAAACTCCGGCTTGATTCACCTCACAATCGCTGAGAAGATGCGGTGCCGCAGCAAACGTGAGTTACGCGGGCCCGGACCGGGGGTCAGGGCCACATGTCGTCTCCACCGCGTCGACTTGTAAGGGGACATCGGTCAATCCCGCTCGCCAGCGCGCA
>JACRMA010000102.1 GCA_016235085.1 Candidatus Zixiibacteriota bacterium
GGCCACGACGGTGGTTCCCGGCCTCGCCTGCGGCTGTCCGGGAGTGAATCCACATTGTACCGAACCTGGTGCCTGGAAGGCACAACCGGCCAACGCGGCCGTACAGACCACCAGTCCCAGTATTTTCAAGTTCCGTGTACTTAACATCATTCCTCCTTTCAGGAGTCCTTAAGTCCTTGAGTTTCGATTCTTAGGCCCCCCCTCGAACGTCAGAGCCTCTATGTCCTTATCGGCGCATCAGACCGCAATTCAAGTCATGGCACACCAAAAGGTTGAGAGTATTGTACAGGGGGCTCCATAGGCCGTCAAGAGAAAATTCGACCTGGTCTGCCCCCCAAGAGGCCAGGCCGAGCAGATTTGACGAGGGGTTCCGGGGCACGCCCGAACGTGGAATACCACGCGGGGCGCGGGCCGACCTCGTTCGTTTTCCAGAGGCAAGGCGGTGCCGGACCTCTCCCCGAGTTAGGGGACGCTTACTTGACATAATGCCATAGTCGGTCTGGCGCCCATAGGTCGGAGACGGCCTGTTGCATCCGATCCCACCTGCAGACGTTTCACAGTTCGACACCCTTTGCTCGGGTGCTTCGCGATTGGGCGCTGTTTCCAAGGTCCATTTCATAATGTGTAAGGGGCTAGGTCCCTGCGACGGTATCGGGCAATCGTATTGACGCCGTCGTGGTGCCTGCTAACATAATTACGCACCGGCGATCAAAAAGAAAGTCGCTCCAAAGATTGAAACGGGATTAGCCCTTTTGGTGGAGACCGTCCTCACGGAATGGACAATCTTTGAAGGATGCTCTTGTTACCTCCCTCCTAACCATGCCGCAGAGAGGTCCTGGCCGCCTCGAGTCGGCGAGTTTCCACAGCATGCTTGCGCGCGACTGCGGAGGCAGTGCACAGAGGGCAGAAACCATGCCGCGCCGCTAAAGATCACCAGACGGGACGTGATTACTTGGTCTTCCCAGGCGGGGGGCGGAGTGGTTCGAAGAGGCGATCTGGGATATCGATGTTGTAGTCCTGTTTCAGGATTTTCCAGCGATGCACGCCTCCGGTGCGATGGGAGCGGACGCCTGCCACCGTCCCAACGCAGAAGCCACTGGGCGTGGTCCGTGGCCGCATGGAAAACATTGTGGTCGTCGGTGGGTTGCAGATCAATCACAGTTTCCGTTCCACCCCAGCCTCCGGCAAAAAGGTCACGCCAGTACTCGGCAAAGAACGACGAGAGCGGCATGTCGTACTTCTCAAGATTCCAGAGATCATCCTGGGTGAGCTTCCCATCCTTGTGGTCGACGAACCAGAATTTTTCGCCCACCATGACACCGGTGAATGCGGGGATGCCGAACGGGCCGGTGGCGCTGACCCGGAACAAGTCGGGGGCTTTGTAGGCGATTTCCAGAAAGAACTCACCGTGCGGTTCGGTGCCCTTAGCCTGCCAGCGAACGCGATAGACGGCAGAGGTAATCAGCCGCTTGCGGTCCTGCAATCGGGAGAGAATGGAGCGGCGGGCCGGTTCATCAAGTGGCCGAGGGGGCCCGGCGCAGCCGGCGAGCGCCAGAGTCGCGAGGGCAATCGCGGCGAGCCGATTCCACGACAGAGTGCGGCCGGCCTGCCCTATCCATTTCGCCCGCGATATCATCCGATAGAGTCTACCCGGTCGGTTACGTCAAGTGTAGATGAGGGCGTACAGGATGCCGAGCGGCAATCCTGAAATGACGCGCGTGAGTGTGTCGACGAACGGGCCAATGATGAACCAGATTGGTGAAAATCCGCCGATGAAGCCGAGCAGGATGATCATCATGAGCGCCATTGGGCCAAAACGTTCGAGGCGGAGAAGGGCCGATTCCCAGGAGGAGGGCGCCAGTCCGTACAGGATCTTCGATCCGTCGAGCGGCGGGAGCGGAATCAGATTGAAGAACGCCAGCGCCAGATTGGTGATGATGCCCTGGGCGAAGATACGCCCCAGGCCAGCTGTGAATCCCTCGGTAAATTGGGTTCCCCATCCGGAGGCCACCAGGGATCGGACCACGATCCCGCAGAAGATTGCCAGCAGGATGTTGGATGCCGGTCCCGCCGCCGCCGTCAGGAAGATCCCCTGCTTCACATCTTTGAAATTGCGCGGATCGAACGGCACCGGTTTGGCCCAGCCGAAATGGAACCGGGAGATGAAAAGCATGAGGGTGCCGAACAAATCGAGGTGGACGATGGGATTGAGCGAAAGCCGTCCCATCAAGCGCGCGGTCGGATCACCGAGCCGGTTGCTCATCCAGGCGTGAGCGGCTTCGTGGAAGGTGAGCGAGAAGAGCAACACCGGCGCGAAGATGACCGCGAATTTCAGGAAGGATGGGTCCAATTAGGAGTCCGGGGTGGGGTGAGTGGACATAGTGGACGAAGTGGACATGGATGCACTTAGGCGTAGAGGCCCCGGAGCTGAATGACTTCGGCGACACGCTGGATGGCGAGCATGAACGCTGCCACGCGCAGAGTCGTGTCGTGAGCGGTCGACAAGGCGAGCACCTCGCCAAAGGACCGGTTCATGATCAGTTCCAGCCGCTGGTTGACTTCCTCCTCCTCCCAGAAATACCCCATGCGATCCTGCACCCATTCAAAGTACGATACGGTCACGCCGCCGGCATTGCAGAGGATATCGGGGATCACGTAGATACCTTTTTCCGCGAGGATGACATCGGCTTCGGGCGTGGTGGGACCATTCGCGCCTTCGGCCACGACGCGGGCACGAATCAAAGCGGCGTTCTCCTCGGTGATCTGGTTTTCCAGCGCCGCCGGGATGAGAACGTCACAGTCGGTTGTGAGGATCGATTTCGTGTCGATGGATTCGGACCCGGGGAAATCTTTGACCGACCCGGTCGTGGCGGTGTGTTTGAGGAGTGCCGGAATGTCCAAGCCGGATTTGTTGGCGATCGCGCCGTAGACATCGCAGACGGCGACAATTTTGCAGCCATCACGAGCCAGTAGTTCGGCGGCGACCGATCCCACGTTGCCGAATCCCTGCACGGCGATCCGGAGCCCCGGGAGGGATTGTCCCAGATGGCGAGCCATGGCGCGTACGCAGAACTGGACGCCACGTCCGGTGGCCTCACGCCGTCCGAGCGAGCCGCCCATGGCGACCGGCTTGCCGGTGACCACGGCAGTTTCGGTGCGGCGCTGGTGCATACTGTAGGTGTCCATTACCCAAGCCATGATTTGGGAGTCCGTGTTCACGTCGGGTGCGGGCACATCCTGATCGGGACCGATGACGTCCATCAGCTCCGCGGTGTAGCGTCGGGTCAGCCGTTCGAGTTCGCCCTTCGACATCTTGCGGGGATCGCAGACAATGCCGCCCTTGGCGCCGCCGAAGGGGATGCCGACGACCGCACACTTGAAGGTCATCCACGCGGCCAGAGCCTGCACTTCATCCAGGTTGACGTCGGGGTGATAACGAATGCCGCCTTTGCCGGGGCCGCGGACGATGGAATGCTGCACGCGGTAGCCTTTGAAGAGGCGATAGGTGCCGTCGTCCATCATCATCGGGAGTTCAAGAATGATCGACCGGCGGGGACGCTTGATAATATTCAGCAGACCTGGATTGATTTTCAGAAGGCCAGCCGCGCGGTCAAACTGGCGCATGGCGTTTTCAAACGTCGAAACTTGAATGTCAGTGCTTTTCACGTCCGTCATTTTCTCCCTCTACCTGTTCTTCCCTTCAGGGGAACCCCTGGCACGGGACTGTTCTGAGTTGTTCGCGGAGTGCGGCGCGATGCCCGCGTCCCGAGACGATATAACGATACGCAGGGGCTGGCGCTGTCAAAAAAGCGCCAAGGCAGATCGCTCCCGGCGGAGACGCCGACCCGGCCGCTTTTGCCGATTTCTTTGGGTGCTTCGATTTCGCGGGTGATCAAGAGGCGCGAGGAGCGCAAGTCGGCGCCGTTGTCGTGGCCGTTGATTCCCAGTGCGGCAGTGAGTTTGCCGGGACCGTTGGTCAAGTCGCGCTCCGATTTGACGTTGCGGCGCGACCGTATCGTCTCCTGGCCGAGGGACGGTTCTAATGCCCGGATCAGCACCGCCGCCGGGAATCCTTCGCGCTCGGTGACCACATTGAGCATCCAATGATTCCCGTAGGTGAAGTAGACGTAGGCACGCCCGGGCGGGCCGTACATGACCTCGTTGCGGCGGGTGCGTCCCAGATGGGCGTGGCAGGCGGGGTCATCCTCACCGATGTACGCTTCGACCTCGACGATCCGGCCACCGACCGGTTTGCCACCCTCATCGACGATCAGGTACCGTCCCAGGAGGTCGAGGGCGATTTCCAGTGTGGGGCGCTGGTAAAAATCGCGCGAAAGGGGCTGAAACGATCGCGGGCTCGCCTTGGCCATGGTGGGGGGGGTGTAGCAGAAAGCAGAGGAAAAGCAATGGGTTTTGGGGGGGGCGTGGGAAAGGGGACGGTAATGGGAGGGATGGGAGTTATGCGGGAGAGTGGAAGCGATTGTAGACGGCCTCGGCGTGACGCTGGGGGAGTTTGCCTTGGGATTTGAGGTCCTCGATTGAGGCTTCGGCGATTTGGGCCACGGAGCCAAAGGCGGTCAGGAGGGCCTGGCGACGGGCGGGGCCGATGCCGGGGATGGAATCGAGTTCGGATTGAATGACGCGTTTCTTGCGGCGCGATTTCTGGAAGGTCAGAGCGAAACGGTGGGCCTCGTCGCGGACACGCTGGAGTAACCGGAGCGATGGGGATGACTTGGGAATGCTGAGTATTGGACTGGACTCCCCGCCAGTGCCGGGGAGGACAACTTGTTCAAGTCGTTTGGCCAGGCCGATGATGGGTACATCGGTGATATTCAAGGTATCGAGCGCACTGCAGGCAGCGCTCAATTGTCCGGCGCCACCATCGATCAAGACCAGATCGGGAAACTCGGAGCCATCCTCGACGAGGTTGGTGAAATAGCGGGAAACGAGTTCGCCGATCATCGCGAAATCATTGCGCCCGACGACGGTTCTGATTTTGAACTTGCGATACTCCCTTTTGAGCGGCTTGGCGTCCCGGAAGTAGACGAGCGAGCCGACGGGATCGGTTTCGCCCAGGTTGGAGACGTCGAAGGCGCTGATGTTGCGGGGCGGTGAATTCAGCCGCAAGTCGCGTTGCAGTTGGTAAACCGAATCGGGAATGCGGACGGCGGTTGCGGCTTTCTGAGTCAGCAATTCGTTCAGTTGGAGCTTGGCATTGGTCTGCGCCATCTCGAGCAATTCGTACCTCTCCCCTCTCTGCGGGAAGAAGAGTTTCACGGCGCGGCGCCGTTCGGTGCCCAGCCAGTCGGCGATCAGGTCCTCCTCGTCGCAATGATCGGGCAGGTAGATTTCATCGGGAATCGACGGCGAGTGCAAGTAGTACTGCTTGAGAAAGGCGGTGAGCACTTCCTGATCGGTGTCGTTTTCGTCGGCGGCAAGTTGGAACGCCTGGCGGCCGATGAGAAGGCCGTCGCGGATTTGCAGGGCGACCGCTGAGACGAGCCGTCCGGCGCGCGCGAGCGCCAGAACATCGCGATCGATGACAACACCGGCGGAAACTTTCTGGCGGGTGTAGCGGACTGATTCGACCGCGCGCAGCTTGTCCCGCCAGGCGGCGGCTTCTTCGAAATGCTCAGCCGCTGCCGCCGTTTCCATCCGGGCGGTGAGATCGCTAATCAACGTCTCCTCTTTGCCTTCGAGAAACAGGCAGGCGGCATCGATCAACGCCCGGTAGCCGCCTTCGCCGATCTTGTCCTCGCAGGGTCCGGGGCAGCGTTTGATGTAATAGTCGAGGCAGACGCGGTACTTCCGTTTGGTCGGCGATGGGATCACCAGATTACAGGAACGGATCTGAAAGACGCGGCCCAGCATTTTGAGCGTCTCCCTCATTCCCTTGACGTTTGTGTATGGGCCAAAGTAGCGGGCGCCATCTTTGCGCATCCGTCGCACTACCAACATGCGGGGAAACGGTTCGTTGGTCGTGACTTTGATGTAAGGATAGCGCTTGTCGTCTTTGAGGGAGACGTTGTAGCGCGGTTTGTACTCCTTGATCAGATTGGCTTCGAGAATCAGCGCTTCGATCTCGGTATCAGTTGAGAGGATTTCGAGATCGGCGATTTTCTCCTGCAGTGCCGCGACACGGGGATGGTCCGAGCCTTCACCGCGGAAGTACGAGCGCACGCGGTTGCGCAGGATCTTGGCCTTGCCGACGTAGATGATCGTGCCGCCGGCGTCCTTGAACATGTAGACACCGGGACGGTCGGGCAGAGCCGCGAGCTTATCCGCCAGGGGGGTGGTGTTGGGGGTGGCGTCGTCCGGCATGCGGATAGAATACGACATGAGTGGCCCTTTGAGAAGCGGGATGGGAATTATGGGAAGGATGGGAAGAATGAGGCAAACAAGAGACTACAGCACGCGGCGGGCGCCTTTGTAGGCGTCGCGGTATTCGAGATCATTGAGAGAGGATTTGATGATGCCGCGCGATTCGGAGGCGTGGACGAAGCGTCCGCCGCCCAGGTAGATGCCGACGTGGGAGATCGTGACATCATCGAAACTGAAAAACAGCAGGTCGCCCACCACCAATTCCTCGCGGGTGACTTCCTCGGGAAGCTGGTAGAGCGCCCGCGTGGAGGCCGGCAGACGGGTGCCGGAATAATCGCGATAAACGCTGCGGACGAGATGAGAGCAATCGTATCCGTTCTCGTCATCGCCGCCCTTCTTGTACGGAAGACCGAGGTATTGCTCTACGACACGCGTGAAAATGCCGGGGTCCACACCGGGGTGATCGCGCATGCGGCTTTCATCCTGAGTGGAGACAGGGCGTGCTTTGGCTGATTGGGTTTTGGGGGAATCACCGTCGGTAGCCGATTCGCCCGACCGGTGCGTGTACATCGGGTACGGAGCGCAGCCGGACACGGTGAGCTGGACCGCAAGGGTAACAGCCGCGCACACGCATAGCCACGCGTCGCGACGGTGGCTGAGGCCAGAATCGGACACGGCCCGGCCATCAGGGTACCGCATCACGGAAAGATTCTGCATCGTCTTCGCTCCCCTTATCTTCCCGGAGTCAAAGAAGGGTACGTCATCCGGAAGCGCCAGTGAAAAAACGCCCTGGTCAGCAGGAAGCCAGGGACAAGACAGGCGAGGTAGAATGGGTAGGCCACGATGGCGGCCAGCGTGAGGGCAGCCACAGCAGCCTTCGCGGACGTTTGCGGCGCGCCAAGCGCCTGCAACGCGGGGGACCCGCTCAACAATCCGACACTGACCGAAATCGCAAAGAACGGCAGACAGGCAACGGCGGCGGCCGCCAGATGCCAATCGAAGCGGACGACCGAAAGAATCAACGCAAAGACGATGAAAGTGAAGGCGGCGATCATCGTGCGCACGGTTCCCCAGGCGACCGCCACGGTGCGTTTGCCGGTGGCGCTGTCGCCGGTGGTGTCCGCAGCGGCGGTCGCCAGATAGACACCGCCGACCGCGAATACATAGGGCAGGGCGAATCCCCAGGTGATGCTCAACTGTCCCCCGGCAAAGACGGCGCCCATGCTGTAGACGATCAAACCATGGGCGACGACATTCGCGAGCAGTCCCAGCAAATGGTGATTCTTCCAGGCACGTGGTCCGGCGGAATAGAGGACACCGAGAAGAACAATCGCCCCCGATAGCGAGAGATAGGCAATCCCAAAGAGCAGCGCCAATGCGAGACTGGCGAGATTGAGTGCGACTGTGAAGATCCAGGCGGCGCGCTTGCGAATCAAACTTTCGGGGAGAAAGAAGAGTTTGTTGTTCGCGCGGTCGGATTCGACGTCAAAGATTTGGTTGAGCGTGTAAACAGCGCCGAACAGACACCAGAGTTGGACGAACATCACAATCCATCTCCAAATCGGAATCGGCGAAGGACTGGCGACACCATGCGCGCCGAGCAAAGCGATCGTCCAGACGGGTGGCATCAGGACGGGACGAGTAAAGAAGATGTAATCGAGAATGGTGTGGCGACCATGGATGGTGACTGGGCCGGAGGAACGCATCGGATTCTGAAAGATTCTCATGTGTCGTGCGCCACTGACCAATGTCAGTGGCACGTCGGTCAATTTGGGGCCGAGAGGGGGGATTGGCAATGAGATCGTGGTCTGAGTCGCGCTTCGCGCGACCGCGGCCGAGGCGGCCGCGCCACATTGCGCTGGCTATTATCTCTCAGTCGGACAAGTTTGTGTGGTGGACAGTGCCCAGATCATTGAACCACAAACGTCGTGAGGCACTCAGTTGGTGGAACTCCAACGGGAGGGCGAGGCTCCTGCCGAGCCATGCCACCGCGCGGATACTCGCAGCAACGTCGGCGGCAGGACCCGCGCGGCCAAGAGGCTCGGCAGGAGCCTCGCCCTCCCAGGAGGCGTTGCCACGTGGGTTCGTCGTCGCATGTGGTCGCGCCACATCGCATGGGCAGGGCATGGGCAGGATGCCCATGCTACCGGAGTCTACGACCAGTGCCAGAGGCGGATCAGAATCCAGAGCGTCGGGGCGGCGAAGAGAGTCGAATCGAAGCGATCGAGGACGCCCCCGTGGCCGGGGATCAGGCTGGAAAAATCCTTCATGCTGAAGGCGCGTTTGAACACCGATTCGAAGAGATCGCCGATTTGGCCAACAACTCCGATTGCGAATCCTGCCGCCAATAGGAGCGGCGCCGGGGCGGATATCCACCCGGCGAGAATGTAGACCACAGCGATCATGATCGATGCCAGAAGCTGAGCGATGGCGCCGGCAATTGTCTTGCGTGGGGAGATCTGCGGTGAAAGCTTCGGTCCGCCGATGCGACTGCCGGCGAGATAGGCCACGGTATCACCGATCCACAAGTTCGCAAACAAGAACATCAGCCAGCGAAAGCCGTCATCCGTGGGAAGTGAACGCAATGCGATGAGCGCACCGAAGCCTACACCAATCCAGACCGCTCCGGCAATGTGCGCCAGGGCGGCCAGTGCCCCACTGACCGGATCGCGGCGCCAAACCACCCATGACGCCGAGCCGATGCACGCAGCCGCGGCCCAGATTATCCACCAGTCTCCCCCACGCGGCCAGACAATCACCGGCACGGAGAGCGCCAAAAGGACGAGCAGCCAAAGTGCCACCGGAATACCGCGCAGTTGCGCCGCCTGCCAGATTTCGAAACAAGCGGCCAGCGTCAGAATGACAACCAGGACATTGAGCCACATGGCACCCTGGTAGAAGATCCAAAGCAGCGCGGGGATCCCGACAACAGCGACGGCGAGGCGGATCAGGAAGTTGCGCATCGATGGCCCGTGGAGGTCAACGGCGGACAGTATGCGTGAACCCGGCCATTTCGTTTCGTGCGCACCTCATTCGCGCGCACTGCCGTTGGTGGGCCGATGGGTGCCGACCCGTCCAAAGCGGCGTTCCCGTGATTGGTAGTCGAGGATGGCGCGGAAAAAGTCATCCTCGCCAAAGTCCGGCCAGAGGGTGTCGGTCACGTAGAGTTCCGTGTACGATGTCTGCCAGAGCAGAAAATTCGAAAGGCGCCGCTCGCCCGAGGTGCGAATCAGAAGATCGGGATCGGGAAGTCCATTGGTCTGGAGATGCGCGGCGAAAACCGATTCGTCGATGTCAGCCACTTTGAGCTTGCGATCGAGCACTTCTTTGGCAACGCGCCGAACGGCATCGAGGATCTCCGCACGGCCGCTGTAGTTGAGCGCGAGATTGAGGACCAACCCCGTGTTGTTGCGGGTTCGGTGAATCGCCTCTTTCAGCGCACGGCGCCGTGTGGGCGAGAGGCCATCGATGTCGCCGGTCGCGATCAGCCTGACATTCTTCGCCGCCATCTCTTTCAGTTCGTTGCGCGTGGTCTCGTAGAGCAATCGCATGATGGCAGAAATTTCCCGTTTGGGGCGGCCCCAATTGTCGACCGAGAAGGTGAACAGTGTGAGGGCTTCGACTTTGGCTTCGGCGGCGGCGGTGACGACGCGTTTAACCGCGGCCACACCGGCGCGGTGCCCGGCAGTTCGCTGCAGGCCCTGGCGCTCGGCCCAGCGCCCGTTGCCATCCATGATGATGGCGACATGGCGCGGGAGCGGCGGGCCGGACAGAATCCGGGCCAGCAGCCTGTCGTGTTCAGTCGGACATTCGGGTACAGCGATGGTCCGGGTCGGCGCCAATCAGACTTCCATGACTTCCGCTTCTTTGGAAGCAAGCAGATCATCGATTTCCGTAATGAATACGTCGGTCATCTTCTGGATTTCATCGGAGATGCGGCGATGATCGTCCTCGGAGATTTCCTTGCTCTTTTCGTCCTTCTTCAGGTGTTCGTTGGCATCGCGGCGGATGTTTCGAATTGCCACTTTGCCTTCCTCGGCGAGCTTCTTGCAGAGCTTGACGAGTTCCTTGCGCCGGTCCTCGGTCAACTGCGGAATCGGGACGCGGACCAGTGTCCCATCGTTGATCGGGTTCAGGCCAAGGTCGGCTTTGAGAATGGCTTTGGAAATTTCCGCGGCCATCGGCTTCTCCCACGGCTGGACGACGATGAGCCGGGGTTCCGGAACGGAGACGGTTCCGACCTGATTGATGGTGACCATACTGCCATAGTAGTTGACGCGAATGCCATCGAGCAGCGCTGTAGTTGCCTTGCCGGTCCGAATCTTCGCCAATTCGTGTGCGGTAGCGGTGACAGCCTTGTGCATTTTATCTTTGGCATTGGCTTTGTGGTCTGTGCTCATCGCGAGATCCTCCCTCTATGGCCTACGGCAACGTGGAGTTGAACATCATCCGCAGAACGTTATTATTGCCACGGTTGAATCGTCTGGTCAAGGAAAAGCGGTACAAATCCTTAGGAAAGGCCCTGTAACAAACTGGGGCCGTGTGGCTTGCGCTGTCCGCCGTATGCCGCACCCGATCCATCTGAGTATTACACGAATGAAGGCCGCGGACGGACGAACCTTTCTCATCCTCCAAGTGCGCGCGGCTGGAGTCGGTCGAGGGCGTGCCCAAGGGTGTCATTTGACGCTGACAACAGTGCCGATCTTTTCGCCGGACACGACCCGGAGCAGGTTGCCGGGACAGGTCAGGTCGAAGACCACGATCGGTATTTCGTTATCCATACACAGCGAGGTGGCAGTGGCATCCATGACCTTGAGGCCGCGGCGGAGCACCTCCATGTAGGTCAGATGCTCGAAGCGCTCGGCAGTGGGATCGAGCTTGGGGTCGGCTGAGTAGACACCATCGACTTTGGTGGCCTTGAGGATGACATCGGCACCGATCTCGACGGCGCGCAAGGCGGCGGCGGTGTCGGTGGAGAAATATGGATGCCCGGTGCCGGCAGCCAGCACGATCGCTCTGCCCTTCTCCAGGTGACGGACCGCGCGGCGGCGGATGTAGGGCTCGGCGATGGAGGCCATCGCGATCGCGCTCATGACCCTGGTCTTAAGGCCGATTTTCTCCAGTGCATCCTGCATGGCGACAGCGTTGATGATGGTGCCGAGCATGCCCATCTGGTCTGCGGTTACACGATCCATGCCCCGGGCCGCTTCGGCCAGGCCGCGGAAGATATTCCCGCCGCCCACGACGATAGCCGTCTGCACGCCGAGGTCATTGACGGTCTTGACTTGTTCGGCCACGGAGGACAGAACGCCGTAGTCGATGCCCCAGCCTCGGGGTCCGGCCAGGGCCTCGCCGGAAATCTTAATCAGGACACGCTTGTATGGGGAGGATTTGGCAGTTGGCATTGGCTCCTCAAGGGTTCCATTCGACAGAACGGATTGGGGGACAGTATCGGGTGGGAGAGGGTGGTTGGCAAGAGAAGAGAATGGTGCGGGCAGGAGACGCAGGCCTTGCCTGCCGGGCAGCCGGGGCTGATGCGTCGCACTCGATCCGCGTGGAAGTTGCCTCTTGCCCGGCGGGGCCAGCCCCACGGGATCAAAACCCGTCCCGCTCAAGTTTGAGCGCGACAGGTTGTTGGCTGTGTGGCTTGACGTCGGGCCGCAGATAGCGCGGGAGTGGTGGTTGGTCCGGTTTCGCGCGGTGATTCAGGTGTCGCGCTGGGGTTTCTCACGGCGCGCAAGGATCAAGCGGTGCCGGGCCACCGCTGGCTTGATGGTCAATCAGGTAGATCACATCGAACAGGTTGACTGCGGCATCGTTGTTGACATCAGTCCGCGTTATTGGGCACGCCGGATCCTGGACATCGGGATCGCCGCTGAAGGCGATGGCGATGGCGGCGATCACGTCGAATACATCAATAGAGAGGTCGCCGTTGATGTCCCCCTGGTGTGGGCAGTCGCACGGCGCTGACACATTGATCCCTCGGGCCGCGAAGATGTTCATGATCTGTTGCGCATGACCCGCACCATACAAGATACTGTCGGCGCGCAGAAGTTTCGGCACAACGTCTCGCATGCCGAAGTCCACCATTCGAGCGACCCATACACTCCTGTGCCCGTCGATGATAATCCTGTCGGCAATTGTCTTGCTGAGCGTCTGCAGCATATCCCACAAGGCAGCGGACCAAATCTGGCCACAGCGGTGCTCTTCCCAATGCGGGTAGTACGAACTGATGCTGTCCATTGTCCATTGGTTTTCAACGTTCCCATACTGCCCGTGCGCGGGTTCGCATCCGGGCGCATTCTTGACATACCATTCACCCACATACTCGGGTGGGAATCCGTGAGCGAGGCTCGCTCCAAAGGTGGAGGACGCGGCCCAGTAGTTTGCGAACCCCTCGTTCACCCAAAGCGGTTCATCGTTGTATCCATAGGATCCGAACGTAGCCGGTGCGATGTTGTCGAGGATCGCATGTCCGTACTCATGCATGATAACATCGGCATCCTCCGCGCCGTCAACACCGGGACTGCCACCGGACCCGCCCAAGCCAATGACGATGTAGCCAGATCCCGGAGGACTTGGTATGTATTCTGCTGTTGCATCTGAACCGCCTGGACTGCCAAAGACATCGACATTCACTTGCCTGTCACAGACGCCGTACCCCAGATTCAGACCCTGAATGTATTCCTGGTTTTCCGTGATATGATGATATGCCATCGTCGCTTCAAACCCGGCCTGGTCCCGTGTGTAGGCGTAGGACGGGCCCGGCAGCAGGGGTGACGGAACTTCCGGCGGCCGGATATCGGCGATGTTGGCATAGGCTCCTGAAAGCTGATAGAAACCGTCCTCCAAGGGTGGCTCATTGAGACTGTCCAACTCGACAACCTGATATGCGGCAGACGGGACCGCTGAAGCCGCGTCGTTGTCGTCCCACAGGCAGGGGTCGTTGAGGGTGTTGACCGGATTCGGGTTGAACACTTGTGATGGCCCCTTGTCCTCGCGACCAGTCTCCAGCCGGATGTTGGTCCAGGCGGGTTGCGCTCCATAGGGGAACTCGACGAGGAAGCGGTTGGTGCCCTCCTCAAAGACGACCATCCTGATGTCGTATTCCCCGAGCGGCATTCCTGCAAAAAAGAGGCCCTGCCAGACATGATTAGTATCCATGACCGGGTAGGGAGCGGTGGTGGGAAGAAACCACTCGCTGGCCCCGTCCGAGATATATAGCTCGCTGTAGACCATGTGCGTTCCGGCATCCGCCTTTAGCGCCCAGGTCAGGAGCGTAGTGCAGAAGAATCCATCGCCATCCCAGTCGAGCAGTCCATCGGCATAGGCGTCGAAGTAGGTGATCTGTGCATCTTCCGCAGCCGTTTCAAGCTGTACCGCCACCACATAGGGAAACTGGCCAAAGTAGGACGAAGCCACCAGAAGCCCAGTGTAGGTGTACACGTCGATCCGAAAGTCCCAGTTGCCATGCGGAAGGTCTTCGAGGGCAAACTCCTCATACACGGCATCGTTTCCGAAGATTGGAAACTGCTGACTGCGCATCCAGAGGTATCCTCCCCACGACGGTTCGCGTCCGAAGATCTCCACATAGACGACCGCGCTTGATTCGGCGGGAAGGATATCGATGTCGGCGGCAAGTTGTGCAATGCGTGCATAGCCATCTCCATCCCTGTCAAACGCGGATGCGATCTTCATGTCGAAGATGTCGTAATACAGCAGCGCTGTTTCTGCCGCCCTAATACGGCAGGTGTCCGCTTGGGCCGCCGCCGCGCCTGTCCGGCGTTCAATAATGGGAATCGGGGCTCGACGTCCCGGGGGGGGGGGGGGAGATCGGAACCAATTGTTCTAGCTGAGGCTCGACATCATGCCGCGGGAATCGATGTACAGTCCCATCCACCCGCCTGAATCTTGCCTGGACGGAATCGAGATTCGAGGATACCCGGCGGCTCGATAGCCGTGGTTGGAGAGATGACCGATGAACGGCCGGTGATTGGTCGCCCCCTTTTAGGGACTGTTCAGCCTCTCCCTGGTAGTGCAGGGGACCTTTCCAGAGACCGGGGAAGATTTCCCCCGTGTTCGCATCGACAAGGAGATGGGGCCCCGCGTCAACAAAGACTGAGTACATCAGACGTGGCGGACGGGACGGATAGATCACCAATTCTGGGGAATCGGGAACCCGACCATACGCAGGCGTTTTCCCCGAACCCCACACCAACTCGGCAGCCTCCCGCGGGGTCAACCGGGGCGCAACCTCGATCTCCTGCAGAATCGGCACATTTGCCCCGACTTGGCCGATTGAACCGTCGCGCTCGAAGCCAACGCGGAACCCTGCCCTGAACACCTTGAGACCCTGCGAATACATGTCTAGCCCCACGTTCCCGGCGGGCTCCGCCGAGACCTTAAACTCGGGTTTCGGCGTCTTTAGGCGCGGATCTGGCTGCCAAAAGAGGTCAAAGTAGTCGTTCAGAAGTCTTGTCGCTTGGTCTCTCCTGTTGGCCCCTTGGCACCAGAGACGTCCACCCCACAACTCCGTCGCACACCCTGTGGTCGTGTCCCACCGCACCAGCCACTTCTGGCTCGAATTGCTGTGATCACTGGTCTTTTGCAGCCGCTCAAACGCCGCTCTAGCCTTCGGGTTGACAGGCCGGTGAGTGGTGTCTCGCAGTCGGTCCAGAGCATTCGGGATGCGGTGCTCCCGCATCCACTTCTCGTAGTCCGTCTGCGGTTTCGGCGGCCCGCCCGACGACACCGTGACCACCAGAGTGCATACCACCAACGGCACCAACAGCACCACGATGGCGGTCTTGCGTGTAACCATAGGTTCCCTCCCTTCGGTTAAGTATTCAATTGTCACTACGGCCACTTCTCCCAGTAGTATACCCATAAACGCTTGAAGTATTCCGTCTGTCAACAGAAAAATTGCAATCAGGTGGGTACAACCGTGATGGAAGATTAGTGCGCCACGGCAGTCCGGATAGGAGACGCTGGAGTCAGAGAGATAAGTGCTACAAGCGGAAGTGCAAAGCGTGCCAGCGGAAGCGAATCGCATGCAACCGGGTCATGACGGCCTTCGGCCGCCGCGGTCACAGACCGCGGCCACACGCCGGGCGCGGGTTTCTCGGGTAGTGGCGCGATCAGTGCTCGTCACGCGCAGCCGGCTCAATGCCCTCAATCATGATTGTGACATGGAAACTCGGCTCTTGAGCACGGAGCGACTGGGGCTTCGGGGAAAGCTTCTTCTCAGAATTACTATCCACGGGCGTCGGTAGCAAATCCGGTGGCAGCACCGCCTTGCCCCGGCGAACAGTGGGCGAGTTGGGCGGCGCGCCAATGATTGCTGGACGGTAAATCACCCCTGGGGGCGTCCCGGGTGGGGAACCGGGGGCCGGTGGGATCGTGTCAACTGGTATGCCAACGGGTCCGCGATGAGAGTTGTCAAGGGAGTCTAAAGGTGGTACGCCTCTCGGAATGCGCATTTCTCGGGGGATGGGTGGACCCGGCTCGATGACCTGCGTCTTGGGGAATACCCCTTCTGGTTGCCGGGAGAGGACATTTCCTGAGAGAGCATCGATCAGATACCCGCCTCCGGGCATGGCCACTATGTGCCAGGCGAGGTAGCACTTTCCCCCCAATGGGTACACAATCAGCCGGCACCGTGAGAGGTCCAGCGTGTCGGGAGAAGCTACGTCCTGCGTGACGATCCGCTTCGCCTCGGCCTCGCTAATCGTGGGTGTTGAGGGGAGGTTGATGTTGGGGTAAACCGAAGCAGTGATCTCATCAAACTCCCCCTGCTTATTGAAGTGCGCACGAATACCGGCCGTCAGTACTTCCAGCCCTTGATACGCCTGTTGGAACTTGAAATCCCGCACGCCGGTCCGGGGATTCACTTCGCCCCCCTTGAAATGCAACATCTCAGCGCGAGGATCTTTAATTCCGAAGAGATCCTTGTTTCTCTCCATGAACCCATAGAAGATATCCAAGGGCTCACCCGCAGAGAGACCCTGTCCAAGATCGCCGCTGATGGAAGACGGCGTAGCCTTGTCGCCGATGCGAATCTTGACGCGTGGGTACTCCGCGCGAAACGCGGCCAACCGTTCTGCTGAGATGATAGCCGGTGTGTCAGCCCCGGTGCAGACGTGAGTGGGTACGAGAGAGATGACAACCGCAAACAGGAAGATACTGCCGCTCCACTGCGGGCATCTCTTTCGTGGTGAGCCATCGCAAGACAATGTTCCATTTGGACTTGGAGCGAGCGTCCTTTCTGATTTCATTGAGGTCCTCCTTTCATCAAGACACCTCAATCCAACGCAACGACATATCACACGCCGGGTTCGTTCACGATCGGTGGTTCTTGCCCATCGGTTCCCTCCCTTCGGTTAAGTATTCAATTGTCACTACGGCCACGCAACCGGGTCATGACGGCCTTCGGCCGCCCCGGTCACAGGCCGCGGCCACACCCTGAGTGCTGGTTTCTCGCGTAGTGTAGCGATCAGTGCTCGTCACGCGCACGCGGCGAATGGTGTGGCGCGACCGCCCTCGGCCGCGTGCCCGGGCGAAGCCCGGGCAACTTTTGTCCCGTATTCTCCGCCGTAAAGAGATTCGCCGCTTCGCGGCGAACGCAGGCGAGGGCGCCTGCGCCACATCTTTGCGCCAAGAGCCATCAGCTGCGTAAGGGCCATGGGCAGGATGCCCATGCCACCATGAATGGAGTGGCTCCCCATTGGTGGCACGGGCTTCCAGCCCGTGCGTCCTTGTAGCGGGCAGGAATATCGAGGCATCTATCCACAAAGCGAAACGCCCCATCATTGGACGGGGCGTTTCGAGAATCGGTGTCAGGTTTGGTTATTCGCCGAGGCGGAAGCGGACGAAGCGCTTGATCAGGATGTTTTCGCCGAGCTTGGCGACCAGACCGGTGAGGAGCTGGGTGATGGTCTGATCGGGATCCTTGACGAATCCCTGTTCCAGGAGGCAGGACTCGGCGTAGAACTTGTCGAGTTTGCCATCGACGATCTTATCCAGGATCTTTTCCGGCTTGCCCTCATTGATCGCCTGGGTGCGATAGATCTGGCGTTCGGACTCGACCAGCGCCGGGTCGATCTCTTCGCGGGAGATGGCCACGGGGTTGGACGCGGCGATGTGCATGGCGACGTCCTTGACGAAATTACGGAATTCGTCGGTCCGTGCCACGAAATCGGTCTCGCAGTTGATTTCGAGCATCACGCCCAGCTTATCACCGGGGTGAATGTAGGCGTAGATAATGCCCTCTTTGGCGGCGCGTCCGACTTTGGAGGCCGCCTTGGCGATGCCTTTTTCGCGCAGGTAGGTGATGGCGCGTTCGGCGTCACCGCCGGATTCCTCGAGGGCTTTCTTGCAGTCCATCATTCCGGCTCCGGTCTTTTCCCGGAGAACTTTCACATCATTTGCAGAAATGGCCATTCAAATCTCCACGTGAGAATTCAGAGTCATCAGTGATCAGGGCTTGACCGGTTCGCTGCCCTCAGGAACATCGTCCTCGGCCATGGCGGCAATCAGCTTGTCGTCTCCCTCATCCTCATCGCCCTTACTGGCTGCCATGCCTTCCTTCTGGAAGGCCGACATGCCTTCGATGATGGCGGAGGAGACTTCGTGGGTCAGCAGGCTGATCGACTTGATGGCGTCGTCGTTGCCGGCGACGGGGAAGTCGATCGGGTCGGGATCGCAATTGGTGTCCACGACGCCGATGATGGGGATGCCGAGTTTGCGGGCTTCGGAAACTGCGATTCGTTCCTTGCGCGCGTCGACGACATAAACCAGTCCGGGGAGGCGTCCCATGTCTTTGATACCGCCCAGGACAAGTTCGAGCTTATCAATTTCCTTGTCGATTTTGAGGCGTTCTTTCTTGGTGATCTTCTCGTAGGTGCCGTCCTCGCGCATGCGTTCCATGTCACGGAGGCGTTTGATCGACTGGCGGATGGTGGTGAAGTTGGTGAGCATACCGCCCATCCAGCGCTCGGTGATGCAGAACTGATTGGCGCGTTGGGATTCCTCGGCGATCACGCCTTTGGCCTGCTTCTTGGTGCCGACAAACAGAATCGGCTTCCCTTCGGCGGCGACTTCGCGCGCCTTGCGGCAGGCGGCGTTGAGCGACAACAGCGTCTTGCGCAGGTCGATGATGTAGATGCCATTGCGGGCGGTGAAGATGAATGGCTTCATCTTCGGGTTCCAGCGCTTGGTCTGGTGCCCAAAATGCACACCTGCTTCGAGCAGGTCTTTCAATTCGATTGCCACGGGGTTACCTCGACTTTCGGGTTAGCTTCCACCCGCTTCGTCGCGTCCGCCCACCCCGTTCGGGGACCCGGCGGCGCTCCACGAGTGTGCGTGATGCGCTGGAGGGTCATGACGGCCACTCCAGCGCTGTTGATTACCGTTTCGAATACTGGAAGCGCTTCCGCGCCTTGACCAGTCCGTACTTCTTGCGTTCCACCTCGCGGGCGTCACGAGTGAGGAATCCAGCGCGCTTGAGTCTGAGGCGCCATTCCGGATTCATCTTCTCGAGGGCCCGGGCGAGCGCTAACAGCAGCGCTCCTGCCTGGCCAGACTTTCCTCCGCCGACGGCCTTGCACGTGATATCGACTTTGCCGTCCATCTCGACCAGCTTGAGCGGCTGCGAGACGAGCGTGACCAAAGTCTCACGGTGGAGGTAATCACCCAACGGCAGGCCATTGACCATATAGCGGCCATTGCCGTCGCGCAGGCTGAGACGCACGGTCGATTCCTTGCGGCGGCCGGTCGCCGAGAATATTGTTTCCTTCAAATCATCCTCCCTAACACTTCGAATCGTCAGTCAAGACTGCCGGAATTCCCCAGGACGCATTACGCGACCTTCATCACCTCGGGTTGCTGGGCTTTGTGGGGATGATCGGCGCCGGAGTAGACGTGCAATTTCTTGAGGAGATGGCGTCCGAGGCGGTTCTTGGGCAGCATGCCCCAGACCGCGTCACGGATGATATCCTCGGGCTTGCGCTGGCGGCGGCGGCGGACGGTTTCCCACTTCGCACCGCCCGGATAGCCGGAGTAGTGGAAATAGGTCTTGGAGGTCTCTTTGCGTCCGGTGAAGACCACTTCACGGGCATTGACGACGATGACATAATCGCCGACGTCCATGTGCGGTGTGAAGGTGGGTTTGTTCTTCCCACGCAGAACGCGCGCAATCTGGGTTGCGGCCCGGCCGAGGACTTCGCCACCGACGTCCACGGTGTACCACTTCTGTTCGATCTCGTCGAGTTTGGGTATGTATGTTTTCATAATCCTTTCCCCCTAAGGGAAACAAACTTAGTAATTTAGGCCGAATTGCCTTCCTGTCAAGGAGAGTTTCAGGGGAAATGAAAATTTGTAGGATTACTGCCGGGTTACGCGCCTGGCGAAGTCGGTGATGCGGTTATGGAAGGCCAGCCCGGCAGTTTCGGAGAGGTCATTGTGGCCACCCTGGGGAATCAGCCAGAGTTCTTTGGGGTCGTGGGCCAAAGAGAACAGAAGTTCGCTATCGCTCGAGGGGATGATCGTGTCGGAGAGACCGTGGATGAGCAGAACGGGCACGCGGGAGTTTGCCATATGTTGTTCATTGTCAAAGCGATAGGTCAAGAAGGGAGATATGGGAAGAATGGGAAGTATGCGGCCTGCCATGACCTTGGCCGAGCGGAAGGTCGATTCGAGGATCAGGCCGGCGCAGGGCTTCTGGGTGGCAAGCCAACCGGCAACCGCACCTCCGATCGAATGCCCCCACAGGACGATGCGCCGGGGGTCGATGCCCTGGGTCTCGGTAACATAGCGGTAAACCGCCTCAGCGTCGCGGTAGACTCCGTTCTCAGACGGCGACCCAGACGACTCCCCCATGCCCCGGTAATTGAAGGCAACGAGGCCGATGCCTTTTCTGGGGAAGCCGGACAGGAGGAATAACCGATCTTCGAGATTCCCGGCATTGCCGCAGAAATAGATCACGACGGGAGCATTGGTATCAGCAGGAAGCTGCCAACCATGAAGCGTTTCGCCGTCACCGGTCGTGACTTGGAAGGCGGCGAAGGGAGCGGGGGCAGGTGTCGGTCCACGGCGCGGGTAGAATGCCAGCCGGGGCTGGAGCCACCACACAAGCGCCTTGAGCAGCACCAAAGCCAGAAGGATACCGAGAGTCCATTTGATCACGATTGACATGATTTTGGCAGTGAGGAGCCTTCAAGATCGGAATTCCGATACCCCGGGATGGTCGCGCGGCGCATAAATTGAAGATATGGATTAGCACGGCCCATGGCCACATCGGAGGGGCACGCGACTGCGGAATCGACGGCAAAGGAGTCATGAGTGACAAAGTTGGAACCGTTTGTGACAATTGCACACTACACGACCACGAAGGAACGGCGGCAGGACTTCATCAATCTGCTCAATTCCCGGGGAGAGATACTGGCGCAGCTTGGGTACATGCCCGCGGAGCCGGTGCAGGTATTCGCCGACGAGAAGGATCCCAACACGCTGCTTGAGATCATCACGTGGACATCAGAAGAGGTCGCGGCCGAGGCCTCGGCGCGGCCGGAGATTACGCGG
>JACRMA010000057.1 GCA_016235085.1 Candidatus Zixiibacteriota bacterium
GCTCGGCCCCCACGACACCGGTCTCACTCCAGAGGACTTCCTTGTCGCCCGGTGATGAGAAAAACATCGCGACGCGGGTGGGATCAACACCGTGAAGGCGCATCATGTCAATCGGCGAAACGACGTTCCCTTTCGACTTCGACATGACCTGGCCGGTCGAGTCCATGACCATGCCATGATTGAAGAGAATTCTGGCCGGTTCATCGACAGTCAGCCAGCCGATATCCTTCAGAAACTTGGTGAAGAATCGGAAATAGATCAGATGCCCGGTGGCGTGCTCAACACCGCCCATGTAGTAATCGATGGGAAGCCAGGCGGCGGCTTTCTTCTTGTCGAATGGCGCCGCATCGTTTTTCGGGTCGATGTAACGCAGAAAGTACCAGGAGGAACACAGGAACGTGTCCATGGTGTCGGGGTCGCGCTGCGCGGGCCGATCGCACTTCGGACATTTCACGTTCATGTACTCCGGTACATCCGCCAGAGGAGAACGCCCTTTCGGGAGAAAATCGATGTGGCCCTTGGGCAGGAGAACCGGCAGATCGCTGTCGGGAACCGGCACGATACCGCAGCCCTCGCAGTGGATCATTGGGATCGGTGCGCCCCAAAAACGCTGGCGGGAGACCAGCCAATCGCGTAGGCGGTACTGAATCTGCGCGCGACCGATGCCGTTCGTCTCCAAGTGTGCGATGACGGCATCGACACCGTTCTGACCGACTTTGCCGTTGAACGGACCGGAGTTGATCATGGTGCCGTAATCTTCGGTCGCCACCGACATGCCACTTTCGGAGGGAGCGTCATCGGCGCCCTTGATCACCTGGCGAATGGGGAGCCCGTATTTGCGAGCGAATTCAAAGTCACGCTGGTCATGGGCGGGAACGCCCATGAGACAGCCGGTACCATAGCCTGAAAGGACGTACGATGCCACCCACAGAGGAATCTGCTCACCGCTCACCGGATTGATCACGACGATCCCGGTATCGACGCCTTCTTTCTCTTCGTCGGCCATGCGTTCGACCGCGAGCTTGCCGCGCGTCCGCGTGACAAACGCGTCTACGGCGGCGCGTCGCGCGTCGGGGATCGCAAGAGACGCCAGCAGGGGCGCGTCAGGGGCGATTGCCATGAACGTTACGCCATGAAAAACCACTGGGTCAGCGTCTTGCGGCCAACCGCATTACCGCAACGCCAGCAGACGCCGCCGGCGGCCTGCTCGTTTGCGAGGACCGTGTTGCACAGGCCGCACCAGTTAACTTCGGATTCCTTGCGATACGCGAGCCCGTGTTTGTACAACTGGAGAAACATCCACTGCGTCCACTTGTAGTAGTCGGGCAGACACGAGGCGACCTCGCGCGACCAGTCGAAAGAGATGCCGACTTTCTGCAGGGTGGCTTTCGATTGGGCAATGTTTCCGAGAGTCCACTCTTCCGGATGCAGTTTGCGGCTGATCGCGGCCTGTTCCGCCGGAAGGCCGAAGGCGTCCCAGCCAAGAGGGTGCAGTACGTCGTAACCCTCCATCATGCGTTTGCGCGCGATGGCATCGGTCATGGAGTAGTTGCGAAAATGGCCCATGTGGATGTCGCCGGATGGATACGGCAGCATCGGCATGACAAAGTACTTCCGTCCCTGCGGGAACTCGGGCGCTTTGAAAAGCGCCATGTCATTCCAGCGCTTCTGCCATTTGGCAGACGGGTCAGGGATGCGCGGGCTGGTGTGTTCAGGTGTGGTCATGGGTTTTGGGTGGACCTATAGGACGAATACGCCCTATAGGTCCTATTAAGAATTATGGGTAGAGGCGGCCAATGGTTCTCGCAAATGGAATCGTCTCGCGAACGTGTTCGAGGCCGCAGATCCAGCCGACGACGCGTTCGAGTCCGAGGCCAAAACCCGCGTGAGGTACCGAACCGTATTTGCGCAGATCGAGATACCAGGCGTACGACTCTTCCGGAAGCTTCTGTTCGCGGATGCGCTCCAAAAGCAGATCATGATCGTCCTCGCGCTGCGAGCCACCGATAAGTTCGCCGTATCCCTCGGGGCCGAGCAGATCATCGCACAGCACGACGTCGGGCCGTTCCGGATTGCGTTTCATGTAGAACGCCTTGCATTCGGTCGGCCAATTGTAGACGAAGAGTGGGCGCTCGTACTCTTCCATCAGCTTCTCTTCATCGGGAGCGCCGAAGTCATTGCCCCACGAGATTGTCATGCCGGCCTTCTGCAGCCGTGTGATCGCTTCATCGTAGGAGATGCGCGGAAACGGCGCCTTGACCGCCTCGAGTTTCGAGACATCGCGGCTCAATGCCGCCAATTCAGTGCGGCATTTGCGGAGCACCCAGTCCATGATGTAGCAGACCAGGTCTTCCTGCAATTGCATGTTGGCATTGCTGTCATTGAACGCGACTTCTGGTTCGAGCATCCAGAATTCGTTGAGATGTTTGCGTGTTTTGGATTTTTCGGCACGGAATGTCGGGCCGAAGCAGTAGACGCGTCCGTGCGCCATGGCTCCGGCTTCGACATAGAGCTGGCCGGTTTGCGCCAGGTACGCTTTGCCGAGATCAAAGTATTGTGTTTCGAACAAAGTCGAGGCGGTCTCACCAATCGCACCGGTGAGGATCGGCGTATCGATTAGAACGAAATCGCGTTCATAAAAAAACTGGCGGATGGCCATGACGATTTCGTTGCGCACGCGCATGATCGCATGCTGGCGCGAGGAGCGCAGCCAAAGGTGGCGGTTGTCCATCAGGAAACCGGGACCATGCTCTTTCGGGCCAATGGGGTATTCCCCCGCGACCTGAATCACGGTGAGTTCCTTGACGGTCATCTCGAAGCCACCGGGGGCGCGCTTGTCCTCGCGGACAGGGCCGGTCATGCTGAACGAGGATTCCTGGGTGAGACGCTCGAAATCATCGAGTGCCGAGTCGGCCGCCTCGCCCTTGGCGAGAACGCCCTGCAGGTAGCCGGTGCCATCGCGGAGAACGGCGAACTTGATTTTGCCGCTGGAACGTTTTTGGTAGAGCCAGCCGCTAACGGTGACAGACTGACCCACGTGATCCTTCAATTCGGAGATGTGCACTTTCATCGTGTTTACCTCAAACCGGCCGCGCCGGCGTATTGTCAGTTGTTGGTTGCGCACGCCGTGATCGCAGCGTGCGATTGGCGACTATGGGCGCGGCGCCAATTTCCAACGGCGGCGCTACCGGCATTGAGGGATTCGAAAATCCTCCCATGCCATCGCCTCCGCCAATCCATCCCTTCTCCTCTGCCTTGCGCAACTTCCTTTCGGATCATGGAGCGAATTTCGAACAGGCTGGTCATGCCGCTGATGCCAACCCTTGGTATTGCGAGGGGATTCTGGCCATCCCAAAGCCTGCCGCCGGTGCTGTACGCGGCGGCGTATCCCGCCTCGGCGACGGCGTCACGCACCCGAGCGTTATGGCGACCGTATGGATATGCCAGAAACCTGACCGGCCTTGCCAACTGCTGCTCCAGCTGCGATTTCGAATCGGCCAGCTCGGCGCTGAGCGCGCGCGGCGTCAGGGCGGTCAAGTCAGCGTGTGACAGGGTGTGTGACCCGAACTCTATCCCCTCGGCAGCCCAGGATTTGACTTTGCTCCAAGTCATCATTGGTCGTTTGCGCCCCAGAAGGCGCACGTCCCAATCATCGTTCTTGCCAACAAAACCAGCAATCAAAAAGACAAGCGCGCCCCATCCCCGTCCCAAGATCTCGGGCAGAGCATTTCTGGAAATCGACTCGAAACCGTCATCGAAGGTCAATAGGATCCGGTTCCTCGCCGCGAGCGGGTCGGCGCTTCGTCCCGCAACCGGGAGGCCGCTCGTATCGAGGGCATCCAGGATGGCGCGAAACCGGGCGGGCGCCAGACGGGTGATTTCCAGTCCGGTTGGCGGTTCGACTCGATGGAAGTTCAGGATCAACACCGGCGCCTCGTGTCGGTCTAAAAGCAAGGCCCCGCTCATCGAGCGAGGCCGCAAGTCTGGTGGAGCTGACGGGAGTCGAACCCGTGACCTCTTGACTGCCAGTCAAGCGTTCTCCCAACTGAACTACAGCCCCAGCATGGGGTGGAATATAGGCGAGATTGCCGGGAAGTCAACCCTCTTTGCGCCAAAGGGGTACTGGGATTGAACCAGCCTTCGCGGCCACAATGGCTCAACAGACGCCTGATAATCAGGCATCACGATGTCGGACTGAAAATCGACGCTGACAGCCGGGGGCGGGTGTCGCATACTTGTCAGAGTCGCATGCTTCGGCCAGGGATTTGGCCTGTTTAGCGACCAGACGAATCAGGCACGAAAGGAGTCTTGCCGCCATGAACAAGAGGATATCGTTTCTGCTCGCCATGACCGTGCTCGCGGTCGTTATGGTCAACGCCGGCGTCCATGCGGTCGTTCCGACAGAGATCACCGTCCAAGGACGCCTGACCGATCCACTGGGGGCGCCGGTGGCGGCGGGATCGAAGACATTCACGTTCAAGATATTCAACGCCGCGACGGCCGGGACGGAGATCTGGCCGGTGGGGCTGGGTGAAACCCAGTCAATCACCACGGATGCGAATGGTGTGTGGACTGCGACACTGGGGAAGATCACGCCTTTGTCCAACGCCGTCTTCGCCGATTCCAGCCGCTGGCTGCAGGTGACGGTTTACGACGGAGTGAATCCGCCCGAGATTCTTTCGCGGATCAAACTGAACGTGACCCCCTATTCGTTCCGTGTCGGCACAGTGGATGGCGCGCAGGGCGGCCAGATCAGCACGGCGACAACAGTGCCGAGCCTGGCAGTCGGAACGGCGTCCTCGGTCAACGGCATCGTCAATGTCTATGCCGCAGGATCGTCAACCCACACGGTCATGATTGACAATGTAACGAGTGGCGGGCGCACGACATGGTACAGTGCCGCCGGTGCCGGCCAGGCGGTGCAGGTTCAAGCGGACGCCGACGGAAGCGGAGGCTTTCTCATGGTGAACCGCGGGATTTCGACGGCCGGTTTCACGGTGGATGGAAACGCCAGCGGATCGGGTGACCCGACCGTTGTCGTTCAGGGTTCGGCGAGTTCGGTCACGATCGACACGCGCATGGCCGGCGATTCCGCGGTTCAGCTACCGGCGAGTTCCATTGTATCGACAGAACTTTCGAATGAGCCGGGGATTGCGGCGAGCACGGGAATTGCGGCAGTCGCACTGGATACAGTCGCCATGGCGGATATCGGCACAGTGACAATTACGATCCCCGATTCAGGGTACGTGGTTGTGGACGCGAACACAAACGTAGATTGCGCCGGAACGACGGGATCAAACTACGCGAAGTTGCAGATTGACGAGACGACAGGCGGGCTCGATGAGCCTCCGTACACGCTCTTTGCCGGGCAGACGGCCTATGCCGGTACGGGAAGCAACTGGTTCCCGGTCCGGGCGACACGGAATTACTTCAAGGCGGCGGGGACGTACACATTTCGACTCGAAGGGATGAAGGCGGAGCCGGGAAGTTTGGGCACGATTACGGCGTCGGATCCGAGTATCCGCGCGGTGTATTATCCGACATCGTACGGATCGGTGAGCGCGAAGTAGAATATTGCCCGAAGGCGGAGCGAAAGCGTCGCGATCCGACCGTCGAGTTTCTTAATGCGAGGCGATTTTGCATCCGATAATGAGTAGATAGGAGCCAGATTGTGCGACCCCAGACCCAGAATTCCGCTCATCTCGCACGCGACATTGCGACAAGGCCACCGGCCATGATTGACAGTTATGGGAAGTGTGCTATATTGCAGCCAACAGGAGGTTGGCTATGAGCCGCCACCATCGATTGCTGCCTCTGGTTGGGGTATTGTCGCTTTTGCTCGCTGTAGCATCCTGGTCCGCGGAGCGGCCGCGCCAAGTTTCGCCGAAGAAGCCGCAGATGACTGTATCTGTGACGCCTGGGAAGGTGCCGACGCCAGCGGTCATCGCACCGGCCACGAGCGGGATTGCCGCGAGTGCCGCCGCGCCGCTTTACAAACTTGACTGGTACTCAGTCAATGGCGGCGGTGCGTTGGATGCCTCCTCGGCGAGCTACAAGATGGGGCTCTCAGTCGGACAGCCGGTTGCGGGCGAGGCGGCCTCCGCAACCTATCGAATGGGTATCGGCTTTTGGCACGGTACCGGCGGCTGCGATTGTCCCTTGCAGGGCGATGTGAACGGCGATCTTGTGCTCGATGTGTTTGATGTCATCGCCGTGATTGGAATCGCCTTTAGCGGTGAACCTGACCCGCACGATGCCGGATGTCCGGCAACGAGAGGTGATGTGAACTTTGATAACGTGACCGATGTGTTCGATTTGATCTATCTGATCGCCTCGGCGTTCAGTGGTGGACCAATGCCGGTCAACCCCTGCAATTGATCCGGGCGAAGACGCGACATATCCTCGAGTAATCTGAAAATGGACGGGCGGGCCTGCTTGCGCAGACCCGCCCATTTTTCGCTTCTCCACCCCCCTGGTTCAGAGTCCAGAGGAGTCACACAACGGAGGGTGATAAAGCTTCAGGATTCGGCAGTCACCGCCTCACCGCACCCCCGTCATTCGACGGAGCGCGCCGGTGCTGATGAATCTACCAGCACAAACTTCGACGATCCGGAAATGTTCCGCAAAGCTCGTCCCAAAGAGAGACTGTGCTGTCAGAAGAACGTGCGGGGTTCATTGTGGTGAATTTCTCTACAGCTCAGACAGCTGCCGAGGACTAGTTGGGACTTGAAGACAGGGCAGAGACGAGTGTCGGACCGGTTGTCGAGTCGTCTTTAACGACAGCACCGGTCAGCAAGTAGACGTTCGGACCGGCGATGGTCATGACAGAGTACGCAACTGGACCGATGCCGCGAGCCAGCCTGATGTCCCATCCAGCGTCCATACAGTGGCCGACATCACCGATTTCGCGCGCACCATCAAATCGACCGTAGGGTGTTGTCACGACGGCGTAATCGTCATGCATCGACAAGGAATCGGCGCATACGGGCAGGCCGGTGGGCCAGGCAGCGCCGACGGGGGCATCGAACAACAGGAATTGGTGCTCGGGTCCCATTCCATCGGCTGTCCATGACAAGTTTCCACCGATGTCACGGCGGACCCAAAGTCCATTCTGAAATCCCGGCCACAAACCGCGCAGCCGATAGTAGTCGCTGCCTCCCCGCGAGGTCTTCGCGTCGATACGCAAGGTGTCGACCAAGCGTCCACCGATGGAAGCCTTTTCGCAAAGGAAGACCCACTTATTGCCGACCGCGAGTGGGAAGAACGTGTTGCCGGCGGTCTGGACCGACTTAGTCGGTTCGGGACCGCAGGAATGCAGAACAGCCACTATAGCCCCGAGCGCCAGCCAGACCAGCAGGCCCAAGAATGAACGCTCCTTCGTGGCAACATGTGACATCGGTCGTCCCCCGAAGGCAATACAACTGAGATCGGGGATTATTCCCGGAAATGGAGAAGAATGGGACCCATAGGACTTATGGGACCGTCTGCAAGGCAAGCCTATGGCTTCGTTGAAGTTGTGTCCGCGGGCGGGGGCAGGCGAGACTTCATCTTTTGGTAGCGGGCCTTGTTCAGCGGCAGGGCGTCGACCGTGCGGGGCATCCCGGCGATCTCAGAATCGATGCGGGAGAGGCGATCCTGTGTGTCGGGGTGGGTGGCGGTCAGGTTTTCGAAAAACCCGCGTTTAGCTTCACCGGATAGATGCGAAAGCTTTTCGAACATTGTCCGGGCACCGCCGGGATTGAAGCCCGCCTTCTGCATGTAATACACGCCGAACTTGTCGGCTTCAAGCTCGTGGCTACGGCCATAGCCGGTCAGGGCGATCCCCATGGCAGTTGCGACAAGTTCTCCGGCGAGTTTGCCGGACTGGTCTCCCAGGATCAACTGCAGGCCGATGGCACCGCCGTAGGCGATCTGGAGATGTTTGACCGAGTGGCGGCCGACGACGTGCGAGATTTCGTGTGCCATCACCGCGGCCATCTCCGCCTCGTTGTCCATCAGACGCAGAATGCCGGTGTAGAAAAACACGTACCCACCGGGCGTGGCAAAGGCATTGATCTGGTCGGATTCGATCACCGTGAAGTGGTATTGGAGCTCGGGGCGGTCGCAGACCTTCACGATCTTCTCTCCGACTTCGGTGAGGTATGATTGCCAGGCGCTGTCGTGTAGGACTTTGTTGGTCTTGCGGACTTCGGCATCCACCTGACCACCGATCGCGATTTCCTCTTGATCGGAAATCAGAATGAATGACTTCTGACCGCCAGGGCCTGTGGTGGCGCAGCCGGAGAAGAGCGGGAGTGCCATCAGTACAGCGGCCAACAAACTGAGTTTCCAATACTTGGGCGTCATGGCTGGCATCCTTCCTGTCTGTTAATGAAGATATCTGAGGCCGCCGTCAAGAGCAATGGTCGGAATCGGTTCGCCCCGTCAATCATGCCGGCGGTGAAACTCAACGATTATTGTCACGTAGTAAACAGAGTTTCCGGGGCAGCCAGCTCGCGCTTCGGGAGGAATGCCTGTCCAACTTTTGCGAAAGGACCGTGAACATGTTCGGCTTCTTCAAACCGCGAATCTACTGGTGGCAGCGCTGGCCGTCGTTCGCCATCGCCTCAAGCTCGCTAATTTTCAGCCTCTTCCCTGCCGTGGGCCTGGCGCAGGCCACAGTCCCCCGAATCCTGGCGCAGGACAGCACGCGTAACAACTTCACGGATCCTACCGGTTACACACCCGGGCCGGCGAATGCTTTGGGAAAAGTCGAGGAGGCGGGAACAGGCGCGCAATCGATGATCCTTATACCGGGATTGGGCTTTGGCGGCGACATTTTCAAGGAGTTCATGGCGGCTCATGCCGGGCAATATCACATGTACGCGGTGACGCTCGCAGGCTTCGGCGGAACGCCGGCGCCGCCATCTCCGGACTCGGGCCTCAGTTTCGGCGAGCAGCCCTGGACCAGCGGGCAGATGGCGGCCATTGAGAGGCTGATCTCGGAGAAGGGGATCAAGCAGCCGGTCATCGTGGGGCATTGGCTGACGGGCACGCAGTTGGCGTTGCGCCTGGCCGTGAAGCACCCGGATGAGATCAAGGCGGTGATCGTCATCTCCGGGTCGGCGCGATTTGCGTCGATGGACACAACAAAGATTCCGGCGGAGATGCCGATCTCCAGGCGTATCGCGGGGGTGGACCGGTTCATGGCGCCACGCTGGTTCAAGACGGTGACGCGCGAAACATGGGACGATAACAATTTCCTGCCCGGTGATTATGCAGTGAATCCGGTGCGCGGACTGCGGCTGTGGCGTGAGGCAGCGAAGCCGGAGTTGCACACGTGGGTGCGGTACTTATGTGAGTACCATGCGCAGGACATCACGCTGGAGCTTGGGAAGCTGACAGTCCCGACGCTGATACTGGAGCCGGGGCTGGAGGGCCTTCCATTCGATCCGGGGAACAACTACATGGAAGCATTCTGTGGCAGGAGCTGGGAAGGCCCGAACAAACAGAATCCTGTCGTACGGTATCAAACAATTTCCAACACGCGAGTATGTATGTGGTATGATCAGCCGGAGAGAGTGGACAAAGCCATCAGCGAGTTTCTGGGATCGATTCCGTAGCAGCGTGGGTCTAGTACGCCGATGCGCGCAGGAACGCACAGGCAGGATGCCCGTGCCACCATCAGTCGTCGAATCTTCGTGATGTTACTAGGGATTAACGGCCGACACCCATGTCGTTGATCACGGTGTTGATTGCACTGTCCATGGTCGAGATGATGCGCGCGGCCGCGTCGTACGCGTGCTGGGCCGCGATCAAATTGGCCATTTCCTCATCGAGGGAAACGCCCTGGATCGACTGGCGGGAGAATTCGATTTGCTGGAGCACGAGGTCGGCATTCGTCTTGGCGTCGTTGGCCTCGGAGGAGCGAACGCCGACGGCACCGACGATCTTGCCGTAGAAGTCGTTGAACGTGGACGAGGCACTGTCCATCGTGAGTGTCTTCTGCAAATTGGCAATCGACAGCGCGACGGCGTTGTCGCCGGGCCCTCCCGAGAGAGAAGCCCCGATCTTGTTGAGGTCGTTGGTGACATCGGCTGAAACCGAGATGGTGTCGGCAGTGATGCCGGTCGCTGTGAAGAAATCGCGGCCGGTGGCGCCATCGATCCCGTAACCGGTCCGATGGAGCGTGTTCACTTCTTGGACGATGCCTGCAGCCAATTCGTCGAGCTGTGCCCGATATTGGGGGAGCAACTGGTCGCGCGACTCGATGAGTCCGGCCAGTTCCCCGCCAGCGACAGTGACGGGAGAGGTGCCGCCCTGCCAGACGACTGTCGTCTGCGTCTGATCACCGTTTCCGGTGATCATGGTGGCCAGGCGATTGCTGGAGTTCTGCTCGACCAGCTCCATGGAGCCGATAAAGACGCGGGCGACGCCATTGTTCATTTCGATGACGTGCACATCGGCGTACTGGCTGAGTTCATCGATGGCCTGATCGCGGCGGTCGCGCAGGTCGTTGGCTTTCTCTCCGCCGAGTTCGGCCCGGGCGACCTGCCGGTTGATCTCGGCAATGTTCGCGGCGAGTCCATTGATCTTCGTGACCATCCCGCCGACCTGGTCGTCCAGGGATTTTTGCAGGTCGGAGAGGCTGTTGGACATCTGGTGAAAGGCGTTGACGACAAGTGAGGCCTGTTCGCGGACGGCGGCGCGTCCGGCGGACGATTCGGGATTCTGCGAGAGCGTTTGCCAGGCGGAGAAGAACGAGTCGAGTGTCTTGCTGAACCCGGAGCTGGAGGGTTCCTGAAAGATGTTCTCGACCTCATTCATGGCCTTCTGGCGTGCCCCCCAGCGATTGAGTTGATCATTCCCCTGCCGGTATTGGGCAGTGAGAAACATATCGCGGGCCTGGTTGACCGAGGCGATTCTGACGCCGCTGCCGAAACGGCCGACGGTGCTGATCATGGGATCGGTGGCGGCAAGCACAGCGCGTTGCCGCGAGTATCCCGGGGTGTTGACGTTGGCCATGTTATGGCCGGCGGTCGTCAGCTCGTACTGATGCGAGATCAGGGCGCGCTTGCCGAGTTCCAATCCTTGAAACAGTCCCGCCATCGCTTGTGCTTCTTTCTCCTACCCGAGGCGATTCACCGAAAGCGGCACGGCCGCGGGCGCGCGTTCGGCACCCGAGGCTGCGTAGTCCGCCACGGCCACGTTGGTCGACGCCAGCAGGTGAATTGTCTCGTTGATGTTGTACAGGGAACGCTCGATCAGCATACGGTTCTGTTCTTTGGTTTTGATCACCTGCTGAATCGAGTGTGTCATGGACGTGCGCAAGGATTCGAGGCGCCGGGCGTAGTCGTCGGAGAGCGTGGTAATGAGCCGTGCGAGTCCGGGACGTTCGCCATCGAACTGGGGCGTGTGGGACAGGTCGTCCAAAAGCGACTGCCGCCGCTGCTCGAGCTCCCGTGAGCGCCGCATGGCCTTTTCCTGCTCGGCCACGCTGGTGCGCAACTCATCGACGTTGCCTTCGATCAGATGGCGTTGCTGGTTGCGCAGCAAAGCCAGGATTCGTTCGCAGTGCTCGGCCTCTTGAGCCACCACGGAGACGAGTTGTTCAATCAGTTCCTTCAAGGCGTTGTTTCCAATCCGCATTTATCGTGTTTCACAGGGGGATTTCGCCGGTCCTCCCCTGCTGCTATTATCGGACGCGGCATGACCGGAGTGCACCGCGATCCTGGCCGCCGCTATTGCTTCTTATCCCCCACAGGTGCACCACTTAAAGGATGAAAATCGATATCCGTCGGCCGTGGAATCGGCTGGGAGGCCGGCTTGAGTTCGGCCGTGTCGGTCGGGAGGTGGCGTTTCAGTGTGTTGTAGATCATGTCGCCCAAACCGACACCGCCCTTCCGGGCGAGATTCTCCGCAAATTTCTCCGAGGCCACATCCTGCATCACCTCACCCCCGAAGGAGTTGCCGACTTTCGTTTTGTTGATGGTCGATTGCATGGTCTTGAGGAGCTGTGTCAGGAAGAGCGACTCAAATTCGCTGGCTGCCTTCCGCAGTTTCGCGTCGCGCGCCGTGATGGGATCGCTCGGCCCCGGCTGATTCGGACGCGGCGTCGCGTGGGTCAGCGTGAAATTCGGGATGATGGGCAATGTTGGGTCAGGCATGACGATCCTTACTGATTCAGAAGGGTGATGATCGAGTGGGAGGGCGAGGCTCCTGCCGAGCCGCTTCGCGCGCGGAAACATGGCTCGGCAGGAGCCTCGCCCTCCCTTGTGAATTATGCCCCCCCTACATCAACCTGCTTCTCCACATGTCAACATGCTGAATTCACAATATGATTAACTCGGCGCGCAATGCTCCCGCCTGTTTCAATGCCTGGAATATCGCGATGATGTCACGGGGGGTGGCGCCAATGGCGTTCAGGCTTTGGGCCACCTCCTGAATGTTCGTGGTTGCGGGCAGGAGGATCACACGGGCATCCTTCTCGGTAACCTTCACGTCGCTGACCTTTTCGGTAACGGTCTCACCCTTCAGTGACATCGGCGCGGGCTGACTGATCACCGGTTCGGTTTCGATTTGCACTGTGATGTCACCATGGGCAACCGCCACCGGTGCGATGGTTACGAACTGACCGGCGACAATCGTCCCGGTTTTTTCGTTGATGACCACCTTGGCAGCGGCATCGGGTTCGATCGTCAGGGCCTCCAGTTCGGACACAAATTCCGCATAGCGTGCCGGATCGGCATATTCGGCCGGTATCGAGACCTTGACGCGCGAGGGCTGATCGGCCTCCGCGGATGTGCCAAAGTGCAAGGTGATGGCATCAGCGACCCGGCGGGCGGTCGTCCAGTCGGGATCCTGTATGACGAGTTCAAGATGCGTCAGATCAGTGGGCAGTTTGAACACCGGCGTCTCGACCATGCCGCCACCGGGGACACGGCCGACGAGTGTGTAGTTCTTGGAGACGCTGGTTCCCTGCGATTCGACGGCAAAGCCACCGGTCGACACGGGTCCCTGCGCGTAACCGTGAACAACGCCATCCATCGATGCGAGCGGGGTCAAGAGCAATGTTCCACCGCGCAGGCTCTTGGAATCACCCACAGAAGAAACAGTTACGTCGAAGTGTTCGCCGCGCACCATGGCCTCGGTCAAGGTGGCGCTGACCATGACTGCCGCGACGTTCTTCACTTTGACTTGCGCCGGATCGACAGTGATCCCCATTCGCCGCATCATGTTCGCGAGCGACTGGGTGGTGAATGCGGTTCCCTGTCCATCGCCGGTACCGGACAGTCCAATTACCAGTCCGTAGCCGAAGAGCGACGCGGAACTGGAGCCGGCGATGTGGGTGATGTCTTTGAGGCGGGCTCCGCCGGCCTTGGCGCAGCTCAGCGGCAGGATCAGAAGCACCGCGAGGGCGATGGCCATGAATGCGCCGCTGGAGCCGGAATCATCTTTGGGTCTGTTCTTCACTTGGTATCCCTTCTCGTCCATGAGAGGCTGGGGCGTATGCAATGCGCCCCTACGGGTTCCGATTTTCTAATCCGTGAATCGCGTCCCGCTAATCGCTTAGAACACCCAGTTGAGGAAGCGCATGATCCAGCCTGGCTTCCCGCCATTGTTTGCGGAGCCTTTGCCCCTGTAAGTGACCTGGGCATCTCCGATCAGACTCGAGTTGATCGTGTTATTCGGGCCGATGTCCTCGGGACGCACAACGCCGGTTAGGATCAGCATTTCCTTGTCGGTATTGATGCCGATGACACGGGTGCCTTCGATCACGAGGTCGCCATTCTCGCGCACGCCGGCGATGTGCACGGTCATGGTTGCCTGCAACGAACCGGCGCGGGAGGTTCCTCCCTCATTTTGCGATTCGTTCGCGGAGGTGCCGGTGGCGCCGAAGTTGGGAATCAGTTTGAAGATGTTGCCGAATCCCGGTCCGGCGTTCAAATCGAATTTGCCGCTCTTCTTGATGTCTGTCTTGACGGCGTTCTGCGCCACGGCGGTTTCGTCGATTAGCACGGTCAGCAGGTCGCCGACATTCAGAGCCTTGGTGTCGGAAAAGAGTGAGGCGGCGCGCAACTGGCTGAGATTGGCCGCACTCACGGTCACGGTTGAGACGACGAAGAAGAGCAGCAGGAGGAACCAGAAGAATCCGGAGGACGAATCCGGTTTGGCCTGATGGACTTCACTGTGCGGTTTCATTTCGGCTTCTCCTTGCACAAGTCTTTGTCTTCGGCGCGGCCTTACCTGGCCTGCGCTACGATTGGGCGGACGGTGGCGGCATCGACGACCATTGCCGGCACGAGCCGCTGTCTCTCACCGAGCTTCACGAGAATCTTTTGATCGGGATAACCATCTTCCACGGCGACGGCCTGGGTCGAGGCGCGCACCGTGCCCAGCGCGTAGGTCATGGTGACACGGTCGCCACGCCGGATCAACGGCACGTCCGCAAGAGCACGGCGGTCGAGCACCTGGCCGGCGCCGATCGTGCGCAGCACGCGGCGTCCCACGACGGAGTCAACATCGGTCACCGCCCAATCCATGATCCTGGTGACCTCAAATCGTTCGCGCTTGATGTCTTCGGGACGAATGACGTCATAACGTGACAGAAGCCGGGTCGTGACCAGGGCGCGCGCGTAGATCGACACGCGTACCGGAATGGCCACGGTGGCGATTCTGACATTGGCACTGTCGCAGTTGGCGTGGGCGGTCAGCGGGCCGATGGCGTCATCGAACTCCGGAATCTCGATATGGTATGATGTTGCGTGCTTGCAACGGTCCGGGACGCGCGTCATGTGATAGGTGATTTCGATGTCGCCCGGCGTGTACCCATTGCGTTCGCACACGGCGGCCTGCAGCGCCGCCTGGAGGGCGGCGGGCCAGGTGGGGGCATCGGCGGAGCGAACGGCCAATGGCTTCAGCGCGGCGAATGCAAGGATCAGACTCCACGCGATCCACGCGAGCTTGACGCTCAGACGGGAGAGACGGCGGCAGGCCGTATAGGACGGGGTGGCGGTTACCTCGCCTGGGATTTGACGCGCAACGAGGCTCGGCAGTCCGCCGCGGCGGATCGCCCTCCCAGCCTGTGACTTACCAACTCTTGTGGTGCAATCGTTATTGCTCATTATTACCGTTTCAACTGGTTGGCGACGCTGGACATTTCGTCGGTTGTCTGAATGGCCTTGGCATTGATTTCATAGGTGCGCTGGGCGATGATCATGTTGACCATTTCATCCACGACCTCGACGTTCGACATTTCGAGATAACCCTGGGCCAGTTCACCGAATCCGTTTTCGCTCGGGTTGCCGATAATCGGATCACCCGAGGAGACCGAGGCCAGATACAGGTTGTGGCCGATGGCCTGCATGCCGGAGGGATTCAGAAACTTGGCGAGCTGGATTTGCCCGACTTCCTGAGGTTCCGTCTGCTTGGGCAGTGTGACCTGCACCGTACCGTCGATACTGATCGAAACTGATAGGGCGTCCTGCGGAATCGTGATTTCCGGATTCACGTAGAAACCATCAGAGGTGACCAGGCGTCCGTCACCGGACACCTTCAGCGAGCCATCGCGCGTATAGGCGGTGGTGCCATCGGGGAGCTGAATCTGGAAGAAGCCGGCCCCCTGAATTGCGACATCGAGCGGATTGTTGGTCGGAGACAGATCGCCCTCGGAGAACATGCGCGTCGTCGCGATGGGTTTGGATCCATATCCGATTTCCAGATTGACCGGCACAACATTCGCGGTGGAGACGTTGGTCCCGGCGGTGCGGACCTTGTCGTAGAGAACATCCTGGAACTCGACTTTGGATTTCTTGAATCCGGTCGTATTGATGTTCGCCAAGTTGTTGGCGATGGTATCGATATTCAATTGCTGGGCGATCATCCCCGACGCCGCGGTACGCAGTGCCTTGATCATGGTCTGACTCCTCTGATGTTCATGCCAAAGAGACGGTCATCAGTCCCGTCTCATCAGCCCGGGACTCTCCCGATTTCATTGACTGCCTTGGCCAGGGTTTCATCCTGTATCTGGATGGCCTTCTGATCGGTTTCGAAGAAGCGGTAGGTCGTGATCATGTCGACCATCTCTTCGATGGTGCTGACGTTGGAACCTTCGAGATATCCCTGCCGGACAGCCAGTGTGGGGCCTTCCACAGGTTTGACGCTTGGGTCGTTCACACCGAGGAGCGCGGAACCAGCGCGGATCAGAACATTGGTGTCCGCAAAGTTCACGACGCGGAGATTGCCGACGTTTCGTCCGTTGACCGAAACGACGCCAGCGCCCGAAACCGAGATGTCGCCTGGCGGCATCTGGATCGGACCATTGGTGCCGAGAACTGGATTGCCGTCACTGGTGGTCAGAACGCCAGTTGGCGAGATGTCGAAGTGACCGTTGCGAGTGTACCGCTCGCCGTCGGGCGTGGAAACCGCGAAGAATCCCTCACCGGCGAGGGCTAAATCGAGTGCGTGGCCGGTGTGTTCGAGTGTCCCCTGTTTGAAGTCGATGGCGCCGACCGCCTGGGGCGGCAACTGCCAATCGGCTTCGCCCTTCATGAGCTTGGCCTGGGCCTTCGACAAATCCTGAAAGAAGACACGATCGCGTTTGAACCCAGCCGTGACCGAGTTGGCTAGGTTGTTGGCGATGGCTTCTTGTTTTCTCACTCGGGGGATCATCCCCGAGGCGGCAGCGGCTATCCCTTTGAGCACGTACGACCTCCTTGGAGTGCATTGGCAAGGCGCGTGCCGGATGGGGGCGGGGGGCGTAAACTGATCGTGCTGGTTTGAATTGAGAGACCGGCATTTGCGGCGCGGCGCGGCAACGCGCAGCGGGCCAACATCTTAGCAATTACAGGCGGATACCCTCGGGCAGCACGATTCGGAAACAGTATTTAGTGGACAAGACTCGAAAGTGATTGCCCGCAAACGGTAGCGGAAAAAACTTCCTGCCTGTCCGGAGAGTCCTGCGAGAGCTTTCGCGTCAGGAAGACCGCTTGACCATGCCCCAGCTCATGTCCTAATTGGCACACCGGACCATTTGGATCCGAATGATGGCCAGCGAGAACACCCTATATTACGGCGACAATCTCGATATCCTCCGCCGATACGTTGCCGATGAATCGGTGGACTTGATCTACCTTGATCCTCCATTCAAGAGCGATCAAGATTACAATATCCTCTTCCAGGAGCAGAACGGTACCCGCTCCTCGGCTCAGATCATGGCCTTTGAGGATACCTGGCATTGGGATCAGTCAGCGGCCATGGCGTATCAGGAAATCGTCGAAGCAGGTGGACAGGTATCGCGAGCCATGCAGGGATTCCGGGCGTTTCTTGGAGATACTGACATGCTGGCCTACCTGGCCATGATGGCACCGAGGCTAGTTGAACTGAGGCGTGCATTGAAGCTAACCGGCAGCATTTATCTGCACTGCGATCCAACGGCCAGCCATTACTTGAAGATGTTAATGGATAGCGTCTTTGGACCTACGAATTTTCGTAACGAGATTATCTGGAAACGGTCAAGTTCTCATAGCGGTGCAAAGCGCTGGGGGCCGATACATGACGTGATCTTGTTCTATAGTCGATCCCAAGAGATGGTCTGGAATCGCACTTTTCAGGAGTATGACGAATCGTATATAGAGAAATTCTATCATCTGGCAGATGCACGAGGTCGGTATCAATTAGACAATCTAACTGGAGCAGGAATCCGTTCAGGCGAATCAGGCACACCCTGGAGAGGAATCGACCCGACAACGAAAGGGCGACATTGGGCTATTCCGAGCGACATAGTCGATGAGCTCACTCCAAGCGCCGGAGTGCGGCAACTGTCCACCCAAGAGAAGCTCGACCTGCTCGATCAGGCGGGCTTAATCTACTGGCCTCCGAAAGGGAATGTCCCGCGGTTAAGGCGCTATCTTCGGGCAAACGCGGGTGTCTCAATCCAAGACGTAATCACTGATTTGGATGCAGTATCTGCCCATGCCCGTGAGCGATTGGGCTATCCAACTCAGAAACCCGAAGCACTGCTGGAGCGAATTCTCTCCGCCAGCAGTAATGAGGGTGACGTTGTTCTTGATCCGTTTTGTGGGTGCGGGACGACAATTGCGGCGGCGCAGCGGCTGAAACGCCGCTGGATCGGCATCGATGTAACACACCTGGCCATCACTCTGATCAAGCAGCGGCTCTGGGATTCATTCGAGACAAAGGCTGATTACAAGGTTGTCGGCGAGCCGGTTTCCCTCTCCGAGGCAGAGGCACTGGCAAATGCTGACCGTTTCCAGTTCCAGTGGTGGGCACTTGGATTGGTTAACGCTCGACCGGTTGAGCAGAAGAAAGGCGCTGACCAAGGGATTGATGGTCGTCTTTACTTCCACGATGAGGGCGCCAAGGGGGCCACCAAGCAAATAGTCCTTTCGGTCAAGAGCGGCGGCGTGACGGTCAAGGACGTGCGTGACCTTCGTGGAGTGATCGAACGTGAACACGCAGTCATTGGAGTGCTGATTTCACTGGAGAGTCCGACTCGTCCGATGAGAACTGAGGCGGCGGGCGCAGGGATTTACAACTCGCCTTGGGGTACAAAGCACCCGGCGATGCAGATACTCACGATTGAAGACCTTCTTGCAGGCAAGGGAATTGACTACCCCTCCCGAACGAACCGAACCTTCAAGAAAGCTCCCAAGAAATCGTCGGGCGGTGGCAGTACGCAGGTGAACATCGTTCTGCAATAGCTCTACTCTTCGAACTCGCAACATTCTTTGACACATCTTGGACGCGGTCCGTACCTTCGGCCAATGAGCCTTTACCGACTCGAGGAGCTGAATTCTCCGCAATTGAGTGATCTGGCGGCTGCGAATGCGGTCGTGATACTTCCGATTAGTCCGCTCGAGGAGCATGGCCCGCACCTGCCTTTAGGGACCGATGCCATGCACGCCTCCCATTTCTCGGGACTGGCCGCCGAGGTTGTGGCGTCCTTGGAGCCAGATACGCCGGTCATAATTGCACCGCTGATTCCAATTGGGACCCATGTCTACCGGTTCATGGGATCGATCTTTATCCGGCAGCGCGTGATCCGTGACATGGTCATCGACTACGGGGAATCTTTGTCTCGCGCGGGGTTCCGGCGGTTCTTGATCGTGTCCGCCCATGGCGGACCGGGACACATGGTGGCACTGGATGAGGCGGCGACGATCCTGACACGGCATCATCGCATTCGTACGGTGAATCTCACGTCAACAATCATCTACCGGTTTCTCACCGGCGACTTTCACAGCCGCATCGAGGCGGCGGCGGGGCGGCAGTTTACGGCCGAGGAGCAGAGCGCCCTCTCCATGGATTACCACGGTGGGTGGTGGGAGACGGCGATGATGCTCTGGCTGCGTCCGGATCTGGTGGATCAGAAGTACAAGGAGTTGCCAGACGCGCTAGTCCCCCGCTGGCGCTTGCGTCCCAGGACACCGCTAAGAGCACCGGCGGGGCAGGGATATCTCGGCGCACCAGCGCGGGCCGACAGAGAATTCGCCGAGGCCAGCCTCGTGGTCCTGCGTGAAGAGGCAACGAGAGTGATACGCATGTTTCTGGATGGAACCGGACGAATGCGGCAATTCCGTTCGCCGCTTTACTGGGTGCCGATTTTGCGCACCAATTTCCGGATGTGGGTGGTGCTCACGATTGTGGCGCTGCTCGTGATGGTGCTGATGTCGCTTTAGTCGAGTCGGGTCAAGGTCGCATCTGGCGGAACGCTCAACCACGCCTCTCGTGAATTAGCGAGGCCGGGCGCCCCTGTCCGGCCTCTTTCAACTCGCGCTGATGCGCGGGGTTGATTGCCGGCGGTCGCCACTTTTAGCACCGCGCTTCAGCGCGGTGACCTGCCGCGCGTCCCTCTTCGCAACAGTGCCAATGAACGTATGGAAGCAACCGCGAACCGGCGATGCCGCGGGACCGGTGCAAGGGGCTGAAAGCCCCTTGTCCGCGATTCTGTCGCCGGTATGCGGGTGCCCCGCACAGAAGAGCCTGTTGAAAAACCCCAGCATGTGGTGACGAGAGCGCGGACA
>JACRMA010000115.1 GCA_016235085.1 Candidatus Zixiibacteriota bacterium
CAAATGATCGAGAGCCCGAGGGAGGGCGAGGCTCCTGCCGAGCCTCTTGTCCGCGCGGAAACAAGGCTCGGCAGGAGCCTCGCCCTCCCTCACCGCTTGGTTTCTCTTTAACATGGGCACCTGACTCGCACACCCTTAAATTGACCTGGCCATGGAAGGCTCACGCACAGAACTCAAAGTTGGTCTGACCGTCATAGCGGCGGTGGCGATATTCGCCATCGCGCTGTTCTGGGTCAAAGGGGTGCGCCTCCATCGCGACTACTATCGTGTTGACGTCTGGTTCCCCAATGTTGGCTCACTGGAGATCGGCGACCCGGTTTCTGTGACGGGGGTTCGTCGCGGCAAGGTGGAGAATGTCGCACTGGACCAGGGCGGTGTGCGTGTGGGTGTGTCGCTCGGCAGCGATGTCAAACTGCGCTCCGACGCGGTATTCACAATCAAAAACGTGGGGCTGATGGGGGAGCGATTCATCGACGTCGCCACCGGAACGGCGGCTGAGCCGTGGCCCACGGATTCCGTCCCGCACGGGGTGTATGACACCGGCATTCCGGAGGTTATGGCGCTGATCGGCGGCGTCACCGGAGAATTGCGCGAGCTGGTTATTGCAGTTCGATCGTCCATCGGGTCCGACACGACCTTATCGCGATTGGCGCGCGTCTCCGAGAGTCTTGAGCAGCTCTCACAGCAGGTGAGCGGCCTGGTCGAGGAACACCGTGGCGGCATCGGGGAGACGATGGTCAACTTGAAAACCGCCTCTCAGGAGCTGCGCCGCACTATCGAGGACAACAGTGCCTCGGTGACCCGGACCGTTCATCACTTCGACTCAGCAGCCGCCAAAATCAATATTTTCGCCGACCGGCTCGACACATTGTCGCACACGGTGCGCAACATCGTCGACAGCATCAGTACCGGCAGCGGCAGCATCTCTCGCCTGATCAAGGATGACCAGCTTGTGCGCCGCTGGGAATCCGCCGCCAAAGAGATCGATGCCCTCGTCGCCGATATCCGCGAGAATCCCAAGAAGTATCTGAGCGTGCATGTGAAGCGGGGGGTGTTGAAAAGCCGGGCAGACAAGAGCGTCTGCCCCACTTTTATCATAGGAGTTCTTGTCTCTCAGTGGCGCGTGGCCGCGATCTCTGATCGCGGACGGCCGAAGGCCGGCTTAAGACACTACTAAATTAGGAGACACTGCGCAGAGCACGACACTCTCCCTTGGGCAGGGGCTGTTAATCCGCCTTCGGCGGACAGCGATCGAAGATCGCTGCCACTCCTTAAACCACGTCACACGGGCAGCCCAATCCCCCTCAACCGCTCCACCATCCGCGTCACGTGCGTGCCCTCCCAGTACACACGGCCGCAGGTGCCGCACGTTTTGAACTCTGTCCTGGTCTTCTTCACGTACGGCGGGATACGGTCCCAGACATCCGTCACGGCTGCCGGAGTGATCGGCAGGTTACAGATGGTACAGCGCGTAAGAATTCTGGCTTGATCAACCACAAGAGAAAGACCGTCGATCACTTCCCGAAGCTGCCCCACCGGATCCGAAGATTGCAGCAAGATGACTTGCCGTGCCAGAACCATCGCGGCGAGTCGGTGGTCACGCGTCAGGATGACGCGGTCCTCATTCCCGGCGATCATCAACACGGCAGCGTCGGTGGCAGACTGGTCGTGCCGGCAATCGAATCCGACAAATCGCAGCCAACGCGCCAGACGGCCGCAGTGGTCATCACACACGAACCTCGGATCCTGAACTTCCATGTCATCTTTCAACACTGAGCCTTCTCAAAACCCGAAAAAGGTCCAACGATGGCCCGATTGAGGCGTTAAATTACGCTGTTGCCGCGCGCGCAGGCGCGGCGCCATGGGTATGTTCAAAAACCTCGATCTCATATGGCCCTATCTCAGGCGGTATCGCGCTTACATGTGGTGGGGGTTCGGCGCGACGGCGGCCTCCAACGGTCTGTCGCTCTTGATGCCGATCGTGCTCCGCTCCGCCATTGATCGTATCTCCGATCACAACGATGCCTCGCATCTTTTAATCGATGCCTTGATCATAATCAGTCTGGCAGCCTTCGCCCGCGTGTTCCGGTTTTGGATGCGTCGCACGATCATCTGGGCCTCGCGCAAAGTAGAATACGATCTGCGGGCCGACCTCTTCGCGCACATTTTGCGCCTCGATGCCGGATTCTTCGACAAGACACCGACCGGCGATATCGTGACCAAAGCATCCTCCGACGTGGAGCAGGTGCGAATGATGGTCGGACCGGCGGTGATGCAGGGAATGAACACGCTGGTGACCGCAGCGGTGGCGGTGCCAATGATGGTTTATCTAGACGCCCACCTGGCGCTGATCGTCCTGCTTCCCCTGCCCATTCTGGCGTTGGTGACCCACCTGATCGGCTCGGTGGCTCATCAAAGGTTCATGGCCATCCAAAAGCGCTTCTCGGAGTTGTCGGCGTCGGTGCAGGAGACGCTCTCGGGAATCCGGGTCGTGAAGACTCATGTGCGCGAGACCGAAAAGGAGCGGACATTCCGCGAAGACAATCTGGACTACTTCAAGCTAAACATGGGCTTGATCAACATCTCGGCGGGCTTCTTCCCCTTCTTGGGAATGATCTCGGGTGCCACCATTCTGCTGGTGCTGTACTTCGGCGGCAAAGGGGTGATCGCCGGCGAAATCGGCCTCGGGACATTTGTGGCGTTCATGATCTACATGGGAATGCTGATCTGGCCGATGATCGCGCTGGGTTGGGTCGTGTCGTTGTATCAGCGCGGTACAGCGTCATTGCGTCGCCTGGGGACGATCTTCAACACGACGCCCACGGTCAACGATCCGCCGCCCGACCTTGCCACGCATCTCGCGGCCGGTGGCGTACTGGAGATGCGGAATCTGACGTTCTCATATAATGGAAACGGTCACTCCGCATTGCACAACATTTCGTTTTCGATCTCCCCCGGCGAAACAGTCGCCATTGCCGGACCAACCGGTTGCGGCAAATCCACGATCGGCCACCTGTTGTGGCGGCGTTACGCGGTCGGCGATGGGGCGATGCTCCTTGGCGGCATCGACGCCAATCGGGTTCCTGTGGCCGAGTGGCGGTCACAGATTGCGATGGTCCCCCAGGAACCATTCCTGTTCTCGGAGACATTGCGCGCCAACATCGAATTCTCGGGGCACTCACTGGATGAAAACCGTTTGAATCAGCTCGGCGAGTATGCCGCGCTCAACAAGGACGTCGCGGATTTCCCGGAGGGCTACAATACGATTGTCGGCGAACGCGGAATCACCTTGTCCGGGGGACAGAAGCAACGGGCAACCCTCGCGCGCGCGCTCGCTTCACCGGCGGGAATTCTCGTCCTGGATGATGCGTTTAGCGCAATTGACGCGCAAACCGAAGAGGAGATTCTGGGACGGTTGAGCACGCTTTTCGGCAGCCGGATAATCATTCTGATCACGCATCGGATTTCCACGCTGCAACGCGCCGATCGCGTGCTGTTCCTCGACGAGGGCCGTCTGGCCGACAGCGGTACGCACAACGAAATGGTGACCCGGGGTGGACCGTATGCCCGTTGGGTGGCGCGCGAGGCTCTGAAAGAAAAGCTGGAAGAACTGTAGGATTGCATGAGTGAACCGTTTTTCGAAGATGAAGCGTTAGGCAAGGCGTACGATCACCGTCTCATGCGGCGATTGCTCGGGTATCTGCGTCCGTATCGCTGGAGTGCAGGGGCCGCCGTCTTCCTCCTGCTGCTGCTGGCGATCCTGCAGGTCGCGGGCCCATGGGTGATGGCGAAGGCGATCGACGGCCCGGTTCAGTCGCATGACATACCCGGCCTGCTCAAGTGGATCCTGATTTATGCGGCGGTGCTCGCCGGCACATTTGCGGTGCAGTATGTGCAGACGATCATGACGCAGTGGATTGGCCAGCGGGCAATGCTCGATTTGCGCGCACAGGTCTTCAATCATGTCCTGACCATGGACATGCGCTTTTTCGACCGGAATCCGGTTGGCCGCCTGCTGACGCGAATTACTTCCGATGTCAATGCCCTCAACGAATTGTTCGCATCGGGCGTGGTGACGATCTTCGGCGACGTCTTTACGCTGCTTGGAATCATCGGCGCGATGCTCTACCTCAATGTGAAACTGGCGCTGGTGACGTTCGCTGTTCTGCCACTGCTCGTGGCGGCCACGCTGATCTTCAAGAAGAAAGTGCGCTTCTCTTATCGCGAAGTCCGGCGGCTGGTCGCGCGGATGAATTCCTTCTGGCAGGAGCATTTGACCGGGATGTCGATCGTACAGGGATTCAATCGCGAAGCCGCAACCATGGCCAAACATCAGGAGGAGAACGCCGAGCTGCGGCGCACCAATCTGCAATCGATTCTCTACTACGCCGTCTTCTTCCCGGTGATCGAATTGATCGGCGCGATTTCGCTCGCCCTGATCGTCTGGTACGGGGGGGGACACGTCGTGGCGGGCATCCTGACCTTCGGCGCCCTGACCGCCTTCGTGCAGTACGCCGAGCGTTTCTACTCCCCCATTCGCGATCTGGCGGAAAAGTACAACATCCTCCAGGCCGCCATGGCATCTTCGGAGCGTGTCTTCAAACTCCTCGACACCAACCCGGGCATCACAATCCCCGAAGTGTCGGTGAGCAACGGCGCCAAAGCAAAAGACGGCGAAGTCGTTTTCGACCATGTCTGGTTCGCCTACCAGGGCGAGGATTGGGTTCTCAAGGACGTATCGTTCACAGTCGCACCGGGCGAGACAGTGGCATTGGTGGGAGCGACCGGAGCGGGCAAGACGTCTATTGCCAATCTCATCACCCGTCTCTACGATTTCCAGCAGGGCCAGATCCTCGTCGATGGCATCGACATCAGGCAATGGGATCCCCATGCGCTGCGCCAGCGCGTGGGCACGGTCTCGCAGGATGTGTTCTTATTCTCCGGCTCGGTCGCCGACAATATCCGCATGGGTCGAGCCGAGATGACCGGGGAGACTGTGGCGGCGGCGGCGGAGAAAGTCGGCTTGGCGCGGTTGGGACGCGATCAGGAGGATGGACTTGCCCGCATGGTTGGCGAACGCGGCTCCGGACTCTCGGTCGGCGAGAAGCAGTTGGTGGCATTCGCACGCGTCGTCGTCGATGATCCGGGGATTCTGATTCTGGATGAGGCGACGTCGTCCGTTGACCATGAAACCGAAGCTCGCATTCAGGCGGCTTTGGAGCTGCTCTTTGCGAATCGAACCAATATCGTGGTCGCGCATCGCCTCTCCACCATCCGCAACGCGAACCGGATTTTGGTCCTGCACAAAGGCCGAGTGCGCGAAGAGGGGACCCACGATCAGTTAATTGCACAACGCGGAATCTACTATTATCTGGACAGACTCCAGACGCCGACGCTGGAATCCGAATCGGGCGAGGCGATGCCGCGGATGGTTGGGTGACAGGGAGATTGTGACGGTATTCTTCAACCTTATCGAGTGCGGAAGGGAGGGCGAGGCTCCTGCCGAGCCGTCTTCCCGCGCGGTCAAGAGGCTCGGCAATCCGCTGCGGCGGATCGCCCTCCCGGTCCGGAAGTTTCCAAAGCGGCGAGAAGGCGGCAATGGCCAAATCTGAACTCCCAGAATCCGATCCTGTGTGGCGGGAATACCTCGACGCGGCCCTCCCGATTGCGAAGGCCGCAGGCGACATGCTCGCCGAGAATTTCGGAAAGGCCCGCACAATCGAATTGAAGGGCGTGATCGATCTGGTCACGGAGATGGACCGCCGCGCGGAAGAATTGATCGTGACCCGGCTCGCCGGTTCGTTCCCGAATGTTGCCGTCATTGCCGAAGAAGGATCGAGCCGGACTTCAACGAGCGACCTGGCGTGGTACGTCGATCCGCTCGACGGCACAACCAACTACGCTCATGGCCTGCCGATCTTCTGTGTCTCGCTGGGCCTGCTTAAGGGTGTGACACCGATTTGCGGGATCGTCTATCACCCGATGGGCCGCGAGATGTTTACCGGGCTGCGGGGACAGGGCGCATTCCTCGACGGTCACCGCCTTCAAGTTTCGACGACGACCGAGCTCTCCAATGCGATCCTCGCCACAGGATTTCCGTACGACATTCGGAAATCCGAGCTCGACAATCTCGATCACTTCGCCCGTTTCGCGAAGAAGGCACGGGCGATCCGTCGCATGGGCGCCGCCGCGCTCGATCTCGCCTGGACGGCGGCGGGACGATACGATGGCTTCTGGGAAATGAAGTTATCGCCCTGGGACTGCATCGCGGGGGCCTTGATGGTTCAAGAAGCCGGTGGCGTCGTGACCGATTTTTCTGGGCGGCCGTTCGACCCGCTCAAGGGCCAGGCCATCGCCGCGAATGCCACGCTGCATCCCCAAATCGCGGAAATCGTCGCTCAAGGCAGAATCCCGGACTGAACTAGAAGCGTGGCTCGCCGCGGGGTGGCCCACCAGGAGCCAGCACGCCGAATGCGTGCGACGCGGATGGTGGAGCCGCTGCCGCGCAACGCCCCACCATTCGCCGTTCGCCTTCGGCGAATCGGCTCCTGGTGGGCCACCAATGGACGGTGCAACAGCCAGTTGCGAGGGACACTCGCCCATCGCACTGACTTCGCTATCGTTCTCGCTAGTGCTTACTAAGCCGTTGCAGCCGCTGGATTTTCCAGCGACTTGAGGATTGTCCCGATGCGGTCGATGCGGAACGGCTTCATCAGGAACGCATCGGCGGCGCCGTCGGCAAACTCGCGGCCGGAAATGCTGGGAGCATAACCGGTGATGAGGACGATCGGCAGATCGGCATGAGTGGATTTGACCGCGCGAATGAGATCTTCACCCGACATAGTCGGCAACTTGTAGTCGGTAATCAGGGCGTCGGGGCAGCGCTGGTTGATCTGGCGCACCGCCGACTCCGCGTCGGCGACACTCATGGGATTATAGCCCAACGCCTCCACGATCTCTGCCAGCAGCACCCGGAACTCCACGTCGTCCTCGACGATCAGGATGTCGCGGATCACGCGTGTGGGGGCAGAGGCTGCGCGCGCTCTGGACAACACGCGGAGCAGTACTTCTTCAATCTTCTCCAGCCGGAATGGCTTGACCAGGAATCCGTCGGCGCCCTCGTGGGTGGCCTGCTCACGATGTTGATGGAATGCGAAACCGGTGATCATGATCACCGGCATGGCGGGATGCTCGGCCTTGATATGGTGCAGCAAATTCAATCCATCGAGCTCGGGCATCTTGATGTCCGAGACGACGCAATCGATGGGTTGAGTGCGGACGGTGGCGAGGGCTTCGTGTCCGTCGCTGGCGGCGATGGTCTGATATCCGATCGCGTTGAGCGATTCGGTTAACAGTTCTCTGATGCGGACATCGTCATCGACAATAAGAATGGTTTCATTCACTTGACTCCCCCCGTCCCTTTCGGCGACCGGTAGACTGGCGCTTCGGCTTCACAGCCGCTTTCCGACGACCTCGGATGACCGCGAGAAGGTCCGCAGTCTTCTCTTCTAATAGGTCGGCGGAATTGGCCTCAACATTGAGCCGCAGAAGGGGTTCGGTGTTGGAGGGGCGAACGTTAAACCACCATTCGTCGAATACGAGCGTGATTCCATCCGTGTGATCCGGCAGGGCGCCTGGGAACGCCTCGATAATCTTGTCGAGCGTCTTGGGGATGTTTTTGACCTTGGTATTGAGCTCGCCGGATCGGAAATATGGGTCAACCGACGCCACCAGTGAGGACAGCGGTTGCTCCGCTAAGGCAAGCACTTCCATGGCCATAAGCATCGCGATCAGCCCCGAATCGGCGTACCAGTTCTTCTGGAAGTAGAAGTGCCCGGAGTGCTCGCCGCCGAACACAGCTCCCTCACGCTTCATGAGAGGCTTGATGATGGCGTGACCCACGGGGGTGCGAATGGCCCGTCCGCCCATGCGTTCGATCATTTCGGGTACTGCTTTGGAACAGATGAGGTTATAGAGAATTGCGGCCCCGGGGTTCTTTTCCAGGAGATTCTTGGCGACCAGCAGCATAACCATATCGCCGCCCAACGGCTTTCCGGTCTCATCAATCAGAAACATCCGGTCCGCGTCACCGTCGAAGGCTACGCCCAGGTCTGCCTTCTCGGACAGAACCCGCTTTTGAAGATCCACGATGTTGGCTGGCTCGATCGGATTGGCCAGATGATTGGGGAATGTACCGTCCGGTTCGAAATACATCGGAATCAAGGTGCAGGGCAGCCGGTCGAAGACCGCCGGAAGCACGGCACCGGCCATCCCGTTGCCAGCGTCGACGACCACTTTGAACCGCTTCATCCTGGCAGTGTCGATGAAGGAAAGCACATGCTCCACAAATTGCGGGAGGATGTTGCTCGCGCTACAGATTCCCATCCCTCTCTCCACGATGTAATCGTCCATCTCGATTGCCATTCTCATGCGCTCAATGCCATCGGTGCCGGACAGCGGCTCCGCCATCGAGCGGCAGAGCTTGAAACCATTGTATTCTGGGGGATTGTGGGAGGCTGTGATCATCACCCCCCCATCGGTTCCCAGGTGCCCGACCGCAAAATAGAGGGCGTCGGTGGACACCCGGCCCACATCGACAACTTTACAGCCGGATTCCATCAGGCCACCGATCAGTGCTTCGGCCAAAACGTCCGAGCTGATCCTCATATCTCTGCCAACGGCGAAGCGTTCGCCTTTGACCTCGGTCGCGAACGCCCGTCCAATCAAACGGGCGACTTCCGGATTCAATTGATCGGGGACGGTCCCGCGAATGTCGTAACTCTTGAAAATGTCTGCGGCTACTGATGTTGTCGGGGCATTGGTCTTCTTGACAGTCTTCATGTAGTTTCGTCTCCAGCAAACGTGCGGCATTTCGCCGCAACGAACCATCAAAAAACCACCTAAGTTTCCCTCAGGTCAACGGCTTTCCACGTTCTGGCGTATTGACTGCCGCCGGTTTTGGTCCCAATTTCCCCCGATTGGCAGATCTTGTTGCGCTATGGCCACCATCCAATTCGAGAAAGTCTGCAAAACCTTTGGCCCAACCGCGGCCCTGCGGGACGTGGAATTCTCCGCAGGTGACGGCGAGTTTGTGGTTCTGGTGGGCCCGTCAGGGTGCGGCAAATCGACCGCCCTGCGCCTGGTTGCGGGTCTGGGCGAACCCGACAGCGGCCGAGTCTTGATCGATGGGCGCAACATGACCGGCGTGGCGCCGAAGGACCGGGGGTGCGCCATGGTATTTCAGTCGTATGCCCTCTACCCACACTGGACTGTCTTCGACAATCTGGCATTTCCGCTCAAACTGCGACACCACCGCAAAGACCATATCGAAGAGCGGGTGAAGAAGATCGCATCTGAACTGCGTCTGACGGACGTTTTGACGCGCCGCCCCAAGGAACTGTCGGGCGGACAACGTCAGCGGGTGGCGGTTGGGCGCGCGATGGCCGCCGATCCGGGGATATTCCTGTTTGATGAGCCATTATCCAATCTCGATGCGCCCCTGCGCGCCTCTATGCGGGTCGAGATCGTCACTCGCCAGAAATCGATGCACAAAACGACCCTCTACGTAACCCATGACCAGGCCGAGGCGCTCACCATGGCGGACCGCGTGGTGGTGCTGGATCAGGGTCGTGTCCAGGGAATCGGCCACCCGGAGCAGCTCTATCGCAACCCACCCAATCGATTCGTGGCGTCGTTTCTGGGACGCCCAACGATCAACCTGCTGACCGGTGAGATTGTTGAGACTGACGGCAAGTTTCTATTGAACCCGTTTGACTGGGTCCTGCCGAACGACGTGGTATCACGCTTACAGCTTGAGCGACATCAGACCGTCCAGGTCGGAGTCCGGGCAGAGGATCTCATCCTCACCGCAGGCAAAGGGCGCGTCACTTGGAAGGTTCTCACCCGCGAATTCCTCGGGGACAAGCTGCTCTACCACACCCAGTCGGGCGAATGGAACCTCGCTTTGCTGGCGTCTCCCGATCACTCACTCGAACCGGGCGCCACGATTTCGATCGGCCCCGAGCCGGCCAAAATCATGTTCTTCGACGTCAACGACGGCCATCGGCTGGCCTGATTCCACGCGGTTCTTCCCCATGCCCGAACTACCCGAAGTCGAAACTGTGGTGCGTGGGTTGCGCCGGCACATTCTCGGCCAAACCCTCACAGCCGTGTCGTTTGCATCACGTCGAGTGGCTTTGGCGAATGCAAGAGGCTGGAAATCTCAAACGAGCGGCGAACAAGTCGGGCAAATCGAGCGTCTGGGGAAATACATCATCGTCAGATTCATGAGTGGCAATGCGCTTGTCATTCACCTGCGGATGACGGGCCGCCTGTGGATCAAACCGTCATCATACCACCGCGAACGTCACGACCGATTTGTCCTACCCTTGAGCGATGGCCGCCAACTCGTGCTCTCTGATACACGCCAGTTTGGCAGGATCGACTGGGTGGCGCCTTATAGTCCGGCGCGGCACAGGGGTCTCAGCAAACTGGGTCCGGATGCACTGACGATTACGAAAGCCCAGTTTGCCGACATCTGCTCGCAA
>JACRMA010000120.1 GCA_016235085.1 Candidatus Zixiibacteriota bacterium
CCGACGTCGACCGCATCGCCAACTGTCTGCAGCCTGAATCGCGAACCTTTGAGACCGATCACTATCGGTTGAAGATGGTCAACGCACGCGACCGGCGAATGCTGGTCGTGGAACTCTATCCCGAAGTGCGGCTGGGACGAAATCTCGGCTCGATGATCGTGGTCTATACGATGGGCGGCCATCTCCAGCTTCACAATTGCACCGGCTTCGTTTCCTCGGAAGACCTTGGCGAAGTCACGTTCGTCGGTGAATCCGCGGGACGTCTCTCCGGGCTGGTCGTCGAACGCGAGGCCGCCTGTTCTCTCTACGCCAATGTCACGCGCGATCTCATCTCCGGCGACTTCACCAAACTCGGCGTCGAAGTCATGCTCTCCGGAGTCGCGCTCTCGCTCGCCGAGGACCTGCTGAAAAAAGGCGACGGCGAAAGCTGATCGCCGGCGCATTCTCAGAATCAATGTTGTAAGTCATGTGGCGCAGGCGCCCTCGCCTGCGTTTCGCCACGCAGTGGCGAGACTCTTCGCGGGAGCGTGCCCAAAAGACGTGCAGGCTTCGCCTGCGCGCGCGGTCGAGGGCGGCCGCGCCACATTGACTTGTGTCTTGGTCCGTTAAATCCGATACGACTTCGCCGTCAAGTCCTCGGCGAAGACTCTGAGGTCGTTGGCCATTTCGTCGGCCGACTGATACCGTTCGCGTGGCTCCTTGGCGAGCGCCTTGGAGATGACCACGTCGAAGATTCCGGGGATATTCTGATCGACCGTCGATGGTGCCGCGGGATTGGTCTGCGTGATCGAATAAATGAGCGCGGAAATATTGTCGCCAACAAACGGACGCCGGTGGGTCAGAAGCTCGTAGGCCACGACGCCGAGACTGAAAATATCGCAACGGCGATCGATTGTGCCGCCGCGCAACTGCTCGGGGGAAATGTAGTGCGGAGTTCCCAGCGCGATCCCCGTCTGTGTCATCGACATTTGCGCGGACTCGAATCGTGCAATGCCGAAGTCGGTCACCTTGATCTTGAATCCGTCCAGCACCATGATATTGGCCGGCTTGATGTCACGGTGGACAATTCCGGCCTTGTGCGCATAATCGAGCGCGGCGCACACCTGCATCAAAATCTTGGCCGCAATCCGGTAATTCAATTGCACTTTCTTGCGGACCACCTGTTCGAGCGTGTACCCTTCGAGGTACTCCATGGCGATGTAACGCAGGTCACCGTCGGCGCCGACATCGTAAATCGTCACGATATTCGGGTGCGACAGCTTGCCCGCCGCCTTGGCCTCGCGCACCAGGCGTTCGCGCAATTCCTCGGCCTCGGCCGGAGTGCCGCCGTAACCAGCGCGAATTGTCTTCAGCGCCACGAGACGATCGATGGCATGGTCCTTGCCCTTGTAGACCGTGCCCATCGCTCCCTGTCCCAGCACACCCAGAATCTCGTACCGCCCCAGTTTCTTCAGCGTGGCCGTCTCCAGCTTGATCTGACCGGAGGATATGTCCATTTGCGCGTCAGATCCCGAATCCACACCGAGCGGCGCAGGACTGGCATTCATCAGTTGCCGTGTGCTCTCGAATGAATCGGCGGCTTGGTCCGCGGACGCTGGAGTAATCTCCCGGGTACCAGACACAGGGCTCGGCGGAGGCGGCGGTGTGGCCGAAACAGCGCCCGACAGCAGGGCCGCGTCAATCACCATCGTCCGTTCCAGTCCGCCGATCGTGGGCGCCGGCTCATCGGCTGGAATCACCCGGACGCGAACGCCGTCGCTGTCAATCGAGACATTCTTGCGCTTGTCTGCGACAGCCGGCCTCGGAGCGCCCTGGCTTCCTCCGGCCGCCGCCACGCGTTCCGGCCGCGGCAGTATCTTGGCCGCGCCGGTCTTCGATTTGACCGCCGGTGGCGGCTTCATGGCGGGGGAGAAGAGCAGGAAAAGCAGGATCTCGAGCGACGGATACAATGTCTTAGTGACCAGCTTGAACGAATTGTACAAAATGAAATTGAGATCGATAAACAGGAATGCCAGCACCAGCAGGATGATCACACGATACTGCAAGATCACTCGAGGGAGCACGAAGCCGCAGAATGCCGCCACCACTGCCAGAATTAGCAAATCCAGCACGGTCGACAAAGTCACCGTCGTGATGTAGCGCCCCTCCATGATATTCGCCGTGGTCGTTGCAATCTTCTCGGCACGCGGCAAAGCGGGTGAGGCCGGGGTGCTCAGGCTTGTTCCATAGCCGGATGCCGTGACTCCGACGACCACGATCTTGCCGGTGATCAGATTCTTGTCCGCCTGGCCCTCAAGAACTCTCGCCGCGGAAACCGAGCGCAGTGTTCCGGCTGGTCCANNNCATCGCAGGGAACCACCGACGAACCCAGAATAATCCCCTTGCCGGGATCGATGCGCACTTGGGTGCGATTGAGTTTCATCGCACAGCGCGCCAGTTGGAGGGCCATCGCCGGATAGTAATCGCCGTCGAACCGCACGACGAGGGGATCGCGCCGCACCTTGCCGTCAACGTCCTGCCATGTGTTCGTTTCGCCCAGGGCCCACGCGGCCTTGCAGATGGCCTCATAGGGACGCGTCACATGATGCGCCTGCGGATACGGATGGTCCATCAGCGACGAGGCATCGTCGACTGTGACATAACTGGATTTGCGGACATAGTCGGGTGTGCCCTGGGGCGTGCTGCCAGGCTGACCCAGCGTGAACCGCAACGGAAGAACAACATTGCCCGCCTGGGTAATCATGTTCTCCAGGAACTTGTTCCGGGCCGGGTCGTTCGCGTCCTCTGCACTGAGTTCAAAGTCCAATCCAATCGCCGAGGGCTGGTATTCGGAGAGCATGCCGACGAGGTACCCGACACGTTCCGGGTCCCAGGGCCAGCGCCCCAGTTTCTTAACGGCCTCATCGTCGATAGTCACGATGACCACGTTGGCCGCTGGTTGCGGGCGGCGGCCAAGCGACACCATGGAATCCTGTATCCTGAGTTCCAGCGATGCCAGGCCGCGGTAGTCGCTGAGGTAAAGAGCAATCACCAAAAGGCAGATCACCCCGGCGAGGAAGTACGAACCGTGGCGCTGCAATTTGTCGCTGCCCAGACGAAACTCGAAATTGCTCAGCGGATTCTTCATGATATGGTTACATCTCTCGTGTCTGCATCCACTCTTTGTCCAGTGTCAATTGTCCCAATTCAAAAGCGAATCACGCCCCAGTGCCCGAGCCCGCGACGAAGCGGAAGACCGATTTGCCAATCTGTATCAGGTCGCTGTTTTTGAGCGTCGCCTGATCAACCGGCTCGCCGTTGAGCTTTGTCTTGCCCCGCGCGCCCACACTGGTCAGGATGTACTGCCCGCCCTCCGGCGTGATCTTGGCCTGAATGTCGGGAATGAACCACCCCTTGACCTTCACGTTTACAAACGAGGCGTGGCCGAATGTGACCGACTGTGCCCCAAGCGTGATCTCCGCCGGTTCGGTGCCGTCCTCGCCCATCAGCACCGCCCGTCCCCCCGCGCGATTGACCACCTCACGGTATTTGCGGTCGCTGGCGACAATCTCACGGTGCCGCCTGGTTTCCAGCGTCATCGTGCCGTCAAGATCCGCTCCCCGTGTCTCATGAGGAGTCTCGGTATGAAACACGAGTGTGTATTTCCCAATCGCAATCGTGTCGTTGTCCCGGAGGATCTCTTCCTCGACGCGACGGTCGTTGACGAACGTCCCGTTGAGAGATTCATTATCGATGATCACCGAATTCTGCGGGTTGATCTCGATCACGGCATGCTTGCGCGACACCCCGCGATTCTCCAGAACGATGTCGTTGTCAGACGTTCTGCCGATTGAAATCCGCCGCTTTTCCGTGATCACCCGTTCGATGACCTTGTCTTCATACCGCACCACGATTTCCGCCATGGCTCCTCCGGTGTAACGTCTGGTCAATGGCCTGTTTGGCTCGCCTATCCGTTGCGAGAACCCTTTGGGCCGCACGACAAAGTCCCCAACGGCGTTGCGGCAACAAGGGGTGACAACTATATTTTCGACATGCGGATAGGAAACTTGATGATCCCGGGGCTGGTTGTGCTCGCTCCGATGGCCGGAATCACCGACATCGTCTTCCGCCGCCTCTGCCGGCGATTCGGGGCCGCAATCGTCTATTCCGAGTTTCTGTCCACCGATGGGCTGGTCTACAACACCATGAACCAGGAGCACAAACTGATCCTTGCTGACGACGAGCATCCTGTTGCCTACCAGTTATTTGGAGCCCGAACCGAGACCTTCGCCACGGCCGCGCGCCAGTTGGCCACATTCAAACCGGACATGATCGACCTGAATTTTGGCTGTCCCGTGAAAAAAGTCGTCGGCAAGAACGGCGGCGCCGCGATTCTAAAAGATTTGGAATTAATGGCGCGGATTGTCCACGAGGCTTGTTCGGCGGTGTCGCTGCCCGTGACTGTGAAGATGCGCGCCGGTTGGGATCACGAAAATCTGGTGTATCACGACGCCGCCCACGCTGCCGTAGCCGAAGGCGCCCAGGCGGTTACCCTTCACGCCCGAACCCGTGTGGACGGCTACGAAACGGCTGCCACGTGGAGCTATATTACGGATCTGAAACGTGAACTTAAGGTTCCAGTCATTGGCAATGGCGATGTGAATTCCCCGGAAGACGCCAAGGCTATGCTCGATCAGACCGGCTGCGATGCCGTCATGATTGGGCGCGGCGCATTGGGACGCCCCTGGATTTTCGCCCAAATCAACCGTTACCTCGAATCGGGTGAGTTGCTTCCCGAACCCTCAATCCCCGACCGGATCTGCGTGGCTTGGCAACACCTGAATGACAAACTCGCCGACACCGGGCATGATCCCGGCGTTGTTCGCCTGATGCGCAAGCAACTGGCGGCCTATGTCAAAGGATGGGATGGCAGCCACGCGCTTAAAGCGCGCCTCATGTCAGCCGGCGATCCGGGTGAGATTCGTGAGGCGTTCCGCGATTATCTCGCGAGCCACCCCGATCTGCCGCGTATTGATGGGGATGAATGGATCCGGGAGTATGTCGCTCTTGATTTTGGCTGGCTCCAGAATCCCACGAGGTTGAACTGATTTCATGAGAGCACTCTACTTCGATGGGGAATCGGGCGTGGCCGGGGATATGATCCTCGGGTCGCTTTTTGCCTTGGGGATTGACCACGAGCAACTCACAAAGATCCTCGCGCCAATTGCACCCGGACCGTTCACATTCCGGGTGGAGACTGTCTCCGTCAATGGCGTGACGGGGCGCCGCGTGCACGTTGATACAAATGAAGAGCGGGGCCATCGTTCATTATCCGAAGTGACACAGCTTCTGGACCGGGGCGGCCTCTCGGCAACCGTAAGAGCC
>JACRMA010000103.1 GCA_016235085.1 Candidatus Zixiibacteriota bacterium
CCCAGGCTTCAGCCTGGGGCCGCTCGCGTACTCCTGGCGCTTTGTGGGACAGGCCTCCCGGGCTGTCGTTGCCCAGTTGAACAGGCGCTTTGTGGGACAGGCCTCCCGGCCTGTCGTTGCCCGGTGGAACAGGCGCTTTGTGGGACAGGCCTCCTGGCCTGTCGTTGCCCAGTGGAACATGCGCTTTGTGGGACAGGCCTCCCGGCCTGTCGTTGCCCAGTGGAACAGGCGCTTTGTGGGACAGGCCTCCTGGCCTGTCGTTGCCCGGTGTTGGCGTGCAGAGCCGCGACCGTCAGGGAGCGGGTCCGGCCCCTTTGTCCCCAGGCTTCAGCCTGGGGCCGCTCGCGTACTCCTGGCGCTTTGTGGGACAGGCCTCCTGGCCTGTCGTTGCCCGGTGTTGGCGTGTAGAGCCGCGACCGCCAGCGAGCGGGTCCGGCGCACCGCCCCCCTTTGTCCCGGCGCTTCAGCGCCGGGCTGCCCTTCGCGTCCCGCCCCCTTTGTGCTACACCAGAATCGTGCGCCCGACCATCGCCCGCCGCATCGCCGCCAAAGCTGCGCAATGGCGCGCATCCCTCTCCAGTCTCTTCCCAGCCACCAGAGCCGCCACCGCCAGCGAGCCCGGAAGTCCGTCTTACGACTACCGCCAGGCCCGCGACGAATGGAACTCTCTCCTCCCCGTCCCCGGCGTCGACGCTTCTCGCCGCCTCACCCGCGACCAGGCCCATCAACGGCCCTAGCACGCCTCGACCCGCTCCCCCTTTGTCCTGGCGCTTCAGCGCCGGGCTGCTCGCCAATCGGGCCGTATCATCTAAGCCGCGGAAAGTCCACTCGTGCCTCTGTGGCATGAACTGCGGTCCTCGAAGGCACGGCGCCCGTTTCAACAGATCGAGAAGCCAGCGACGTTATAGTAGGGGATAAACTGCAAGCAGCCTCCTTGAGTTCCATCCCCGAAGCAAGCCTCAACACGTTGAACTTTGGTATTTTTAGACTCAGGAGTGAGTGGCCGTCATCCAGCCGCCTGCAAAGAAGAGCGACAAAGACGCGTAGGGCCGGCTATTGATCGAAACTGCATAAATCGGCGTGGGTCGATAGATGAAACTCATCAGGAACACCGGAAACGATAGAGTCTTCGATGAGCTGCGCGAGTTCCTCGTCCCTCCGTCGTCGCTCGACTTCGCCTCCCCGGTATTCTCCCTCTTCGCATTCGCTGAGCTACGTGACTTGCTGGAGAAGCTGGAAACGTGCCGGGTGTTGCTGGGAACGAACGACGGAGACCTTGGACTCACGGGTTCCGACACGGACCGCACCTTCCGCAACAAATTGAACATTCACTGGCTCGCACGTGAGTGCGCCGCCTGGATACAAAAAAGGGTGGAGCTGCGTGGCGCTCCCGGTCCGCTGCCGCAATCCATTTTGATCGCGAGCAAACCGGATGCCGGCCCGCACCGGGTAATCACGGGAAGTTGCGCCTTCAGCACCGAAGGTCTCGGCATCACTCCCGGCAACCAGTTCAGCTTGATCCAATGTTCCGAGCGACCGGAAGAGTCCGTCGTTTTCAGCGCATGGTTCACGAGCGTGTGGAATACGCTGCCGACCTCCGACCAGCACAAGTCTGCATTCCTGACGCGGCTGCAGGAACTGGCAGACCCCAAACCCCCGGCACTCATCTATTATCTGACCCTGTTCCAGATTTTCAAAGACCTGGGTGACGAGTTGGACGAAGAGCGCATCGTCAAATCCGCCACTGGCATCCGGAACACAACCGTCTGGAAGAAGCTCTACAAGTTTCAGCGGGACGGCGTCGTCGGCGCAATCGGCAAACTGGAACGGCTGGGCGGCTGCATCATCGCCGACAGTGTCGGACTCGGCAAGACCTTCGAGGCTCTGGCCATCATTAAGTATTACGAGCTGCGTAATGATCGCGTGCTGGTGCTCGTGCCGAAGCGCCTCCGGGACAACTGGACACTCTACAAGGCGAACGACCGCCGCAACTTCCTCGCCTCCGACCGTTTCAATTACGACGTTCTCAACCACACGGACCTGTCTCGGGACGACGGCACTTCCGGCGACATCGATCTTGCCCACGTAAATTGGGGCAACTATGATCTCGTCGTCATCGACGAGTCCCACAATTTCCGCAATAAGGCGACGCACAACACGCGAGAGACCCGCTATGACCGCCTCATGCGGCGCATCATCAAGGACGGTGTGAAGACCCGCGTCCTCATGCTCTCGGCGACGCCAGTCAACAACCGCTTGGCGGACCTCAAGAACCAGATCGCTTTCGTCACCGAGGGCAACGACATGGCTCTCCTGGAGCATGGCATCCCAAGTATCGAGGCTACCGTCCGACAGGCGCAGCTACAGTTCAATCGCTGGCTCGCCCTGGAGGAGCCGCAGCGGAGACCTGCCTATCTCCTCGAAATGCTCGGGTTCGATTACTTCAAGCTGCTGGACCTGCTGACCATCGCCCGCTCCCGCAAGCACATCGAAAAGTATTACGGCATCAAAGAAACTGGCCGTTTTCCGGAGCGCCTGAAGCCCGTCAACATCAAGCCCGACGTGGATCTGGCTGGAGAGTTTCGCTCCATTCGGGACATCAACAACGAGATCCGCCGCCTAACGCTCGCCGCCTATGCGCCGCTACGCTACGTGCTGCCGCATAAGCAAGCTGCTTACGACGCAAAGTACAGCACTCGAATTCGTGGCGGCGAGAGTTTCTTCCGGCAAGTGGACCGTGAAGAGAGCCTCGTTCACCTGCTACGGGTGAACGTGCTGAAGCGCATGGAGAGTTCGGTCTCCTCCTTCGTGCTCACCATCAAGCGGCAGCTTGCGGATGTGGAAGCCACCCTGGCACGGATTGAAGCCCAGGCGGAGTCTCTGGAAGAAATCGACATCGAGGACGTCGACGCCGAAGATCCGGCATTCGAGAGTCTGCTGGTGGGGCGCAAGGTAAAGGTACTTCTCCAGGATGTGGTCCGTGTCCGCTGGCGGCAGGATCTCACCGAAGACCGCAATCGGCTGGCGACGCTGTTGTCCGCCGCCAAGCAGGTGAATGCGGTTCGTGACGCCAAGCTGAAAGCCCTCCGGCAGGTCATCGAACGTAAATGCCAGGAGCCAATCAATCCCGACAACCGGAAGTTCATCGTCTTCACCGCATTCGCCGACACCGCCCAATATCTTTACCAGGAGCTGTCGGGCTGGGCACAGAAGGAACTCGGTCTGTACTCGGCTGTCGTCACGGGCACGGGCCATAATCAGACCACGCTGCCCGACCTGCGCAAGGATTTTGTCAGCATCATCACGGCCTTCTCACCGCGATCCAAAGAGCGCCCCGCCGACCTCGCCAGCGACGGAGAAATCGATCTGCTCATCGCCACGGACTGTTTGAGCGAGGGACAGAATCTCCAAGATTGCGACACCGTCATCAACTACGACATTCACTGGAACCCGGTCCGCATCATCCAGCGCTTCGGTCGCATCGACCGTCTTGGCTCGTTCAACGAGCGCATCCAGCTCGTCAACTTCTGGCCCAACATCGAGCTGGAGGAATACATCAACCTCGAACAGCGCGTGAGTGGCCGCATGGTGCTGCTCGATATTTCCGCAACAGGCGAAGAGAACGTCATCGAGTTCAAATCCGGCGACCAGATGAACGACCTGGAATACCGCCGCAAGCAACTCCTGAAACTCCAGGACGCCATCATCGACCTGGAAGACCTAAGCAGCGGCGTCTCCATCGCCGACCTTACCCTCAACGATTTCCGCATTGACCTTGCTGGCTACCTCAAGGAACATGCCGGGAAGCTGGAAAACCTGCCATTGGGCACGTTCGCCGTAACCACCACGCAGGGCAACGGTGAAGCAACCATTCCGCCCGGCGTGATCTTTTGCCTGAAAGCGGTCGGCGAGGGGGCGCTCAAAACAATCGAGCCGGGTTATCCGCTGGCTCCGCACTACGTCGTGCATGTGGGCGACGATGGTGCCGTGCTGCTTCCGTTCACGCAAGCCAAGCAATCACTCGACCGCCTGAAAAGGCTGTGCATCGGACGGGACCTTCCCGATGCCGGAGCCTCTGCCAGCTTCGACAAGGCCACCAAGAATGGCAAGGACATGAGTACAGCCCAGGATCTGCTCGCCAAGGCGGTCACCTCCATCGTCGGCAAGAAGGAGGAACGTGCGGTGGCCAGCCTGTTCACTCCCGGTGGCACTCATGCAATGAAGGGCGAGTTTCAGGGCATCAATGACTTCGAGGTCGCCGCTTTCCTGGTTGTGCTGCCGGAGCCGATAACCGCATGAGTTTTGCCCCGGTCATCACCGCCCTCAACATCCCCGCTGGGGCGCTCGTTGATCAGCGAGTTCCCAAGAAGCTCCTGGTCGAGCAGGGTGCTCCGACCGCCGCTGACAAGCGCCAGATTCAGGATGGCGTTGAGGAAATCACCTGGGTGGCTGCGCTCAAGCCCACCAATATCGGCGTTCCAGCGTTTCGTGACGCGGTGCGTGAATATCTGGAAATCGCCGTTCTCACCGTCGCCCTGCGCCCAGTTGCAAGATCCCCTCGCCTTATCGAGCTCATCCATCGGGCGATTCCCTATCCGCTCGTGCTGGTGGCGGAGCACCGCAATGCCGTCAGCCTGTCGCTGGCTCATAAGCGCTGGTCACAGGGTGAGGCCGAGAAGGTGGTGATTGAGGAGGTGCGGCAGGTTCCGCTGAACACGCATGCACCCACGACAGTGGAAGCATCGTTCCTCGCAAGGCTCGCGGTCTCGCAGTTGCCCGCCCGTGACCTGTTTGCACTTTATGATGGGCTGCTGCAACGATTGGCTGCTTTGGAAGCGGCCAGGATCGCTGGCACCTTTACTCCCCCGGAGTCGTCGGAGCGAGCTTCGACGGTGCGGGACGGTCTCGATCTTCACGCCCGGCTCCAGCGGGACATTGCGACTTTGCGCGCCACAGCGGCTAAGGAAAAACAGATAAACCGCCGGGTGAAACTGAACATGGAAATCAAGCGCCTCGAAGCTGAACTGGCCGAGACACAGAGAATACTTTAAGAGTCATACATGAAAATACTCACCGCCCAAGACCCCGAAACAAAATCTCCAGACATTATGGCCAGCAACATCGAACAGCTAAAGGCGCTGTTTCCCGAGGCGCTGACCGAAGGGAAGCTGGACTTCGATGTGCTGAGGCAGATCCTTGGCGGAGCCTTGGAGGAGCGGGAGGAGAAGTACGGCCTCAATTGGCACGGCAAACGCCGTGCTCGGCAACTTGCCCTCACTCCGTCGACTGGCACGTTGCGCCCTTGCCCGGAAGACAGCGTGGACTGGGACACCACCCGCAACCTCATGATCGAGGGCGACAACCTCGAAGTCCTGAAGCTGCTCCAGAAATCCTACTCCGGCAAGGTAAAGGTCATCTACATCGACCCACCCTACAACACGGGCAGCGATTTCGTCTATCCGGACAACTTTCAGGACAACATCAAAAACTACCTCGAACTCACCGGGCAAGTGGACGGAACCGGAAACAAGCTTTCCTCTAATACAGAGGCCTCCGGTCGCTTCCACACTGATTGGTTGAACATGATGTATCCCCGGCTGAAGCTGGCGCGGAATCTGCTTCGAAATGATGGGGCAATACTCATCAGCATCGATGACACTGAACTCCCCAACATCAGGCGGATCGGGGATGAGATCTTCGGCGAAGAGAATTTTGTGGCGGTGCTGGTGTGGGATCGAAACCGGAAGAACGATGCAAAGTACTTCTCTGTCGGGCACGAGTACATGGTCGTTTACTTCAAGAATGAATCACTATTGGCCGAGCGCCAAGTGGTGCTTCGAGGGCAAAAGGAGGGCGTTGAAGAAGTTCGGGCTGAGTTTGACAGGTTGAAGGCTGCGACAGGATCCGACTGGCACGCAGTACGAAATGGACTGATGGAGTTCTGCTTATCTGACTGATCCAGATGATCTGGTCATGGACTTCTTTGCCGGGTCGGGTGCGACGGCACATGCTGTTCTTAAACAAGATGCAACGGATTCAGGTAATCGCCGTTACATCTTGGTTCAGCTTCCGGAACCCCTCGATCCTACGGATAAAGATCAAAAGATCGCGGCCGAGTTTTGCGATGAAATCGGCAAGCCTCGCACGATAGCTGAGCTGACCAAGGAACGCCTGCGCCGTGCCGCGAAAAAGGTTCGGGCAGACAATCCGTTGTTCGCTGGCGATCTCGGCTTCCGGGTTTTCAAGTTGGCCTCCAGCAACATTCGAGCGTGGGATCCAAACCGGGACGACCTCCCAAATACGCTCGAAGAGTCCGTCGAGCACTTGAAGAGCGACCGCACGGAGCAGGACATCCTATTCGAACTTCTGCTCAAACTCGGCCTGGAACTCACGGTTCCTATCGAGCAGAGAAACATCGCAGGAAAGACAGTGCACAACATCAGCGCTGGTACTCTTCTTGTGTGCCTCGCCGAGCAAATTGCCGCCGCCGAGGTGGAGCCGCTGGCGCTGGGCATTGTTGCGTGGCACAAGGAGCAGGGTGCTGCGGGCGAGACGACCGTCGTGTTCCGTGACAGCGCATTTGCTGACGATGTCGCCAAGACGAACCTAACGGCAATTCTCCAACAGAGTGGGCTGGAAAACGTGCGGAGCCTGTAAGGCGAAACAGCCATGAAACTCCATTTTGAACCCAACCTGGACTATCAACACACCGCCATCGAGTCAGTATGCGATCTGTTTCGTGGCCAGGAGATTTGCCGAACGGAGTTCACCGTCACCCGTGACGCGACTGCTGCACAGCTAACAATGGAATTCGCCCAAAGTGATTTGGGTATCGGAAACCGTCTGCATCTGCTAGACGATGAACTCCTGGCCAACCTTGACGACATTCAAATTCGCAATGGCTTGCGGCCTTCCGGATCGTTGGCCTCAGGCGATTTCACCGTGGAGATGGAAACAGGCACGGGAAAAACCTATGTCTACCTACGGACGATCTTCGAATTGAACCGCCGTTACGGCTTCACCAAATTTGTGATCGTAGTTCCGTCGGTGGCTATCAAAGAGGGCGTTTACAAAACCCTCCAGATTACGGAAGAGCACTTCCGCTCGCTCTACGCCAACACGCCCTTCGAGTACTTCCTCTACGATTCCAGCAAGCTCGGGCAGGTGCGCAACTTCGCAACTAGCCCGAACATTCAGATCATGGTGGTGACGGTTGGGGCCATCAATAAGAAGGATGTCAACAACCTCTACAAGGACACCGAGAAGACCGGGGGCGAAAAACCCATCGACCTCATCCGTGCCACCCGGCCGATTCTGATCGTGGATGAGCCGCAGAGCGTGGACGGGGGTTTGGAAGGCCGAGGGAAGGAGGCGCTCGGGTCGATGAAACCGCTCTGCACGCTGCGCTACTCAGCCACTCACGCCGACAAGCACCACATGCTCTACCGATTAGACGCCGTCGATGCCTACGAGCGGAAGCTCGTGAAACAGATTGAGGTGGCGTCCCTCGAAGTGGAAGGCGGGCACAACAAGTGCTACGTCAAACTGCTCTCGACTGCCAACAAAAAGGGCACGTTCAGCGCCAAGGTTGAACTGGATGTGCAACACCTCATCGGAGTCAGCCGTGAGATCGTGACGGTGCAACCCGGCGACGACCTTCAGCAGATTACCCGGCGGGAGGTTTATGCCGACTGTCTGGTGCAGAACATCGGCTGCAAGGCTGGGCAGGAGTTTCTCGAACTGAGCAATCTGGAAAAGCCGCTTCGGCCCGGAGAGGCTGTCGGCGATGTGGACGGCGATGCGATCAAGCGGATCATGATTCGCCGGACTATCGAGGAACATCTGGACAAGGAACTCCGGCTGCGACCGCAAGGCATCAAGGTGCTGAGCCTGTTCTTCATCGACGTCGTGGAGCACTACCGCAGCTATACCGCCGATAAAGTCCAGGTCAAGGGCAAATACGCCGTCATGTTCGAGGAGGAGTACCGCAAGGCTGCGGCCAAGCCGAAATATCACACGCTCTTCAACGAAGTGGATTTGGAGTCGGACGCCACCGAAGTTCACGACGGATATTTTTCCATCGACAAGAAGGGAACCTGGACGGATACCGCCGAGAACAACCAGGGCAATCGTGAAAATGCCGAACGTGCCTACAACCTCATCATGAAAGATAAGGAGAAGCTGCTGGGCCTCGAGACGAAGCTGAAGTTCATATTCTCCCACTCGGCGCTGCGTGAGGGTTGGGACAATCCGAACGTATTTCAGATTTGCGCCATCCGTGAAATGGGCACCGAGCGTGAGCGCCGCCAGACGATTGGACGCGGTCTGCGCCTATGCGTGAACCAGGAAGGCGAACGATTGCGAGGTTTCGACATCAACACGCTCACCGTTGTCGCCACGGAAGGCTATGAGCAATTCGCCGCCAACCTCCAGAAGGAGATTGAGGAAGACACCGGAATCCGTTTCGGCATCGTGGAAAAGCACCAGTTTGCCTCCATCCCGGTTACGGATGCTTCGGGCAAGACGACGGCGCTGGGTGTGGCCAAATCGGAAGCGATCTGGGCGCACCTCAAAGATGTGGGCTACGTGGATGCCAAGGGCAAGGTCCAGGACACCCTGAGGAAGGTGCTCAAGGACGGCACACTGCAACTGCCGGAACCCTACCAGTCCCAACTCCCCCAGGTGAAAGAAGTACTTCGGAAGCTCGCCGGGAAATTGGATATCAAGAACGCCGACGAGCGCCGGACCATCAGCACGCGACAGGCTGTGCTCCAAAGCGAGGAGTTCAAGGCTCTCTGGGATCGAATCAAGCACAAGACCACGTACCGGGTGCAGTTCGACAACGACAAGCTGGTGGAGGATTTCGCCAAGGCCATCAGGAATGGTCCGCCGATCACCAAGACCCGTGTGCAGATTCGCAAGGCGGATCTCGCCATCGGGCGGGGCGGTGTTTCGTCTGAAGAGACCACGGTGGCTGCGCCAGTCGTCATCGAGGAAACGGACATCGAACTTCCGGACTTGCTCACCGACCTGCAGGACAAGACATGGCTCACGCGGCGCAGTTTGGCCCGGATATTGACGACCAGCCTCCGGCTCGATGACTTCAAGCGAAACCCGCAACAATTCATCGAACTGGCGACCGACGCTATCAACCGGACGAAGCGCCTCGCCCTCGTGGATGGTATCCGGTATCACCGCATCGGCGACGACGAGTATTACGCCCAGGAACTCTTCGAGCAGGAAGAGCTGACGGGCTATCTCAAAAACATGTTGGCGGCGACCAAGTCCGTTTACGAGCATGTAGTTTATGACTCGTCCGGCGTCGAACGCACGTTTGCCGAGCAGTTGGAAAAGAACGAGGCCGTGAAGGTGTATGCCAAACTCCCCGGCTGGTTCAAGGTTCCGACACCCCTCGGCACGTACAACCCGGATTGGGCCGTGCTGGTCGAAAAGGACGGTGCGGAGCGGCTCTACTTCGTGGTGGAGACCAAGAGCAGCCTTTTCCTGGACGACCTCCGGGACCGAGAAAGCGCCAAGATCGAATGCGGCAAGGCGCACTTCAAGGCGCTGGCTGTCGGCGACCAACCTGCGGTGTTCATCACTGCCAGGAACATCGACGACCTGATGGCGAAATGTTGAATTGTCAGGTGCAGATCCGGTCGATCCCATTGCGGGACGCCTGATCGTTGCGCCGGTCTGCGGTGTAGAGGAGAGAAGAAAGACGATGGCACAGCCGATAGAATTTGACCCTTGGGCACCTGCCCTTCTCCACACCGACAAGGCTGCGTACTTTCCCAACCCCAGCGAAACGACGCCAAAGGCGGTTCTGTTTCGGGGGGCGGAGAACTGGCTGACCCGCTTCGCCACGCCGAGCGACTCGAATGCTGGTGGACAGGCGGTCAAGGAGGAAGTCCAGGCCCTATTTGCGCGGTGGCTGCGGATGCAGAACCTCTGTGTTCTTCTGGGAGCAGGGGCCTCCCAGTATGTGACGAATTTTCTGAACGCCGGTCTACTGGATCGATCCGCTGACATGCTCAAAGGACGGCCA
>JACRMA010000108.1 GCA_016235085.1 Candidatus Zixiibacteriota bacterium
ACGACCTGCTTGGCGCGGTAGTTCTCCCGGTTCACCAGGATTGGTCCCTGCAGATTCGCGGACATCCGTGTCCAATCCTCCGGCACGGTCACAATCACCCAGGTTTCCAGCTGGCGCGTGTCACTGACTGAGAGCTCGACGATTTCACGCGGGTCGACTTCGACTTTGTAGTGCTGGAAGAAGAGCCGGGGATTGACGACCACGAACGCCAGTCCCGGATCATCCAGCGATTGGAGATGCATGAACGGTTGATAGTCGGGCCGACTCAGCAGGGCGTAACGCCGGTTGTTTTCGAATCCCAGCAACCCCTTTGGGAAATCGAGAATGTGACCCTCGTCGGTCTCAATGTTTCCGAACCGGGTCGTGGTCACGGTGAGAGGAGCGGTGGTCATGGTCTTCCTTTCGCGTTCGCTACTTGACGAAGTCGATCAGGCTCGGCTGCAGGATCCGGGCCGTGGCGTTGAGCGCCGCCTGATAGACATTCTGCTGAGTTGCCAATTGGGTTGTCACTTTCACGATATCGGCGTCTTCGACTTCGGACAATAGTCCGGTGACGGACACACTTAACGCCGACAGCCGGTCCGAGGTTGACTCGGCACGCCGGATTTTGGCGCCGACCGAGGCGCGCAGGTCGAGAATGTGATCGGCTGCCTTTTGCAGTCCGCCGATCAGGTTGCCGACCATGGCCCGGTCATTGCTTTCCAGCGAGTCGACCAGGAGCATCAGATTCCCCAGCAAATCGGGCGATCCCTTGATTCCCAGGGTCGCCGACCCGCCGACTGTATCGTCGTCCTTGATGATCAACGTCTTATCGTTCGCTGTGGAGACGACCTGGATGCCGTCCCCGGCCGCATTCGACGATGCCTGCACTTGAAGGCCCGATGAATTGATGCGCGAAATGACGTCGCCGATGGTCGCGGCCGAGGCAAGATCGACGATTGCGTAGGTCGAGCCCTGGGAAATGCGGATCCGTCCCAAGGTGATGCCATGGCCGTTGTCCAACTGCGCCAGCGGCGTCGTCGCGGTCAGAATCGGGTTCAGGTCGGAACCGTCTTTATTGGAAGTGAACGCACCAAGAATCCCCAGATTCGCCGCGGTGGTCTCACCCGGCGCGTTTTCGGCCACGGTCACACGGTGAGTCGGATCCAGCGGTCCGCCGACCAGTTGCGCATTGACATAGGCACGAATCCCCAGATCCTGGGCTGTAGTTTCGCCAGCGATGTCTATCACCTGCAATCCCAAAGGCGCGGCATTCGCATCAGTGATCTGAAGTCCATTACCGGCGCCATTGATCCCCATCGTCACATTAGCGACACCGGCGGCAACCATCTGGGTATTGAAGGCATTAATGACGTCACCGATGGATTGTGAACCGGTGAAGTCCACGGTGACATTGACCGTCAGATCGTCGGTCGCGATTTGTATCTTGCCGGGCATCTGGTCGATGCCCCGGCCCTTGTTCAGATTGGATAACTGCGTGGCCGTGGAAATGAGGCCGTTATCGGCCGCGGTCAGGCGAATACTGTTTCCGGTCGGGCTGACCGAAGCGGTCACACCAGTGAGACCTCCGGCAGCCAACTGGGTGTTGATCGCGGAAATGACCCCGGCCACTGTTGTCGCTGCCGACAGGTCGACGCTCACGGTCGTGTTCGTCGTATCGTCGGTGAAGCGGATTATGCCTGGAGCCTGGTCGATGCCCAGACCGTGGTTCAAGTCGGCCAGCGCGACCGCGTCGGCGACTCCCCGTTTCAAATCGAATCCCTCACCCAGCGTCTGCAGCGGCGTCATCATGATATCGGAGCCGAGCATGTTGGTGGCCATCTGCGAGGAAGACTCGACCTGCGTGTAGATGAGTCCCTGGTCGCCCTGATAGACCACGCCGGTGGGCGTGGCGAGGAATGATTGGGTGCGTGTCAGGTGGCCGGAGAAGATAAAGCGGCCATTGCTTTCGGTATTGCCGGCTTGGAGAATCTGCTCGAGCAAAGTCTTGGCGTTCTGCGCTGCGCCATGGCGGGCGGTGGCATCATAGGTGTCATCCGCGAGTCCGGTGGCGAGTTCGCGCGCGCTGGCCAGCAGATTGTTGATCGCGCCGAGCGATTGATCCATCGTGTTGAGGCCGGTCTTGGCCCAGGACACGTTGGACTGATATTGTTCGACGGCGCTGATCGTCGTTTCGAACGACAGCGCCCGCGTGACGCCAACGGCGTCATCCGACGGGCGTGACAGGCGCCGGCCGGTTGACATCTGGGTCTGCAGGCGCATGAGCCGATCGGCCGACGCCGAAAGACTGGCTGTCGCCTGGTCGGTGATCATCTTTTGAGTCACGCGCATGGGTTGATCTCCTCACCGTAGCAGAAATCGGAATCGCTGCCATTGGGAGGCGGAGTGGATGAGTTCCACCCGTTCTTGTCGTGATCCTTGCGATTGCGGCTGCCCCGTGGGTTTTGAATGACCCGCCGGGCGAACTCGATACTGGGGTCGCCGGCGGCATCGTCATCAGTCGCGTTCTTGCGGCGAAGCCAGCTCACTGGACACCTCCATGGTACTTGCGCGCCGGCGCGTGCAAATTGCGTTTCTGGGATCGTGGGCGCGGCGCAGATTTGTACTCCACGCTTCCTGTTCCCGCAGAATCGTCGGGACCAGGAACATCAGTTCTCACCTTGCCCCGGATCAGGCGCGCCAATCCGAGCAGATCACCCTTGATCGTGTGCGAGGCCTTGCGGTTTTCTTCCTTGATCTTCAAGTAGACTTCCTCACGGTGCACGATCACTTTGATCGGCGCCTCCACCCCCAGACGAACCTGACGGCCGTAGACGCCCAGAACAGTCACCTTGATGTCATCGCCAATGGTGATGCTCTCCCCGAGCTTCCTTGTTAAAATGAGCACCCACCCTCCCTGGTGTTTGCTGCCAGTCCCTTGTCACGTTCAAACTCCCTAAGGCATCTATCGGCACCGACTTGCAGACCTTGAACACGGACGCGTAGGGTAACTGTCACATCATGACATTCCCGCAAATCCAGCAGCCCAGACGAGAAAATGGCCCTGGGTCCCCGCTTTCGCGGGGATGACATCAGATCGGCTTGCGTGCGTTCGGGGAGGGCGATCCGCCGTGGCGGACTGCCGAGCCTTTGTTCCGCGCGGACAAGAGGCTCGGCGGGAGCCTCGCCCTCCCCCGCCGTGTTCTTATGCTTGACAGCAATACCGGTCTCTGTCAGTCTCTTGACGGGTCAGGCGACAAGAATCGTTTCACGCTTGCTTGTTTATTGGAGTGCGCTATCATGGGCGGCAGGGCAAGGTTTGTGCCAGACTGGGAGGGAAAGATGAAACCAGGAGTTGAAGCGTTTTTGGCGGAAAAGCGAATCGCCGTGGTCGGCGTCTCGCGATCCAGGGGCTTCGGCAACGAGGTATTCAAGACTCTCGCGTCACAGGGGTATGAGGTGTTCCCCGTGAACTCACAGGCGGAGACAGTCGAGGGGCGACCCTGCTTTAAGAACCTCGCCGACATTCCGGGAAGCGTCGGAGCTGTGCTTTCGGCCGTTCCGAAGTCGGCCACCAAAGGCGTCGTTGATGATTGCCTGCGTTTGGGCATCAAGAATCTCTGGATGACGCAGGGCTCCGACACAAAGGAAGCGATTGAGGCCGCGCAGGCGGCGAAGTTGAATCTCGTGCATCACGCCTGCATCCTCATGTACGCGCAGCCGAAGTCGATTCACAAATTCCACGGCTGGATCAACAAAGCATTCGGCCGGTACTGACCTGGGGCGACCGAGGACTCACGTTTGACTCCCGCGCGATTCTGGTCCGATGAGCCGGCGTATGTTTGGCAGCAAGCCGGACCCATCCGTGCCCGGGGCTTCATCCTCGCCATCATATTGAGTGCCGTTCTTGATCTCGGTGCTTTCCTCGCCGCGCAGTTTGCCGGGTTCACTGTTGTTGGTGCACACCTGATCAGTTTCGCCTGCGCCGCCGTTCTGGCGTTATTGCTTCCTCCCAAATCCTCTGCGACTGAGGAGTCGGGAAGGGTCAGTTCGCTTGGCCTCTCCCTCATCGTCGCATTGCTCGTTTTGTTTCTCCGGGGCAGCGTGTTGGCGTTGCTGTTACAGAAGGCGGGATTCAGTCCACTGGTTGCAATGGTTCCTGTCGCACTGTGCTCGGCACTGCTACTGCACTCCGGGAAAGTGCTGCAACTTACAGGTATCGGGGCGCGATCTCACCGCCAGCAGCGCTGGCACACGCTGGCGATTTCGCTGGTTCTCTACTCGATTGTACTGCGGTTGGTGTACATCGGCGTGCCGAACCTGATTCCCGAGGAGGCATACTACTGGAATTACGCCCAGCATCTTGACTGGGGGTACCTCGATCACCCGCCGATGGTGGCGTGGATTATCAAGCTGGGCACACTCAGTTTCGGAAACTCCGAGTTCGGAGTCCGCATCGGCGCCTTGGTGTGCTGGCTGGTTGCCGCGGGATTTGCGTATGCCCTGGCACGAGAGCTCCTGGGGCGACGATCCGCAGTCGGGGTCATGCTACTGGTATCGACGCTGCCGTTCTACTTCGGGGCCGGATGTCTGATGACCCCCGATGCCCCTCTGACTGCGTGTTGGTCGGGCGCATTGTACTTCCTCCATCGCGCCATCCTTCGCGAACGTCCCGGCGCGTGGATCGGCGCCGGAGTTTGCATTGGGCTGGGGATGCTTTCCAAGTACACGATCGGGCTTCTCGTCCTGGCAACGTTTCTCTGCTTACTCATCGATTCGCAGTCACGGCGCTGGCTGGCACGACCGCAGCCATATCTCGCCGGACTGATCGCGGCAGCTCTGTTCCTGCCTGTGATCTACTGGAATGCCACGCACAATTGGGCGTCATTCGTCTTCCAGACGGCGCGGCGCATCAACGAACCATCAGTCTTCTCCCTCCACACCCTGTTGGGGGAGTGCATGGTACTCCTGACACCGACTGTCTTCGCCGGAGCCCTCGTGATACTTGCCTCTCGCCGGGGATTGGCGCAGCGACTGTCCGGGATGATGGACGCGGGCAGGAGACGACTCCTGTTGCTATCCTTCACCTTGATCCCCCTGGCCGTAGTCACGGTATTCAGCCTTACACACGAACCGAAACTGAATTGGACCGGACCGGCATGGCTGGCGACGCTGCCCTATGCGGCTTGGGTGATGATGCCGTCGCAGAAATCCGGTGGGGGATTCACCGCAATTTTGCGGTGGCTGTGGCGGCCGACATTCGTGGGCATGTTGCTGCTGTTCGGAGCGGTGTTCCATTATCTGGCA
>JACRMA010000104.1 GCA_016235085.1 Candidatus Zixiibacteriota bacterium
CGGAGTTGATCCGTCCGCCCATGCCGGACTCGCGGGCGACATTGAGGCCATCAATCACGAAGAATCGGAGTTTCTTTGCGATGATCTGCTCTTGAACGTTGCGTGGGATCCGATCCCAAACGTCGTCGGGTCCGTAGGGACTGTTCAGCAGGAAAATGCCCTTGTCCTCGATGCTCTTCAGCATGTCGTACTTCTCGAGGAAGACAAACTGGTGGCACGCCACAAACTGCGGCTTATCAACCAGGTACGACGAGCGAATCGGATCGGGACCGAAACGCAGGTGGGAGATGGTGACGGAACCCGCTTTCTTGGAGTCGTAAACGAAGTACCCCTGGGCGCAGTAGTCCGTGCCTTCGCCGATAATCTTGATGCTGTTCTTGTTGGCCCCCACCGTGCCGTCAGCACCGAGGCCGTAGAAGACCGCTGAGAAACGTCCTTTGGACTCGGTCCGGAATTCCGGATCGTAATCCAGGCTGGTGTGCGTCACGTCGTCGTTGATGCCCACGGTGAAATGATTCTTGGGTCGCTCATGGAGCAGCTCGGTAAACACACTTTTGACCATCGCGGGGGTGAATTCTTTGGACGATAGCCCGTACCGGCCTCCAATAACTCTCGGGCGAAGATTGAAATGCGGTGTGGCAAAGCTCTCGTTTTCTCCCAGCGCCGACACGACGTCGAGGTACAGCGGCTCACCGGAACTTCCCGGCTCTTTGGTGCGGTCGAGGACGGCGATCGTGCGCACCGTCGGTGGCAGGGCGCGAACGAACAGATCTGCGGCAAACGGACGGTAGAGTCTCGGAATCAGTACGCCGACCCGTTCTCCGTGCGCGATCAGGTGGCTCACGGTTTCGCGTGCGGTTTCCGCTCCCGATCCCATGAGGACGATCACGCGATCGGCATCGGGCGCGCCGTGATATTCGAACAACTTGTAGGAACGTCCGGTCAGTTTGGCAAACTTGTCCATGGCGCGCTGCACAATCGCAGGACAGGCATTATAGAACGGATTGACCGTCTCACGCGCCTGGAAGAAAACATCGGGATTTTGCGCCGAACCGCGCATCACCGGATGATCCGGCGACAGGGCACGTGTGCGATGCGCCAGAATCAACTTTTCATCCAGCATCGCCCGCATGGTCTCATCGTCGAGCAGTTCGATCTTCTGCACCTCGTGGGACGTACGGAATCCATCGAAGAAGTGCAGGAAGGGGATGCGTGATTCGAGAGTGGCGGCCCCGGCGATCAGGGGGAAGTCATGCGCTTCCTGCACCGAGCCCGAGGCCAGGAGGGCAAATCCGGTAACCCGCGCCGCCATCACATCGCTGTGATCTCCGAAGATCGACAGAGCCTGGGCCGCGACTGCCCGCGCCGCGACGTTGAATACCACCGGCGTGAGTTCGCCGGCTATCTTGTACATGTTGGGGAGCATCAGCAAAAGCCCCTGGGACGACGTGAAGGTCGTCGTCAGCGCCCCTGTTTGTAATGCTCCGTGCACCGCCCCGGCGGCGCCCCCTTCACTCTGCATTTCCACAACCGAGGGGATCGCTCCCCAAATGTTCGGGCCCGCGGCCGCCGACCACCCGTCGGAATGCTCGCCCATGGGGGACGAGGGCGTGATCGGATAGATCGCGATGACTTCTGCCGTCCGATACGCCGTGTACGCCGCAGCTTCGTTCCCGTCAATCGTCTTGAACTTCCGTGGCATTTCCATCTCTCCTTGGACGAAAAAGGACCATCCGGTCCCAATCGGCCTGTTACGACGGCCATTCGGGTGGACAACCAGTCCCGATGCCGACTGTACGAGAATGTACGACACAGGGGGCAAAGCGCATGTCAAAAAGGGACTTAAGTGACATATCGTCTTGTCCGGGCGTAAGTTCCGGTGCGCCTTTGGCCACACCGCGGCCAGGCATCCAAATGGCCGAACCAACCTCGCGGTTCGTATTGAAAAGCGGTTCGATCGGGACCAATTCAGGCGCCATTTTCCTTAGGTCGGCAGGTTCGGGGGAGTCGTGCATGCAGGGCATGAGGGGTCGTCGCCGGGTCCTGGGTGTCTCGCGCTCTGTCACCCTGAGGAGTCCGCCGCGGCGGAACGAAGGGTCTGCTGTCTGATTCCGGCTGGGGAGTCGGCAGATGGGACAGGGTGAGGATGTACTCCCTGGTTCCAGATTCAGGTGCATTCCGCCATTTCCAAACCTTTTTTGTCGTATTATCTTTGCCGTGATTCTGCCGTCCGCAGACTGTAAATTAGGTGGTTTGGCGGGACGCGGTCTGTGACCGCCGGGAGACCTATGGCGATTTTGAAAGTGGCACGGCTGGGCCATCCAGTCTTAAGGCGAATTGCGGATCCGATCGAACCCGGCCGGATCAAGTCGCCGGATATTCAACGGCTGATCGACGATATGTTTGACACGATGGCCGAATACGGCGGCGTCGGACTGGCGGCCCCACAAGTGCACAGTTCCCTCCAGCTTCTGGTTACCGAGGAGATCCCCGATCCGGACAGCGATGGCGGGTATCTGGCGCAGCGCAGTGTCGTGATCAATCCCAAGATCACGTTCCTGACCGCAGAAGAGGTGGCCTACTTCGAAGGGTGCCTTTCGGTACCCGATTTTCGCGGCCGGGTCCCGCGCATCCGCCGGATCCGATTGCAGGGGTTTGACCGCGATGGCAACAGTATCGACCGTGAGGTGGAAGGATTCCCGGCCGTCGTCTACCAGCATGAAGTCGACCATCTCAATGGAATCGTCTTCCTTGACCGGATGAAGGATCTCTCCACCCTGGCCTATCAGCTAGAGTTTGACCGGTATTGGGCCGCCCATGCCGGAGAAGTGGCCGACTAAGGGCATATCTCAGTGAGTTGGTTTCTTGCGAGCCTCGGTAGGTGAGGACCGGACGTGTCTGGGCACGGCGGGCATGAACATCTGATGCAGAGAAGCGTTACGACAAATCCCCGGTCCGTTGATACGGCCTGCATTGATGAGCGGACGCTGTCACGTCTGCTGGACAGAGTGCAGAAGCCAGCACGGTATATCGGTGGCGAACTGCACCGGGTCACCAAGGACCCGACCACTGTGGCGATCCGTGTGTGTCTGGCGTTTCCCGATTCGTACGAAATCGGGATGTCCCACCTGGGACTGCGGATACTCTACGCCCATCTCAACAAAGACCCGGAGATTTACGCCGAACGCGCCTATTGCCCCTTCCCGGACATGGAAGAACGCTTGCGTGCGGCCCGATTGCCGCTCTTCTCGACCGAAACCCGGACACCGCTCCGTGTCTTCGACGTGGTCGGCTTCTCTCTGCAATCGGAGATGAGCCATTCGAATATCCTGACCATGCTCGATTTGAGCGGGATCCCGCTTCACCGTTGGGAGAGGGAGGAAGACGATCCGATCATCATGGCCGGTGGCCCGGTCGTCTTTAACCCGGAGCCGACGTCAGATTTCATTGACGCCTATCTGATCGGGGATGGTGAAGAGGCCTTTCCCAAGCTGCTCCGTCTCAATCAGACGCTCAAGCAGGCGGGAGTACCGAGAGGCGAGCGCTTGGCTCGAATCGCCTCCGAGATCGACGGGATTTATGTCCCGGCACTGTATCCGATACGGATCGACGAGCAGACCGGCTTCGTCCACGTCATGCGTGTGGAGAATGCTCCCTTCCCAGTCAAGAAGGCGCTCCTGGACGACATCAACAACTACCCCTTCCCTTCTGACATTCTGGTGCCGCAAACCGACATCGTCCACGACCGTGTGGCAGTCGAGATCGCGCGCGGGTGCACCGAAGGTTGCCGGTTCTGCCAGGCGGGAATTATCTATCGTCCGGTCCGCGAGCGGTCGCCGGAGTCGATTGTCAATTCCATCGTCGAAGGAATCGATAAGACGGGTTTCGATGAAGCCTCATTGACCGCCCTCTCCACGGCGGACTATTCCTGTGTGACGCCGCTGGCCAAAGCGGTCATGGCAGAGTTGCAGATGCGCCGCACCGCAATGTCGGTATCCTCGCTGCGCGTGTACGGCGTGACCGAAGAGCTGGCGCGCGAAATAGCCAAAGTCCGGAAGACGGGATTCACGATTGCGCCGGAAGCCGGTACCCAGCGGATGCGCGATGTGGTCAACAAAGGCGTGACCGATGAGAATATCGACACCGCCGCCCGGATCGCGTTTTCCAATGGCTGGACTCGGTTGAAATTGTATTTCATGATCGGCCTCCCCACCGAGACTGATGAAGATGTCTTAGGGATCGCGGAAACCGCGATCCGAGTCTTGAAAATCGGCAAACAACTGGGACCGCGCGGTATCAAGGTTGTGGTATCGGTCTCGTCGTTTATTCCCAAGGCGCATTCGACGTTCCAGTGGGTACCATTTGACTCGCCGGAAAATCTGGTGCGAAAACAACGCCTCCTGCACGACCGCCTGCGGACATTCCGGGGGATCGAGTTGAAGTGCCATGAGGTGCGCCTGTCCCGTCTGGAGGCGGCCTTCTCGCGCGGTGACCGGCGGCTGGGAAAAGTCATCGAAGCCGCATGGCGGGCCGGGGCGCGATTCGACGAGTGGAGCGACTGGTTCAAGGAAGAATATTGGAATGACGCGTTCGCCACGTGCGGTATTGAGCCAGAACAGTTCATGCCGGCGCTGCCGACCGAGGCGGAGTTGATCTGGGATCATATCGACTCCCGCGTGACCAAGGATTTCCTCTTGATGGATCTGAAGTGGGGATTGAAAGCGCGGTTTGCCCACCCGTGCGAGAAGCCCTACCTGCCCAAGAGACACAATCCGCCGCGCACGAAAGACGGGATCACGAAGCTTGTCTGTTATGACTGCGGTGTTGATTGTGATCTTAAGGCGATTGCGATTGAGCGTGAGCGCGAAGGCGCATCGGCAACAGCGATCATGACCGAGCGCCTCGCGAAGCTCGAGGCCTTTGGCAAAGACAACCTGTTCCTGCCTGTCGTCCGTGAAACGGGCGAGTTTCAGGAGCATGAATCGAAGATGTCGGATCGCGGGCAGGAGTTCGCCGCTTCGCAGCCGTTCCAGCCCACGCAAGGCCCTTTGTACCGATTCCGAGTCCGCTATTCGAGGACCGGTCTTTCGCGGTATCTGTCGCATCTGGAAACAATTCGCCTGATCGATCGTGCCGGCCGCCGGGCAAAGCTTCCGATTGCCTACTCCGGCGGATTCCATCCCCACGCCAGAATTTCGTTCGGACCGGCTTTGCCGGTCGGTGTCGCTGGTGAGAGTGAATATCTGGACTTGGACATCACCGAACCGTGGGAACCGAATGCCCTGGCCGACGGATTGAACGAGCATTTGCACGAGGGCTTTCACGTCACCGATGCCCGCCGCGTGGACTCCTCGACACCAACCATCGAATCGGTGATTGATCATCAGGAATATCTCGTCTCGTTCGATACCCGTGAGGTCTTGTCCCTGGCTGCCGGCGCCGGTGGATTGCAGGAACTTCTCGATCACCGACTTTCCAATGGCGGTTGGATCATCCAGCGGGTTACGAAAGAGAAATCACGGCACATCAATGCGGCCGCGTGCATCGCGCATTCGAGCATCCAGACCAACAACGGCAATACCGAATGGTTTCTGACCCTGACAGCCGTCGAAGGACGCAGCGTGCGCCCGCGGGAACTGGTCGAGTCGCTGTTCGGCACTTGGCCGGATGGAACTTTGATCACGCGTTTGCGGATGGGGCGAATAGTGGATGGCCAGTGGGTGACACCGATGGAGGCTGCGACCTCATGAAGCAACCACGGGCCTCCTTCTACACGCTCGGTTGCCGTCTCAATCAGGCCGAGACCGCACTGATTGCGGAAACGTTCCGCGAGCGCGGCTATGAAATCGCCGAACATGGCTCGCCGGTGGAGGTCGCTGTCATCAACACCTGCTCGGTGACTGAACATGCCGACCAACGCTGCCGCCAGGAAATCCGCAAGGTCAAGCGCCGTTCGCCTTCGGCCGTGGTCTGTGCCGTAGGATGTTACGCGCAGGCCGATACGCAAACAGTCGCGGGGATTTTGGGCGTCGATTATGTTGTGGGCACGGATAAGAAATACGCGTTGGCCCAGATAGTTTCGCAGGACGTTTCGGGGAGTCCTCGACCCTCCTACGCAAGGGGCTTAAAGCCCCTTGTCCGCAACTCGGAGGTGCGCCCCGCGCCAAGGGAAGAGATGGTGTCGTCCCAGGTTGCTCCAGCCATTTTCGTTTCCCAGCGGCCGGACACGGGTGAGTTCGACTACCCGATGGCGGGGTACTACCCGCATTCCACGCGCGCCAATATCAAAATCCAGGATGGCTGCGATTTTTGCTGTGCGTTTTGCCTGTTGCCGCGAGTTCGCGGGGCCGCACATTCCCGCAGTCTGGAACAGATCGTCGCAGAAGGACATGAGCTGGTTCGGCGCGGGCACAAGGAGCTCGTGATCACCGGCGTGAACATCGGAACATACAACAGCGGCGGAAAGACCGTCTCAGATGTCGCGCGGGCGATTTCTGAATTGCCGGGCGTCCAGCGAGTGCGGATTTCCTCGATTGAGCCCTCGACCATCGGTGACGAGCTGCTGGACTGGATGGCGGGTTCGCCGAAAGCCTGCCGGCATTTGCACCTGCCCCTGCAATCAGGCGATGACTCAGTACTGGCTCGCATGAAACGTGTCTACACGGCGGGTGAGTATGCGCGTTTCATCGAGAGGGCGAAGACTTTGATGCCGGACCTCGGGCTGGGAACCGATATCATCGTTGGCTTCCCTGGTGAATCGGATCGTGAGTTTGACCAGACGCTGCGCTTCGTGGAGCAACTGCCTCTTTCCTACCTGCATGTGTTTTCCTACTCCGAGCGGCCGAAGACCGCCGCGGCGTTCTATGGCGACAAGATTGACCCAGCACGAATCAAGGAGCGGTCCGAGAGAATGCATGAAGTGGCCGCCCGGAAGAAGCAGGCGTTCTTCGATGAACATATCGGACGCAAAGTTGAAGTGCTGTTCGAAACCGTCGATGAGGACGGCTGGCGCAAAGGATTTACCGGTTCGTATCTTCGTGTGGGAACAACTCCTGACGCATGTGGTGAGAACAAAATAGTGCGAGTGACCGTAATGGATACCACCGATGACTTCTGTTTAGCAGGAGAGCCTTTTGATCGTATCAGTATTGATGGATAGACCATGGAAGAGTGGGATACGCAAGCACATCAGAGTCACCTAGAACTTGATGGAGTAAAGGTTGCAGTCTCGGCCATAGAGAGGTTTGCCTTAGATCTCTTAAATTGCGAGACAGATCCTTTTGCGCTTCGATGGGCCGTAATCGCGGGCCATGATGCTCTCTATCACTTAATGATCAG
>JACRMA010000114.1:0-1253 GCA_016235085.1 Candidatus Zixiibacteriota bacterium
CATCCTGGGTTGCGGCGAGCACCCGGGCGCGCCCCGTGGTCGCCACGAAGAGGGGCGGGCCGCCACACGGGGCGGCCCCTACGCATGGGAATGCGATCGCGCCAATCGTAGGTGCCCCCTGTGTGGGCGCCCGGGGGCCTCGCATTAGCCTCGTCACCAGCGCGGTCGCCGCCGGCATGGTGAGATTTTCAACATTTCTTCACCATGGCGGGGTCTGACGCGTGCCCAGTCCAGGACCGAGCAAGACAGCATTGAGCAGAAGACGTTTAGTCCCGTGAAAGTACGAGCGGAAATACGGTTGGTCAGCGAACAGAATGACTTGTCCTTTCCCCATAGATTCACGCGTTGTAAAGGCTGTTTTCGACCAGCGCTGCCGCGCCTCGGGCCAGAGCAGGCCGGCCAGACGCATGTCGCCGGCATCGGCAATCCGTGCTGTGACTTCGACGGGATCCTTGGCCAGAAGTGCGTGGGATGAGTAAAGCAATGCGACCGTCTCAGACCGCGTGCTGTCGGCGGACGGATTCGCAACGCCGAAATTGAGCCAATGCTCAGGGTTCAGATTCAAGCGGACCAGTACTCCCTGCGGACCAAAGTTCTGGGCCTTCTCATCGGCACGGCGCAGCGCATCGATTTCGGGTTTTCCTCCACCGCCGTCGGGTTTTGCCGACGCGCCCGATTTTTCGCTGGGTTTCCCCTGCCAGATGGCGGCCGTATCGACCGTCGCGGTGAATGCGGCCCGACGGGCCACATACGCTGTGTCGTAGTCGGCGAGCTTCTCCAACACACTGCCCTTGTCGCGGGCACCGGAGATGCCACTGGCAGAATCCGCGCAGAAGTATGCGGCATCGCCCACGGCGATCAGCGTCCCTCCCGCCTTGATCCAGTCCTTAAGCTTCTGCAGGCCGCTCTGGCCGAGTTGCTCACGCAGAGCGTCGGCGCCGCCCCAGTACGAAGGAATGATCAGGACATTGTAGGCGGACAGATCGTAGCGCTGCACCCCGGTGATGTCGAGGAGCGACTCGCGGAGTCTCATTTCATAGTCCAGGAGACGCCACATTACGCCGCAGCTGGTGAAGTCGATTCCGGAGCCCATGAACAAGCCAACCCGTGGCATCCTCAATGGTTCGAAGTAGTCCGAACCGAGATCGGGACCTTTGGAGGAGTATCCGCTGGAAACGCCGACGGCGCGCGCGCCGGTCGATTGGACGATGTCGGCCAGCCTGGCCTGCAGATCATCCGGGTGCTCGGAACGG
>JACRMA010000114.1:1356-21087 GCA_016235085.1 Candidatus Zixiibacteriota bacterium
CCAACGAGCGGCGTTCCTCCTGCAGAAACGCGGCCGGCAAGTGCGGATCGAATTCGAGAATCGCCTTGGCCAGTACGCCCAACGGCTGATTGAGGGGGATCAGGTATGTACCCGCCGGGAATCGGCGCGAGGCCTTCTCCCCGCCTCGCTCTTCGACACTTGCGGAGAATTCCTGTGTGGCGCGTTGGACTCGGAGTCCCTGCCGCCTGACCGCGGAGAGGAATTCGAACTCGCGGCTGGAATTGCCTCCAGGGGCCAGGATGAAGGCGCCGTGGAGACTCTTGTCGGCGCCAGTGACCGCATCGCGACGGAATTTCGCGTAGTCGGCGAGGAGTTCCTGACGGTGATTCGCGGCGGTCGTCAGATTCGACAGGGAACTGACGGCCTGATGCGCCACGGATTCGGTGAACGTGAGCGTCTTGCCATCGAAGCGCTTGACACCGGAACCCTGCACGCCCGCCTCTTCGTAGAGAATGCCGACGGCACCGCTGAATTGCGGCCAGGTCGAGGCGTAGCCCGGATACCAATCCTCGTTCCAATCACCGGTGTAGTAACTCCACTTGCGGCGGTCGAATTCTGCACCCTGATCCGCCGCAAAGACATGCGACCAGCGGCGGAGATTCGGTTCGATGTTCAGGTTGGTCGGCTCGCGTCCAGGAGAGAACAAGAACGAACTGAACGCGCCCATTTCGTGCGCATCAACTTTCAATTGTGGATTCCAATGGTTGAACGCGGCGACGCGGCCCTGGGTCTCTTTGAGGGCCGTGGGCAGCCAGTCGCGATTCATATCGAACAGGTAGTGATTGGCGCGTCCCCACGGCCAGAAGCCGTCGTGCTGCAGGCTTTGGACATCGGTATTCTCGACCTCACCCGAGAGCATGAGCATCTGGGCGAGGAAGCGTTCGCGGCCATCGGGGTTTTGTGTCGGGTCGATCAGGACAAGACAGTTGTCGTGAATCTTCTTCACATTCGGATCATTTGCCGCCAGCAGGTAGTAAGCTGTCCACAATCCGGCGTCGACTCCGGAGAGTTCATCGCCGTGAATCGAGTATCCCAACCAGGCAATCAGCGGCGATTTGCCGATGATGTCGTCGGCACCGGCAATCGTCCCGTCCTCGGCGGGATTGGCAAGGCGTTCGATATCAGTGCGGATCTTTTCGGCATTCTTCATGTTTTCGTCGGAGCCAATCAGGAGGTAGTAGAGCGCACGTCCTTCATAGGTCGCGCCAAACGCATGCAACTCCGCCTTCGGCGATGCCTCATCAAGAGCACGAAGATATCGGACGACTTCCTCGTAGCGGACCGGGCGCGAGCCCAGATCGAATCCAAGAATAGATGACGCCGTTGGGATCGCCGGATCATAGGTCACGCCGGGAAAGAATGATGCGACCGATCCGCCATAGGTGTAGGGAACGGGTGCCGTTTCCGGTGTGGCAGCGGTGGCGATTCCGACAGCGCAGATTGACGTAACCACCGCGGACGTAAGCAGCGACCGAATCCAAGCGAACGATACCGAATGATTCATTGACCAACCCTCCGTGTGCGAGTGTTGTGAGAGCACTTCACCGGCGCGTTTCGATCACCGGCATAGGGAGCAATATCGTGGAAGCGAGGCGGCGGGGCAAAGGGATCGTTGGGCGGGAGGGCATCGGTCAAGAACGGAACCGGCTCGACAAGCCCCGGAGGGGCGGGAGACAGTAGCCCGCGGGGTAAGCCGCGGGTTCACGAGCGTGAAATAGAAACCAGCCCCGGAGGGGCGAAAGATGGTAGCCCACGGCGCCAGCCGTGGGTCACAAGTGTGAAACGAAACCCAGCCCCGGAGGGGCGAAAGAACGTCGGCCTCACTTCCACAGGTACCGCTCATCGTACTCGACGCCATGCTTCTTCAAGAACAATACAAACTCCTCGGCGAACGTCATCCGGCGATGATGCTCTGCCTGATCGGCAATATACCTCTTGACTGTTTCGACATTCGAATGACTGACCGAGAATGCTCCGTACCCTGACTGCCATTCGAATCTTCCGCGTACGATTCCGAGTTCGTTAATCCATCGGGATGAATTCGATTTCACAACCCGCATGATTTCCGCAATTGCAACCGATGCCGGCGACGACGCAAGGATGTGCACGTGATCCGCCGTGCCATTGACGATCGTGGCGCTCCCGTACAATTCACGGATGATACCGCCGATGTATGGGAGAAGCCTGGTGAGAAGCTCGTCGCCGATGATAGGCTCACGATTTTTGGTGCCGAATATGATGTGATAATGGAGGTTCGTGTATGTGTGCCCCATGTTCTTTCGCCCCTCCGGGGCTCTGGTACGAAATGGCCAACGTCCCGCGGCTCACGCCGCGGGCTACTCTCTTTCGCCCCTCCGGGGCTGGGTTGATATCAGATTCCTGATCGTCAGTGCCTACAGCTGTGCTGAAAGCGCCGACGTGACCGCTTGGCATGATACGCGTTCGGCTCCCGCGCGGCAAGGATTCGGTTGGACGGCACTTCGCCGGGATTCTTTCGCCCCTCCGGGGCTGAGTTTCATTTCGCGCTCGGGGGACCCACGGCTGGCGCCGTGGGCTACTTTCTGGCGCCCCTCCGGGGCTCTGAAGCGAAACGCCCTGTCATCCCGCGGCTTGCGCTGCGGTCTACTATCTTTCGCCCCTCCTAGGCTCGGGTTCACGACCACGCTCCGGGGCTGAGTTCCCTCTGCACGCTTGCCTGCGGCGACATGCGCCGCACTCCAAAAAGTGCGGGGCGTTCCGCTTGCGCGGAACGCCCCGTGTGATGGTGCTGCTATTCAATGCGAATTATAAGCCGCCGGTTTCCAGATAGACGATATCGCCGAGCTGGAGGTCTTTGATACCGGCTTCGATCTTGGCGCGATCACCGACGACCACGATCAAAAGCGCGTCGGGATGCAAATGATCCTTGGCGGCTTTGGTCGCGGCGGCGCCGTCGATGGCGTTCACGCGCGAGATGTAGGTTTTCCACTCGTCGGCCGGGAGATCGTATTGATACATCTCCGCCAGCTGGCCAGCGATGCTGCCCATGTTCTCGAATCCCTGCGGGAATCCCTTGACCATGTTGTTCTTGCTGTCGCGGAGCTCGGCGTCGGTCAGGGGACGCGCGTTGCAGATGTCACGGATTTCCTTGACCATCTCCACGATGGTTTCCTTGGTGTTCTGCGTCTGCACCGGCGCATAGCAGGCAAACGGACCGACACCACGCAGCGCCCGGAAGAACGATCCGGCGCCATAGGTGTAGCCCTTGTCCTCGCGCAGGTTCATGTTCACGCGGCTGGTGAACTGGCCACCCAGGGCGTTGTTCATCACATCGCACGCCGTGAAGTCGGCGGCATTGCGGGTGATGCCCAGATTGCCGACCATGACGACGCTTTGCGCGGCGCCTGGTTTGTCGATCACGCAGACCTTGGTCTTGGTGAGCGGCGCTGGATTCGGCACCTCATGCTGTGCGACGGTGCCCGGCTGCCACGATTTGAACGCGTTTTCGAGCTTTGTCTTGGCGTCATTCAGAGAGATGTCGCCCACCATCACGATGGCGGCGTTGTTCGGGTAGAAATTCGCCTTGTAGTAGTTGACGAGATCGTCACGCGTGATGGCCTTAATCGAGCTCTCGGTGCCGGTGCCGGTGTAGGGCTGTCCGTACGGATGATCCGCGCCGAAGAGCGTGCGCAGGTACATCTTGAACGCCGACGTGAAGGGCTCTTTGCCTTCCTGCTGGATGCGTCCGAGATAGATCTTGCGCTGGCGGTCGAGTTCCTCCTGCGGGAACGTCGGATTGAGAATGACGTCGGCCATCAGGGCCAGCGCCGGATCAAAGTTCCGGGTGAGCACGTTGATCGAGACGTTGGAACCGTCAAAGCTGCTGCGGGTCCCGAGATTGGCGCCCAGCCGTTTGGCCTCCTCGGCGATTTGCAGCGAGGAACGCGTCTTGGTCCCTTCGTCGAGCAACTCGGCCGTGAGGGAGGCGGAACCGGGGCGCTCTTTGGGATCGGCGGCCCACCCACTCTTCAAGACCAGATTGGCCTGCACCAAAGGCAGCTTGTGATCTTCGACCAGGAGCAGATCGAGACCATTGGAGAGCTTGGTCCTCTGAATGGACGGCGGTGTGAAAGACGGCTCGGCGGCGGCCTGCGGTTCCTTCGACAGATCGACGTCTGCCTTCGCGGCGGCGAGCGTACCCTGCGGAACGATGTGCAGGATGACCCGCTTGTTCAGATCGATGTACTGCTTGATGTAGCGCTGCACGTCGGCAACCGTCGCTTTGGTGTAGCGTTCCATGTCCCACTGGAATCTGTCGGGATTGCCGAACATGGTGTTGTATTCATTGAGCTTGTCGGCTCGGCCGCCAAACCCGCCGACCGGTTGGAGGCCGCGGACGAAGCGGGCTTCCCACGCCGTCTGGGCCTGCTGCAGCTCGGCTTGGGTGATCCCAGAGGTGATCACTTTCTGCAACTCGGCGTCGACGGCTTTCTCGAGTTCAGCCAGAGTGCGCCCCTCTTTAGCTGTAACGACAACATTAAACGTGCCGCCCAACTCACCAGAGTTCTGGTAGGCACTCACGTCCTGAGCGATCTGCTGATCATAGACGAGAGTCTTGTAGAGACGGGAGGTCTTGCCGGATGTGAGGGCGTTGGCCAGAAGGTCAAACTCGGCATCTCCGGGCGCGTAGTAGGCCGAGCTGGGCCAAGAGTAGTAGAGTCTCGGCAGATTGACGTTGTCTTCCGCGACGGAACGCTTCACGCCATCGAGCAGGGGAACCCAGCCGGACAAACGGTCAATGGCCGGTCCCGGGGGAATCGTCCCGAAGTACTTTTCGATCATCTTCTTGGCGGCTGCGGGATCAAAATCACCGGCCACGCACAGTGACGCGTTGTTGGGTGCGTAGTACATCTTGAAGAATTCCGAAATGTCTGCGATCGAGGCCGCCGACAAATCCTCCATGCTGCCGATAACCGGCCAGGAGTACGGATGATTCGGGGGATACATCAGGCTCCCCAGCAGATCTTCGGCCTTGCCGTAGGGCTCATTGTCGAGACCCTGCCGGCGCTCGTTTTTGACCACATCGCGCTGATTGTCGAGCTTCTGCTGGGTCATGGCCGGGACCAGATATCCCATGCGGTCGGATTCCAGCCAGAGCGCCAGTTCCAGGTAATTGCTGGGGACGTTCTCCCAGTAATTAGTGCGGTCGGGCGATGTCGAGCCATTCAGGTTCCCGCCGATCTTCTCCAGCGGGGCGAAGTAGTCGGAATCGTGATGCTGCGATCCCTGGAACATCATGTGCTCGAACAGATGCGCAAAGCCGGTGCGGCCGCGCTTCTCGTTCTTGGACCCCACGTGGTACCACACGTTGACGGCAACCATCGGGATCGAATGATCCTCGTGGAGAATCACGTCCAGCCCATTGGGCAAGGTGTACTTTTCGTACTTGATGGGTGGCAGCGTCTGAGCGGTTCCGGCGGTGGCGCAAAGCCCCACCACAATGAACGCCAAGACACTGGCCGTTAGCAAACGTCTCATGCTCCTCTCCTCCCTGGTGAATAGAAACTGGTTACTGCGTTTGAATCCGATTCTGGGCCCGTCCGTCGCGGACGGGGAGTCTGGAGTATACTGAAATCCAGACTCGAATGCGAGCATCTCTTTGGGGCCTGCATACGTCACATAACCCAGTAATTGCCGGTCGGTTATGTTGATTACTTAAAGAATGCCTCCACGTGAACAGCACCGAGGAACCCGCACCCCCAGGCATTAGGGGGCCGGTGTGCGCCAAGGATTCCCATGCCGTAACGACTTGTTACTTGCCGTTGGCACGCCAGTAAGCCTGAATATGGTGCCAGGCTTCTTTGGCGGTCTCCGCATATCGGAAAAGGTCGGTATCGTCGGGATCAATGACGCCCTCATTGACGAGTCCTTCGAAGTCGATGACACTGTTCCAGAATTCGCGGCCCATAAGGACGATGGGCAAGCGCTTGACCTTGTGGGTCTGGACGAGGGTGAGCGCCTCGAATAATTCGTCCATGGTGCCGTAGCCGCCGGGGAATGCGACCAAGGCCTTGGCGCGCATCATGAAGTGCAACTTGCGAATGGCGAAGTAGTGGAATTGAAAGCAAAGTTCGGGTGTGATGTAGTTGTTGGGCTGTTGCTCCATGGGGAGCGTGATGTTGAAGCCAATACTCTTGGCGCCGGTTTCGAAGGCGCCACGGTTGGCAGCCTCCATAACACCGGGGCCGCCGCCGGTTACCACCACATACTCGTATCCGTCTTTCCCTCGTCCCGCCTCCGAAACCAGACGCCCAAAGGTACGGGCTTCATCGTAATACTTGGATTTTGCCAGAATGTTGCGGGCAATTTCCAATCGCCGGGCCCGCTGGGGATCGCGGGGATGGTCCGTAACCTCTTTCTCCAGTTCCGCCACCCGGGTGCGCGCGGCCTCTGGGGGAAGAATGCGGGTTCCGCCAAAAACCACGACGGTCGAATGAATGCCCTGTTCCGCCAGAGTCAATTCCGGTTTGAGCAGCTCCAACTGCAAGCGGACCGGGCGGCATTCGGGACGATTGAGGAAATCGACGTCCTCGTACGCTTTGGTGTAGGAAGGGGAATTTTCCCACCAACGGGATTCGGGCGGTGTTGGCACGTCAGTCATTGGGGATCCTTTGGGTTACAGATTCGCAGAAACCGGTCAAGTGGGAAGCGGCCGGGAGGGCGATCCGCCGCGGCGGACTGCCGAGCCTTCTTTCCGCGCGGGGACAGGCTCGGCAGGAGCCTCGCCCTCCCTCCATGCGATCGCCATAAGTAATCTCAGTCCGTCGTGGGTCACAATTCGAACTCGTCGCCGAGATAGGGGATGATGGCTTTGAAGCCGCGTTCTTCTTGGACACGCGCGGCCATGGCGGCAGCCGGACCCGGCTCGCCGTGAGTAATGAATGTGGTCGCGGGCGCCTTTTCCAGTGCACCGAGCCAGCGCATGAGTTCGGTGTAATCGGCGTGGCCGGAGAGACCACCGACGTCGACGACCTCAGCTCGGACCGTGTGCATTTCACCGTGGAATCGCAGCAGCTTCTTCCCGTCCAGCAGATCGCGTCCACGCGTCCCCGCCGCCTGGAAGCCAACCAGGGCGATGATGTTGCGGGCATCGTCCATGCGCTGCATCAGATGATGCAGGACACGGCCGCCGGTGAGCATCCCTCCGGAGGAGATGATCACACGGGGTCCCTCGAGTTTGTTGATCGCCATCGACTCTTCCCGCGAGCGATGGTAGGTGACGTTCTTCGCGTGCAACGCGCAGTCGGCGTCGCCGAGGCGGGCCACCTCGATACGATGCCAGTCTTCAAACTGGCAGTAGATGTCGGTGACATTGACGGCCATTGGACTGTCGACATGGACCGGCAAGCGCGGGATACGTCCCTGTTCCTCCAGTTCACGCAGAATCAGCACCAATTGCTGCGTGCGGCCAACGGCAAACGCGGGTATCAGAAGAACGCCCCGGTTCTCGACGATCTTGTGCACGAGAGCGGCGATCGATTCGTACGGATCGGTCGCTTCGTGGACACGATCGCCATAGGTGGATTCCAATACGAGATAGTCGGTTGCCAGAGGCGATTCGGGATCGCGCACCAATGGCGCATTGTATCGGCCGATATCGCCGCCGAAATATATCGTCTTCTTCTGGGATCCATCGCGGATGGTCAGCAGAACTGAACAAGCACCCAGGATGTGCCCCACGGGACGCAGGCGGAACGAGAGGCGTGGAGTCAGTGGAATATCCTGGGCAAACGGCACCGGCTTGACCAGACGGCTGACCGCACGGGCATCGTCCTGTGTGAACAGCGGCAACGCTGGTTTGTGACGGGACTTCCCCTCTTTGTTCAGGTAGTAGGCATCTTCTTCCTGCAGATGCGCGGCGTCCAGAAGAAGAATCTCAATCATCCGGGCGGTCGGCTCGGAGCAGAGAATCTCGCCGCGGAACCCACGCCGGAAGAGGCGCGGCAGGTAACCGATGTGATCGATGTGGCAATGGGTAAGCACGATCCACGGAATCTTGTGCGCATCGAATGGCGGCGAGTCCCAATTGCGCAGACGCAGCTCTTTGAGTCCCTGGAACAGGCCGCAATCGATCAGGACCGAATCGCCGGCGACGCGTACGAGATATTTGGAGCCCGTGACAGTCTGGGCGGCGCCATGGAAGGAAAGTGCAATCATTGAAATCCTCTTGAGAGGACGGCAGCGGCCATACTCCCGGATGACGTGCGATGATAGCCTCTGCCGCGCTCCCGGGCCAGTGTAATGATTCATCCGGGAGAATCGGTCAAAAGTATCCGGTGGGCCGATAAGATTGTATATTGCGCGATTCCCATGCCGTAGCATGGGCTCGTTGAACCGGCGCGGTACTGCGGCACGTGGTGACTGGACATGGACGCTTCCACATCCGTCGTGAACACCATCTTCCAGAAGGCCTGGGGCGAAACCAGCGCGTTCATCGGGCGTTCGCGCAAGACGGGCGGCGTCGATCTCCTGATCCTGCTGGGGATGATCGGGCTGTTCTTCGGGCTTTTGGAGTTGCGCGGCGAATGGACCGGGAGCCTGCGGCCTACGGTTACGATTGATCTTTCGCCATGGGCATTGCCCCGGTATGCGTTCTTCTCGTTGTCGCGCGGACTGCTCGCGTATCTGTTTTCACTGGCGTTCACGCTGGTCTACGGCTACTGGGCCGCCAAGAACCGCACGGCCGAGCGAATCCTGGTGCCGTTGCTGGATATACTGCAGAGCGTCCCCGTCCTGGGGTTCATGCCGGGGTTGGTGCTGGGACTGGTCGCGCTGTTCCCCAATAGCAACGTGGGGTTGGAGCTGGCAGCGGTGGTCATGATCTTCACCGGCCAGGCCTGGAACATGACATTCAGTTTCTATTACTCACTGCGTTCCGTTCCCAAGGAATTGCAGGACGCGGGGGTGGTATTCCGCTTCAATTGGTGGCAACGGTTCAAATGGGTGGAATTGCCATCCGCGACAATGGGCCTGGTCTGGAACAGCATGATGAGCATGGCGGGCGGCTGGTTCTTTCTCATGATCAGCGAGGCTTTCGTGCTCGGCGAAAAAGACTTCCGTCTGCCGGGGGTCGGTTCCTACATGAGCGTCGCAGTCGCCCGGGGTGATGTACCGGCGATGTTGTGGGCAATCCTGGCGATGGTGGTGATGATCGTGATCCTGGACCAATTCCTCTGGCGCCCGGTCGTTGTGTGGGCTCAGAAGTTCCGGATCGAGGAGGACGGCCAGCAGCAGGTCATGACCTCATGGTTTCTCGATCTGTTGCGGTATTCGACCTTTGCGCGCTGGATCAAGCGGCGGTCCCAGGCCAGCAAGTCACGTCCGGCGGTTGTCGCGCCGAAGGTGGCGATTCGTCATGAGACGCCGGGGCCGGTTGGTTCGCTGGGGAGGATCATCCCGGTCATCGCCCTTGGTGCGTTGACGATTGTACTCGCGTACGGAGCATGGAGACTGCTTGGTCTTGTTCGCTTCGTCTCGTTTGCGCAATGGGCAGGTATCGTGGGAGCGGCTTTTACGACGCTGGCGCGGGTTCTCACGGCGGTGGCGCTGGGGACTTTGTGGGCGCTTCCGGCGGGTCTGGCCATCGGATTATCGCCGAGGCTGTCGAGGACACTGCAGCCGGTTGTTCAGGTCGCGGCATCGTTTCCGGCACCGATGCTGTTTCCGATGGTGATTGCCGTCATGGCGTGGGCGGGCATCCCACTGGGCTGGGGCAGCATCGTTTTAATGCTCTTGGGAACACAGTGGTACATCCTCTTTAACGTGATTGCCGGAGCGATGGCGATACCGTCGGATCTCAAAGAAGCGGCGCGAACGTACCAGATTCGCGGATGGCAGCGGTTCAAGATTCTCTATGTTCCGTCAGTCTTCCCCTACCTGGTGACGGGCTGGGTGACGGCGGCCGGTGGCGCGTGGAACGCGAGTATCGTATCAGAATACGTGATGTATAAGGGGCAAATGATGGCGGCGTGGGGACTGGGGGCGGAGATCAGCAAGGTCGCGGCGGCGGCCGAGTTCCCGCTTCTGGCCGCGAGTGTCATGGTGATGGCGGTCATGGTGGTCCTGTTCAATCGCATGGTCTGGCGGCGATTCTACCGCATGGCCGCCGACCGGTACTCATTGTCGCGTTAGGAGAGACCGTGGATTCTGTGTCAAATCAACAGTTCCCGCCGGCAACGGGCGCACTGTGCGAAGCGAAGCGCATCTCGCATGAATTCGCGCTGCCTTCCGGGAACCCGGTCAAAGTGCTGGAGGATGTCAGCCTCGAAATTCATCCGAACGAAGTGATCGCCCTCCTTGGGCCATCGGGATGCGGCAAATCGACATTGATGCGGGCGTTGGCGGGACTGATTCGTCCGACCTCGGGCGAGGTTCTGTATCACGGGTTGCCGCTTCGGGGACTGAATCCGGGGGTGGCGATCGTATTTCAGAATTTCGCGTTGTACCCGTGGATGGACGTTGTCGAAAACGTGCAGTCGGTGTTGAAGGCAATCGGCCTGCCGGATGATCAGGTACGGAGCCGCTCCGAAAGCGCGATCCGTACGGTGGGACTCAGCGGGTTTGAAGAGGCCTACCCACGGGAACTGTCAGGCGGCATGAAGCAGCGGGTGGGGATCGCGCGTGCCCTCAGCGTGGACCCGGAGATTCTGTTCATGGACGAGCCCTTCAGCCAGGTCGATGCGCTGACGGCGGAGAGTTTGCGAAGTGAAGTTATCGACATATGGGCGATCAAGGAACGAAATCTGGCGTCCATCCTGATGGTGAGCCATGACATCAAAGAGGTGGTGTACATGGCCGACCGGATCGTCGTAATGGGCGCCGGTCCGGGACGGGTGCGCGCAATCATGCCCAATCCTCTCCCCCGCCCACGGGATTACTCGGCCGCGCACTTCCTGCGCATGGTCGACCATCTGCATGAAATCATTACCGGTCACGAAATGCCGGACCTGCCCGAGCTGCCGGGCGAAGAGCCACCGGCAAGCGAGATTATCCCCGATGCCGAAACCAGCGAGATCATCGGATTGCTGGAATATCTGGACGGCCGCGCCGGGCGCCAGGATGTCTTCCGTATCGCTGCGGACACGAACAAAGAATTCGGACGCATGATCAATGTCGTGAAGGCGGCGGAAATCCTGGACTTCATCGACACGCCGGGGCGGGATGCCGTGATCACGGCGACCGGCCGGCGGTTTATCCGGGAGACCGCGGAAGGCCGGAAACCGATCTGGCGGGAACAGCTTCTCAAGCTGTGGCTGTTCCGTGATGTCTATGAAGTGCTCGACCGGCAGGAGCGCAAAGCCATCGGCTCGGACATCATCAAAGAAATGATCGTGTTCCAGATGCCGGCGGAAAATTTCGACCGCGTCTTCGACACCTTCGTGCGCTGGGCACGATTCGGGAATTTGTTTGCGTACAACGAGGACACCGAAGAGATGTCGCTGCAGTAGGAGGAACAATCTCGATTCAAAAAGACCGGGACAGGGTTGCGCACCCTGTCCCGGTTTTCATTCCCGGATTGACTGATTGACACGATCACGGACACGGATTGACCGGTGTCGCACCGCCACCGAAAGCAGTGTCGATCAGGTAGATCACGTCGAAGACATCGACGATGCCGTCGCCGTTAACGTCGCCTCTTGTCAACGGACAGCATGGATCCTGGGGATCCGCCGTACCGGCAAAGGCGATGTTGATCAATTCGATGACATCAAAGACATCGACGACGCCGTCGCCATTGATGTCGCCCTGGTTCGGACAGTTGCAGCACGGCTTGCACTTGCCAAAGCCGCCTGCGCCCCAAATCGTCTGGATTTCCAAGGCGGTGAGTTCACGGTGGAAATACTCCAGTTCGTCGATCACGATCTCGCCCCGGGTTACAGTGGCCCCGCCGCTAGCCAGCCGGCTGTGACCGCCTATCCAAAGCGGAGTTGTGCCCGTGATGCTATTGGGAGCGCTCATGTTCGGTCCCGCCGTCGGGATAGGGCCATTCGGAGCGCCATCGACATAGAACGTCACTTGCGGCTTCGAAGCGCCACGCTTCACAGCCACACCCACGTGGTACCAGGTTCCAACAACCATTGGTGATGCGAAAACGCTGACCGCAGCTACCAGACCACCGAAGTCATCCGGACCAAGCCTGATCAAGAGTTGGCCGCCTTGAACGAATAGAGCGTAACCTCGATTAGATCCAGGGACGCTGAAATCCAGTTTATCAACGATCGGGAAGATGGAGCCGGACGCCGGTCCCATCTTGATCCAGGCATCGATGGTGAAGTCTCCGGTTCCGAAGTTCACCTCTGAACTTGTTGGCACCTCGACATAGACATTCGGACCTGGTGTCGGGCTCGTACCAGCAGGGAAGCTGAGCCCATTGAGGACAACTGCCGGCACGCTGGACGGTCCGCCCGCGCTGCCGATCGGAGCGGGTTGAGGCGTCCCGTTGTCAACCACTGTTCCCGCAATGTCATGCGCCACACTACCGGTGAGTTCATCCCCCGGCCACCACGCCACCATGTCGGAAGGAGGTGTCACGCAATGACAGCAGGTCGTAACCCTCAATTCCAGGAAGTCCACTTCGGTATCGTCCTGAATCAAGACATCCAGGTCCCCGTCCTGCAGAGCCGCCAGAACGTTGGTGATGCCCGGATAGAAGGTGCTCGCGGGCAGATGCTCAAGATCCAGTGTGACGTCCAGCACTTCGCCGGCATTCCAGTGCCCGGAGTTCAAGTCACTGATGAATGTGCTCCAGACGCCGACGCCATTCTGCGAAAGTCCAAAGCCGTCATTCGATGATCCGCTGGCTGCAGCACGGATCCGCATCCGCAGGCGGGCATGGATAACAGTGCAAGAGGGATCCCAGCAACCGATGAACGTGTGCCCGAAGCAGCGATCGATACCGCCGCAGTCGAATTCTGAGCAGTTATTGGGGACGGATGGATTGCAATTGCTGCGCGGACCCGCGGAACAACTCTGAAGAATGGTGCACAAGGCCGTGCTGGGTGCAGCGAGCTCAACTCCATCAGCGGTAGCGAAGTTATCCATTTTCCCCGCCAGGCAGATATCAAGATGTTGATTCACGCTCAGGCAAGTATCCTCATTACCAAAGACGGGCCCCAAGTCGACTCCCAACTGCGGCTGCACGTCTGCGGTGAGATAGATCGAAGCGGGAGCGGTTTGAGCCATATTGGCCGGAACGGTTTCATAAAACTTGTACGTGCCCGCCGGCATAGGTCCAAAGCACCACATGCCACTGGCGTCTGTCGTGACGGGATTCGTCACGCCGCTGACCGCGGGTACGAACGTGATCTGCACGCCGCTTACCGGCGGTTCACCGGCATCCTGATCGCCATCGCCGTTGAGGTCATTGAATTTTGTCCCGCAAATCTGGCCCCAGCAGAATTCCGGCGAACAGGTGGTTCCGTCACCGAAGTACGCGCCGTTTCGAAGTTCGCAATTGTGTTGCGAACGGATGTGACAACCATCCAGTTCGCAAGAAGCGCCCCGTAGTGTGTCAGGGTTACAAATTGGCGGAACCGGAAAGACCGGGAAGCAGGTCATTCCATTGATGAAGTAGCAACTGAATATTTCGGCGTCTCCCTCGTCGATATAGCCATCCGCGTTCATGTCGGCCCGGCAGAGCGGAATTGGAGCCGGCCCAACTCCAAGGATGAACTTGCTGAGGGCAACAAGATCTGCAACAGCGAGTGGAATTCCGTCCCCGTCGATGTCCCCATCTGCAAAACAGGTGACACACGTATCGCAGCAAACCCCCGCTCCGGTGCCGGGCCGATTGTCCTGCGTCACCCACCCCACAATGTCGGCCCCAGTGGGAGTGAGACCGCCGCTGCTGGTCCGGTAATTGAAGACCTTCACCCGGACGCAATTCCGTCCGACGAAGAAACTCGATGGGGTCGTGACGGTTGCATACGTCGGTGGCGCCAGCCAGGCATCGGAACTGTGATCGGTGAGAATCAGAGCACCATTGAGATAGACGTCGACGATGTTATCCGCCCGGACCCCGATAAAGAGTTTCGGGTTGACGAGAGGGGCCTTCAGGCAGAAGCAGAATTCGAACTCAGCGTATCCATATCCACCCAACCACTGGTTATCCGTTGCATCACCGGAGATCCACTGACTGTTCGGTTCGGGTGGTCCCCAGTCAGCCGATTGCAGCACCTGCGCATTGGGATGTCCTGCTGGATGGTTTTGATCGTAAATGACCGACCAGTTAGGATCCAGACCCGGTGGGGTAATACCCATACCCGAGTTCAACCAAATCGTGTCCTGGATGCATGTCGTGTCCGGCGCGTGGACGGGACCGAGTCCTCCACCGACGGACTGGCTCCAGTTCGTATGTGGTCCATTGGAGAGGCGCCACTCGACATCGTGAGGCGACCCGGGATTATCGAATCCAAAGATGTACTGACCCGATGGAGGGATCGGCACCCCACCCCCCTGGCGTAGAAACCGGATCATAAAGGGGCAGAGTCCTGAGGCCGCGGTCACCGTCCCGTGAGAGGTCTTTGGCCGGTGATCAGCGGGGTGGAGCATCGGAGTTTCCGGAAGCGCCGGGGCGATATCGAAAGTCCAGCCAGGAGGCATGCAAATATTCGTATAGTGGGATGCAGTGCCATCCTCCGTTGCGATCAGAACCGTGTCCACGGACATCATGCTTGCCGCCGTGACTTTGTAAGCGTATGTCGTCGTTGTGCCACATGCCGTCGGCAGCGGCAGCGGCGACTCCGAACCGACGCATTCGATCTTCTGCGCCTGGGCCGAGTATGTGAGCAGCGCCCATGCGAGAACCGTTAGCAGTTTCTTCACGACCACCTCCTGGAGTTGAAGAACGGGACGTTGACGATGGACTTCCTCCTCCACGGCCACGGACCAGCGCATGCGGATGCGCCAACGATCAGCACGACCGTACCACACCCGCCCTGCGACGTCCCGCAAACGCGCACCGCGTTGCCTGGGACAGGGAGCACAGGTTTACTTCTTATAGATGTACTTACTCCTCCCGACAGGAAGGAGAGACGTACTCAGCATTTCCGAGCGACAACAGTTCGAGAGAGAGGCTATACCGAGGGCGCCTCAGAACACGTTGGACGTAAGACCCAGAACGCGGCCATGTCAAGCGAAATGTGAGCAAATAGCACTTCAATTGAAAGAAAGACGTTTCGATAGCATTGCACTAAGTGAGAGCCCCATCCAACACGCTCCGATTGTAAGCCGCTCCGTGGACGGGCCGCGTACCTCGAAGCGGGTGGCACGTATCCAAGGTATAGACGCAGCGTACAAACCTGCGCGGTGATTCAACCGCTGGTGAAAAGAAAAAGGGGCGCACCGTGTGTGCGCCCCTTGGTTTGTTTGGGAGAACGCGCTCCCTGCGTCAACCACCTCCCCTATTCATCTGCATCATGGGCATGGGTCGTTCGGCCCGGGACCTCCGCTAAAGGCGTAGTCGATCGCGGCGATGACATCGAAGACATCGATGACACCGTCCGCGTTGAAATCACACCGTGGCGTCGGGCACTGCGGATCCTGTTGGCAGATGGCACCACTGAATGCCGCGTCGATGATGTCAATGACATCGAACACATCGATGGTACCGTCGCCGTTGGGATCGCCTTGGAAGGGGCAGGAGCACGGGCAACAGTGATTTCCATGCCCCGCGAGTATCGTCGCATCCGCAATCGTGACCGTACCGTCGCAGTTGTAGTCGTTGCACACGCCCCCGGAGAAGTCGGCGGGCGTGACGCAGCGGTCACCGTTCGTGTCGAAGAAGTGCGCCGGGATGACGGAGCAAGGCACGCCGTTGACGTAGAGAACCGCCGTGCACTGCGTGCAGGAAAACAGGCTGGCGTCGACGTGGAAGAAATGCTCGCCGGTCACTGGATTGCAATTGAACGGGAATACGCGCGGCCAGGCCGGTTCCTCGCCACGGCACGGTCTGGCATCGCTGCAACCGGCGAAGTCGAGCCAGACACCTGCCGGGATGCAGGTCGGTGCACCGCATGAATCCCTGAGGATCACTCTGTAAACGACATCCGAAGCGGGGCAGATCAGCAAACACGGGTCGGGCGCCACCAGGTAGCCGCCGCACAATCCCGGAGGCATCGTGCACGGATCGCAGGCATCACCAATACCGTCACCATCGGAATCTTCCTGAAGCGGATTGGGAATCGTGGGGCAATTGTCGCAGGCATCGCCGACACCGTCGCCATCACCATCCAGTTGATCGAGATTGGGCACGATCGGACAATTGTCGCAGACATTGCCGACACCGTCGCCATCGTCATCCTCCTGGCCGGGATTCGGAATACCACGGCAATTGTCGCAGACGTCACCGACACCATCGCCATCCAAATCGAACTGGTCCGGGTTATACTGCTTGAGGCAATTATCACAGGCGTCACCGACGCCATCACCATCGACATCCGCCTGTCCGGGATTGGGAATCTGCGGGCAATTGTCGCACAGATCGTTGATGCCGTCTCCGTCGGTGTCAACATCGCTCGGGCAGACCAGGTTGCAGCGGCCGATATCTAATCCGTCGACATCGTCCTCTGGCAATAATCCCAGTGACGCCGCGTTGGCGTACATCACGATCAAGCCGACAGCCGGACCGGCACCCAGACTAATCGCATAGACATCACCGGGGGACAGGGCTCCCGCGGGCATGTTGGGATTCGCACCCGGCACCAGCGATGGTGAAGCACCGCCCAGCGAGATCAGGGCCACGTCACCGGGATTGAGTACGCCGTAGGGAGGGATATCCCAAAGGACCAGGCCATCGAGATTATCGCCCGGCAACAATCCCAGATCCGCCACGCCACGCGCATAGATTGCGTAGGCGAACATTGGACCACCCGGCGGTGGTGAGACGAGAATGTCATTCTCGGTGACACCGTCGGGATCGGGGCCGGTGCACAATCCTGGATACGGATCGGGTGTGCCGGCGACCACCTGGACTGAACCACCATCCAGCGAGAAGAACACCGAAGAATCGGGGATGCCATCCCCGTCCGGATCAACCCGGCTCCCGGCCTCGGTTTCGAATGCATCGAGATCGTCCTCACTGGTACCGAGTCCGAGCGACCAGGTGGCAGCAGGCGCCTGCAAGCCCAATTGAACCTCATCGATCTGCAGGCCGTTGTCACCGTAAGCCGTGGGCACCAGTGCTGGACCGGACCCACCACCAAATCGGGCGTTCAGGCGTGAACGGAAGATATCCCCGGCGACTTCCTTACCAGGATCGCCACCACCATTACTGGGCGGCGGTGGGCCGATGGCCGGACCCGGTGGAGATACACTCGACTGGAAGAACACCGCGGTACCCGGTCGGCCGATGGATCGTGACGTGACACTGAACAGGAGGACATCACCACCATCGCGGCCAAAGGAGAGCGCGTCGATGTTGTCACCAGACAATAGGCCGAACGTACCGAGCGCTCCCGGCGGTGGCGGGAACGGCAGCGGCGCACCCGTGTTTGGGGCAAACGGTCCCACGTACGGCGGGCCGCCACCCAGCAGCGCCGGTCCGATTCCCAGCACAGCGGAGAAGCGATCTACGTTGGTAACATCCGGCGGGGCGCCGGGAAGGGCTCCGGAGGACTGGAAGAGTTCACCTTCGGTCAGGTAACCGTTGGCTGGGCCAAGGGCGTAGACATCGTTTGGCTCGGGATGACCGGGCACGAGCAATCCCTCGGCAGGATTGACCGCTCCCGCCACCGAGAATACGACCGTGTTTGGATCCAGCGGCAAAGTCCCGTTGCACGACACCGCCCCCGCACAAGTGGGGGTCCCACCGCAAGAGTAGTATCCCCGGCAGGAGGGGAAATTCGGGCAACTGGGGCTGGAGGGACATGAGGGTGTTCCCGGGCAAGACTCGGTCCCCTCACAGGTCGCGTATCCCGGGCAACTGGAATAGTCTGGGCAGGTGGCTGTGTTCTGGCAGGTCCAATAGTAGGGACAGCTGGGATAGTAGCCGCAGCTCGGCATCCACGGACAGGTCGCTTCTCCGCGGCACGAGGAGACTCCGGGACAGGAGGGCGTCGAGGGACAAGACGCGGTCCCCTGGCAACTGGCGGTGCCGCCGCAGGAGGCGTAATGCGGACAGGAAGCCATCCCGGGGCAGGTTGGTGCGCCACCCATCGTGCACGGATAACCGGGACAACTGGGCAGTTGATCGCAAGTGGGTGTGCCGGGGCAAGTCGCGCCACCCGGACACGAGGCGGACATCGGACATGTCGGTGAACTCGGCATCGTCGGCTGCGAGGGATCGCATGTGCATCCTCCGAACGGACCGGTTATTTGCGGCAGATTCGACGGCGCACACGTGACGAGGACCCAAGTTTGACAGCCGCCGCCGATCAGCGTTGAGAAGGATCCCGCGCAGGTGCCAATCGTGCATGAGCACATGGATCCGATTCGTTCGCCACCAACGCAGGGGACATTGTGCGCTGCCAAGCTGTCGGGATTGCCGGTGGCACAGGTGAGCCGATAGATGCACCAGCAAATCGAATCGCACGGCACGGTCTCCGTGGGCGTGTGCCGGGCCGAGCAGAGCCATCCGATCAGATTGCCCGTGACCACATCAATCAGCGGAACTGGTGGAGAACTGGGAGGTGAAGCGTAAGTGTTCCCGATCGGCGGCAAGGAGGAGATCGGACCGGACTCAACATGAATAGGATTGGTTCCGGTATTCATGACCATGCCCAATCCCGGGATTTCGATCTCGACAAAGACATCGAAAAAGCTGTTGCTGCCGCTCACGAAATTGCCACCACCGTCGGCGACCACGCCGGTCACTTTGCCCAGCGATGGCATGTCGAGACGCTCGCGTACCTCGACTGAGCCATACGGGCTCACACCGGTGAGGCTCATACCGATGATCTCGAGCGGGATGTCGGCCCCCGATGTGTAGGGTGGCCCCGGTCGCTCCACCGAAGTTGGCCCTGTGACTTGAGCAATACCGCCCCCTTCGCAGGCCAGATCGGTCGGATTGGCCGACATCAGGAACATGCCCATCGATTGGAAGCAGTCGCGGACGGTGGCAGGGCCATTGACGGCCGCAATTTGTGCCACCGCCGGAGGTTTGGCCGTCTCCGTTCCGGGGACGACCGGATATTGGGGACGTGGCGGTTGCGCCGTATTCATCCCCTTGACCGACGATTGCAGGCTCTGCTGGTAAAGCGGGGATGGCGCCGGATCTGACATGGCGCGCGCATAATAGGTACGGGCAAGTACGCCGACGAGGGCGGCTACCGCCACGACCGTCCATCCGGCCGCTCGCAAAGAGCGTCGTCTGGAGAAGGAACCAAACGCTTCCTGCATGACTCACCTCCTGAGCCGCTGGTGTGACTATTCAGTTGTATTTCAGTGCACTACTCGAAGTCGCGCGAGTGGATTGCCTGAGTGCTAATGGCAATGTAGCGGCGGTGTTGCCGGTGTCAAGGGGATTGGCGATAAAAGTTATCCTCAATGAGAAGATTTTCACATCTCCCCCGCTCAGATCGCCATCAAGTCGATGGGAATCCGAGTCTTCCAATCGGGATAGGGGCCTCAGGTTTTCCCCTGAGGACCCCTCCCACACCACCCGGCATGCGGGTCCGCACCGGGCGGTTCCGACGGTTGATGTAGCGCGACGAGCCGGGGAACACCCAGCCCGTC
>JACRMA010000045.1:0-9129 GCA_016235085.1 Candidatus Zixiibacteriota bacterium
GCGCACCCGTGGCCTAGAGCCCACGTGTCGGTCAGCCCAAAGGGCTGACCCGCACACGCCGTCCCGATGACGAGGGAGCCATGCAGAGGTCAGACTTCTCACTCGTGCCGGTCAGCCCTCTGGGCTGACGGCCCGTATGAGGGGCGAGGGCGGTGTCCCAAGCAGGACCGATCCGCCCTTCGCCAACCATTTTACTCCCATTTGGATCGCCATCTTCTTCACCCTCGGAGCCTTCAAACCCGGTCCTTTCGTCAATCAGCCCACTCCCGGTGCAAAAAAATGCCTAAAAGTTTCCGGTCTCCCCGCCGATTCAAGTACCAGATAGTCGCGGACACATGAAGCGGTCTCGGGGTGAGTCGCATTCATAACACCGCGCCAGAATCTGGAGCCACGCTGTAGAGCGTCAGCTCCGACAGAACGGGGATAACATGCGGCTTCCGTTTCGACGTCGGGCGAAATCTGTCGCGGCACTGGACATCGGTGCCAGTTCCATCAAGTACGTGCGTCTGGATCGTCGGGCCGAAGGATTCGCCCTGGCTGCCGCCGGTATTCGCGAGCTGCCGATCGAAGCTTTGGTCTCCGACGAAATCAAGGACCGCGATGCGGTCATCTTTAACATTCAAGGACTCCTCGACCAGTGCGATCCGCGCACGACCGATGTGGTGGTTTCCATCTCCGGTCACGGCGTGATCACGGACAAATTCGAGGTGGACCAGAAGTCCGGTTCCGAGGCGGAGCAGGCGATCCTGTTCGAGGCCGAACAGCGCAGCCCGTTTGACGTCGACGACGTGTCGATGGACTACCATGTCCTGCGCACAGACGATGCCCGGGGCAAGATGGAAGTCCTGCTGGTGGCGGCGCGCCGCGAAATCGTGATGGAGTATCTGAACCTCCTGCGCGATGCCGGTCTGCGCACACCGGTTGTCGATACCGATGCCTTTGCCGTCCTCAACGCCTACTCCATCAACTACGACATTGATCCGGACCGTGTCACGGCCCTCATCAACATCGGCTTCGACACGACCAACGTCGTCTTCCTTAAAGACGGCATCTACCATTCCACCCGCGACATCTCGTCCGGCGGCCGGGTCATCTACGAGGTGATCCAGCGCGAGTTCCGCCTCAATCAGGAAATGACCATGAAGGTCATCCGTGGTGAACTCGAAGGAACCGTCGACCACGACATGCTGCGTGCCACGATCCGTTCAGCGGCCGACGAGCTTTTGACCGGCCTGGAAGTCGCTTTCTCGTATTTCAAGACGCTGGCGAAAACCGATGCGGTGGACTGGATCGTCCTGTCGGGTGGCGGAGCACTGATTCCGTTCCTGCCCGAAAGCGTCCAGTCGAAACTGAATGTGCCGATCGAAATCGCCAATCCGTTGCGAAACATCGAATACGATCCGGACCTGTTCGGCGAACTCGAACCAGAAAAGATTGCCCCGGTGCTGGCCGTCGGGGTGGGGCTTGCGGCCCGCGAGGTCTACTAATATGGCGATGATTCAAATCAATCTGCTCCCGAAGGAATTGCGCCGAGGGTCGGGCGGACTCCGAGTCTCCAAGACGGCTGTGGGTGGTCTCGCCGCTGCAGTTCTTCTCGTGGCAGCGCTGGCGGCGATCACCTACTACCAGAAGATTCGCCTGGGGAATCTCAATTCCGAGATCGCCCAGGTCGAGTCCAAGACCGCCAGCATGCGCAGCGATATCCAGATGGTCGATCATCTCGTGGATGTAAAGACCCGCATCCTCAAACGCATGAACGCCATCGAAGCGCTCGACCACAACCGTGGCGCCTGGGTTCAGAATATCGAGGATCTCTCGATCGTGATTCCCGATTTCCTCTGGGTGTCCGAATTCCGCCAGGGCATCGTGAATTCCGCTGGAAAGGTCATGGCGCCGCCTCCGGGTTCGTCCCCGGCCGATTCCGCTTCGTTCGCGAAGAACGCCCTGACCCTGGACGGGTACTGCTTCACTCTGGCCAGCCTGTCCAACTTCATCGTCAACTTGCAGGACTCGCCGCGTTTCTCGAACATCCGGCTGAAGTACGCCAAGCTGACGACGATTAAGGATCGGCCGGTCTATTCATTTGAAGTCGGCTGCCAGCTTGAGCCGGTCGAGAGGGGCATCAAAGACATCGAGAACCGTCCCGCCGAAACCGGCGACATGAGTGACACGACCACGGCGGCCCGTGCGGATCTTAACGCGGGTTACAAGCCCGAAAGCGATGGGGAAGGACTTCAGTAGGGCGCCTTTCAACGCCTGACAGGTGGATGATGATGGACTTTAAAGATCCCAAGACCCAAAAGTGGATGCTCGGCGCTCTCGTAGCCTGCTTGGCCGTCTATTTCTGGCATGCCAAAGTCTACAAGGCCAACCAGGAGCAGTTGAGCACCGGCTATGCCCGCTACGAAACCTTGCAGACCGAGCTGAAGAACGTCGAAATGAAGTTCCGCTCGCTCGACGCCCTCAAGCGTGAATATCAGGATCTGACGCAGAAATACCGCGCGGCGTCCATGCTCCTTCCTGAAGAGGACGAACTCGCCCCTCTGCTGGAGAAGGTTCACGGCGCGGCGCTGGAAACCTCATCGCGCGTGGCGTCCTTCGAACCGCAGCCGAGCGTGTCCGAGGGATTCTATGACCGGTATGACTTTAAGATGGTGTTGCACACCACCTATCACGACTTCGGCGATTTTCTGGCACGGATTTCCAACCTGCCATTCATCGTCAATATCGGTGAGGTCCACATGATCACCGTGTCGGAGCAGGATAATCCCATCACCAAGAACGCCGGGTTCACGATGACCGTGACCATGAACATCTCGACCTACCAGGTAAAAGAATCGGAAAGAATCGTACTGGCGGGCCTCTAAGCAAAGGGGAGAGGGTTGGAGAACTCTATGAATTCAGGGAAACACCCTTGGTTGGCTGGCGTCCTCGCCGGAATGCTCTTCCTGCTGCTTCCCATTACGGGAGCCTGGGGCGCCACGCCCGTGTCGAATCTGATCCTGCGCGGGCAGGAGGGATTCACCGAATTGCTGGTCCCCGGTGCCGCACGGCTCCTCTGTGACCACTCGTCCCAGGAACCGAGCGATAAGCATCCGTTCCGGATCGTCCTCGACTTCTGCGACGCCGAGCATGCCCTCGGCCAGCAGTCGTTCGACGCACTGCCGGCGACAGTCATTTCGCGGATCCGTACCAGCCAGTACACACAATACCCGCAGAAAGTCGTGCGGGTGGTTCTCGACCTGCGCAAATCCGCCACCTACACGGTCAATGCGCAGCAGAATGACTTGCTCATTAGGGTCGTCGATCCGAACCGCGCATCATTCGCTGTCTGGGAAGCCAATCACGGCTCCGCCACTCTGGCGACGGCCTCTGCGGCCACGGTGCCATCCAAGCCCGTGACGCCGGCTGCCACGACCGAAAAGTCGGCAGTTTCAACTACGCCGACCCAATCGCTCGCGACATCGACTCCTCCGGCCAAGACGGTAGCGACGTCGACTCCTCCGGCCAAGACTGTTGCAGCACCGAAGACTGCACCTTCAACAACCGTTGTTGCGACGCCGTCCAGGCCTGCGGGTCCCGCAACCGTGGAGATACCCAAACCGGCGGCGAAGACCGAGCCGGTCGTCGCCACAACTCAACCGGCGACAACCAAGCCAGTCCCGGTTCAACCACCGGTTAAGCCGGCCAAGTCATTCGCGACAGAAGAGCCGGCAACGGCACCGACCGAATACGCCGGGACAACTTCGACGAAGCCCACAACGGAACCCAAACCCGCTTCGACGTCCTATGACAATCAGGCGCCGAGCGATCCATATACTTTTAATCAGACAGAACCTTCGAAGCCGCTGACGGCGACCACGACCGAACCGACGGTGCCGACTGGCACCATCGATCAGACCCCGTCGACCTCCGGTTATGTGGTTCCCAAGATTCCGCTCGTCCTGGCTCCTGAATATCTGTTCGGTGACGCCGAGGAACCTGCTCCCGCCACGACGATCGAATCGGAGAAGGTCCCGGTGTCGCAGGTGTCGATGAAACCGATCGGCCCCAAGTCTCCGTCCGAGACTGGCGGCACGACCACGGCCTCGACGGAGGATGAGAGCAGCCCAGCGCTGGCGTCCACTACCACACTGCCCCTGGCAACCAAAAAGGGCACGGTGCGGTCCGGCGATACGCTGGTGTCCAATTCGCAAGAGACACTATTCGAACGGCTGAGAACCAAATTCTTCTCCGAGCAGACACCGCCGCGTCCGTACCAATCGATCGAACTGCCGGCGACTGGTGCTGTGATCGGGGACAGCACGGCTGCGGCCACGTATGGTCCGCCGACGCCCCCCACCATGCTCTCCCGCGAGGAATTGCTCGCCCGGGTGCGCGAGGCGGCCGCTTCCGCCGGCCTGTCAGGTGGCAATGTGAGCGGCGGCGGAAACCTGGTGACCTCGACCAGTCTGGCAATGCGTGAAAACGTCATCTATGACGACATGGGACGCCGAGACCCGTTTGCCCCGCTCGTCAAGGGGCTGCACTCGGGGTTCGTCAGCAATGAACTCCCCAGCGTCGAAAATCTCCGCCTGGTCGGTGTGCTGCGTGACGACCGCGAATCGCTCGCCCTTTTTGAAAACCAGGAAGGGTATGGATACGTCCTACGCTTGGGCGACAAAGTCGAGAACGGCACCGTGGCAGCGATTGAGGAGAACCGTGTCCTGTTCCGTGTCCAGGATTTCGGCTGGACACACCTTGTCGCGCTGCAACTGACCTCCCGGGGATCTGACCCAACGAAGTCTCTTGGTGCCAAGAGCCCGGCGCAATTGGAATACCAGAACCAAAGTGAAGATCAGGACATGAAACCGAGTCCAAATACGAATCAGACACCCAAAACGGAAGGTGTAAACCCATGAGTCCGAGTCGCAACCGCCGATGGCTGGCGCAGGCCCCCTTCATTGGCTGGGCATTGATGACGGGCATTAGCGCCCTGATCGTGCTCGCCCCACTGACGGTCGGCGCCGAGGCCATCAAAAACGTAAATTTCCAGAACGCTGACGTCCGTTCCGTGCTGAACTTCCTGGCCGAATACGGTGGCGTCAACGTCGTGGCCGCGCCCACTGTCCAGGGTCAGGTGACCTTGAACTTGAAGAATGTCGAATGGCGGCAGGCACTCGAGATTCTCGCCAAGACTTACGGTCTGAAAGTCGTCGACGAGGCGGGATACATTCGCGTCCTGCTCCTGGTGGATTTCGTAAAAGAGGAATCCGATCGCGAACGCCATGCGTCCGATCAACGGCAAATGGTGGATCTCGAGACCAAGACCATCGATATCAAGTTCGCTTCCGCCAGGGATCTGATCAAGCCGATCAAGAGCGTCCTGTCCGGCCGTGGCAAGGTTGACGTCGATGAACGCACCAATACGCTGCTGGTGACCGATGAGCCGGGAAACGTCGCGCGCGTCAAAGAATTGGTCGCCGGACTCGACCGTGAAACCCGTCAGGTCAAGATCTCCGCGAAGCTGATGGAAGTGGCGTCGGAATACCTCGACGAAATGGGCATCAGCTGGAACACCTTCACCACCGGTGTCTCCCACGATCGTCAGTATACAAATGAACTGAATGCCAATGGCGCCGGCCGCGTCGCCGACCCATTCGCATCCTACAAGTTCTCAACCCTGCAACACGGTTGGAACATGGACGCGACCATTTCGGCCATCATCTCCTCCGGCAAAGGCAAGATTATCGCGCATCCGGAAATCATCACGGTCGACAACAAGGAAGCGCGCATCCAAATGGGCCAGAAAGTCCCGATCAAGCAGTTCTCCGCCACCGGTGATATCGTGATCACCTTTGAGGAAGTCGGGACGATCCTGCGCGTTACCCCGCACATCACCTCCGAGGACCGCATCCTGCTGTACATGAAGCCCGAGCGCTCCTCGTACGCGTTCGACCCGAACGGCGTCATCATCAACACGAATAACGCTGAAACCAACGTGGTCGTCGCCAATGGCCAGACCGCCATCATCGGTGGCCTGACCAGCCAGGAAGAAGTCGTCAACCGCGTCGGGCTGCCGATCCTCAAAGACATCCCGATCCTCGGTAAGATCTTCAGCTACGAAAAGAAGGACGTCAAGAGCCGTGACCTCGTGATCTTCGTCACGCCGCAGATCGTCGATGCCGCCATGATGGGTTCGACCGAATCCGGCAAGTAAGAGTTTCGACCAGGCAAGTTGGGAAGCCCGCAGCCAATGGCCGCGGGCTTCTCTGCTTCTTGGAGTGCGGCGACACGTCGCTGCAGAGGTGCCCGCGTTGGGTACCTCTACCGGCCTCCGACATTTACAGGGCGCAGGGATCGATGGGGCTAGGACCGGCACTGAATGCCGTTCCGATCAGATAAAGGACATCAAAGATATCCGTGACGCCGTTATTGTCTACGTCACCGCGCGACCTAGGACACTGTCGGTCGCGGACATCCGAGGAACCGCTGAACGCGATCCCAATTGCCTCGATGACGTCAAACACGTCGATAACACCATCACCGGTAGGACGAGTCGCGATGTCGCCCTGGTGTGGACACTGGCAGGGTAATTGGTGGCAACCAAGAAGTACCGTGATATCTCCATTGGCTATCGCCAAATCCAGTTTCCCGTCACGATCCAGATCGACCGCACAGACGGATTGAGGATAGTTCCCGGCCGCGAAGTTCACGGGCGGCGCAAAAACCCCCGAGCCGTCATTCCTGAGAAAAGAGACGCTGCCATAAAAGTCATTCGTCACGACCATGTCCTGGTCGCCATCACCATCTACATCGGCTGCAATGGCACGCCCGGGATATGTGCCTACGGGAATGTTGACTGCCGCGGCAAACGTACCATCCCCGTTGTTCTTGAGAACAGAAATGTTGCCGCTCTGAAAGTTGCTGGTTGCCAAGTCGGCACTGCCGTCGCCGTCCAGGTCGGTGGCGATGACCGATTCAGGGCCGTCCCCGACTATGTAGTTGACCGCCGTCGCGAATGTGCCGTTACCGATATTCTTCAGAACTGAAACATTGTCTCTGCTGATATTGGCTACCGCCAGATCGACGTCGTTATCCCCGTCCAGATCTAGGGCCACGACCGAGTAAGGAGAAGTCCCAGTTGCATAATTCACGGGCGTCGCGAAGGTGCCATTCCCATTGTTCTTCAGAACCGAAATGTCCCCTCCGTCGTAGTTGGCGGTCACCAGGTCGGCGTCGCTATCTCCATCCAGGTCAGCGGCAAAGATCGATTGCGGGTTGTTCCCGGCAGCGTAGTTGCCTGACGGGGTGATCGTCCCGTTGGCATTGTTCTTCAGGATGGAGACATTATCGCCGCCGGCATTGGCCACCGCGAGGTCGCCATCGTTATCTCCATCCAGATCGGTCGCAAAGGCCGACGAAGGCAGCAGTCCGGCCTGGTAATTTACAGGCGCCTCAAGTGTCCCGTCCCCGATGTTTCTGAAGACTGCGATGCTATCACCATTGACTACTGCCAAATCGGCATCTGTGTCGCCCTCCAAGTCGGCTGCGATGACGAAAGACGCCCAGCCGTTGGTTGCATAGTTCCGTACCGAGGGAAACGTCCCATCCCCATTGTTCAGGAGCACTGAGACTTTGATTCTGTACTCATTGGGGACTTGCGTGCCATAGAAATTGCCCACCGCCAGGTCGGCATTGAGGTCGCCATCCAGATCAGCGGCAAAAACCGACTGTGGACCGTTCCCGGCGTCACAATTCACTGCCGCGGAAAAGGTCCCGTCGCCGTTGTTCATCAGGACAGAGACGCTGTCGAGGTCGCCAGCATTGGCGACCACCAAATCTGCAGCTTGGTCACCGTCCAAATCACTGACGAAGATGGAAACCGGGAAATAACCGACCGGGTAACTCACTGCGCCCGCGAAGGTCCCATCACCGTTGTTCTTCAGCACTGAGACAGCATGAATGGAGGGACTGGCGACCGCTATATCCGCGTCGAGATCACCGTCCAAATCCGTGGCAAAGATCGAGATACCGCGTCCTGTCGGGTAGGTCAACGCGGTCGCAAAAGTGCCATCTCCATTGTTTATCATGGTACATACGTAGCTGACGGTGGCCACGGCGAGATCAGGATGCCCATCGCCATTTAGATCGGCTGTGAAGACCGAGGCTGGTTTGCTTCCAGTCACGTAGTTTGCAGCCGCCGCGAAAGCCCCAGTCCCGTTGTTCATCAACACACTCACATTGGCGCTATTGTAATTGGCCACTGCCAAATCCTGATCTCCATCCCCATCCAGATCGGCGACAGAGACCGAATTCGGGTTCGATCCAGCTGCGTAATTCACAGCCGCTGCGAAGGTTGCGTCCCCGTTGTTTCTAAACACTGAGACATTTGCACTCCCATAGTTGGCCGCTGCCATATCCAGATCTCCGTCCCCGTCCAGATCAGCAGCGACAAGCGACTCGGGCTGATGGACCGCTAGGAGGTTTACCCCTTCGGCAAAGGTCCCATCCCCGTTGTTCAACAACACTGAGATACTTCCCAAATGGAGTCTGGCCACTACAAGGTCGCGATCACCATCCCCATCAAGATCAGCCGCGATTACCGAGGAAGGGAAGTCCTCGCCAGCAAAGGTCATTGCAGTGCCTAAGCAGAGGTACGGAGCGCTGGCGATGGCGGCCGATACCTCAAGGCAGATTACCGCCGCAGCGAGGAAAGCCCAAACCAATCGGCTTGTTCTCATCCCATCCCCTCTTTCACGGATGACTATTCACACTCCGAGGGTCTCCGTGAGTGATCTACGCGCGCAGTGCTGATTTCAACCACCTGAGCTGCAAAGGCAACTAGTGACCGACGTGTTGTGAAATGCAGCGGTAATCACCCACGCCACCAGGAACAATATGGCACTTGATTGCCGATTTTGCAAGTTGACCACTCGGTTAGAATGCTGGACGAATTCCCGCGATTCCTGTTGACACCCCGCCCCGCGAGCCTAACCTTCGATTGCCGCCGTTTTCGGTGGCCAGCGACCCATGCGCATCTGTCTCCAACGTGTCCAAAGCGCCCGCGTCCTCGTGGATGATCAAGCCGTCGGCCAGATCGGCCCCGGCCTGGTACTTCTGGTTGGATTCAAACAGGGGGACACCGAT
>JACRMA010000045.1:9207-27433 GCA_016235085.1 Candidatus Zixiibacteriota bacterium
TCCGTCCTCGTTGTCTCCCAATTCACCCTCTACGCCGACACCCGGCGCGGCCGGCGCCCGTCGTTTACCGATGCCCTGGAACCCGCCGCCGCCGAGAAATTGTACTTGCGCATGATCGATGCCTTTCAGAGTATGGGTCTGACCGTGGCCGCCGGACAGTTCGGCGCCAAGATGCTCGTGGAAATCAACAATTGGGGCCCGGTCACGATTGTTCTCGAGGATTGAAACGGAGGCAGCCCACTCGTCACCGATGCCAAATAGGTCCGATCTGCCGATTGTCCTGCCACAGGACTGCCGCGAGTTGAAAGCGGCCATTGGCCAACGGACCGTCATTCTGGCATCATCGTCGCCACGCCGGAGGGAGATACTGCGAATCTGTGGAATCCCGGTGAAAATCGTCCGCCCGACCGTGATAGAACCAGCGCCCGAGGCTGACGATTACCGAGGCTGGGCCAGACGGTGGGCGCTACGAAAAGCCTTGAGCGTGGTTGGTAAAGCAGAGGGGAAATTGGTGATCGGCGCCGACACGATTGTGGTACTTAAAGGCCGCGCCATGGGTAAGCCAATTGATGCCGCCGATGCCAGGGGCATGCTGACTCGGCTCTCGGGACGCACGCATCAGGTGATAACCGGGGTGGCGGTAATTGACGGACGGAGTGGAATGCAGGCAACGGGATCGGCTGTGTCAAACGTTACCTTCCGCAGGCTGACAAAGCGCGATGTAGAGTCTTATCTTAAGACCGGCGAGCCGTGGGATAAAGCCGGTGCCTACGCTCTTCAGGGGTACGCCGGACGGTTTGTGGAGCATGTGACCGGACCAGTGGACAACGTGGTTGGGCTGCCAGTTCATCGTTTGGCGCAACTCATCAGGCGGGTAACTCACAAATGAATGGCCGTCGACTTCCCAAATCTCGAAACAGCGAATTGCCGATTCCGGCGAATGAGCCCGAGGCGCCGTCTTCCGAGGCGCGCATTGAACTCGCCCCGCCGCCCGAGATCGACATTTCCCAGGACAAGATTGGCGCGTTATTCACCGAACGCCGCCGTGCCATGGGTTTGAAAATCGAGGAAATCGCCGACGATATTAAGCTTAAAGCCGACTACCTGCGCGCCATTGAGCAGGAGCGTTGGGATCAGCTCCCGACGCCCGAATATGCGCGCCTTTTCATCAAAGCCTACGCCGAGCGACTCGGCTTCAATCTCTCCGAGGTCTTCGCCTTACTGGACGTCTCAGCGACACTGACCCCGGCTGTGCCAAAACCAAAAGTCCCGTCGCTGGCACCGGAGCCGGCACGCCGTTCGGCTTACCCGGAGTTCCCGCCAGCATCGCAGCACGAGAGAACGCGCGGGCCGCTCGTTGTCTGGGGAACTGTCGGGATCGTGGTGGTCGCGGTTGGGATCGTCGTGGTCGTCGCCATTATGGGCGGAAAATCCAAACCGAAGGATGGAACCTCGACAACTCAAAACACCGCCGCGCTCGCCGTCCCAACGCCAGTCCCGGCACCCGATCAAGCCGAGGATACTCTGCCGGTCGAGACAATCCCCGAGACTGTCGAACCGATGAATCTGTCGCTGCAATTCGCCGTCGAGACCTGGGTATTCCTCGAAGCCGATCATGACACGGTATTCAGTGGTGTGATCAAAGCTGGGGAGAGGCTCGATGCTTCGGCCGTCGAATCGATCGTCTTGTCGTTAGGACACACCGACGGTGTTGCGGCATCATTGAATGGCAAAACCATCGGTCCCACAAGGACTTGGGGGCGTCGCTTAAACCACTTCATGATCACCCGGGACTCCGCCCGCTCGTGGTTGGGGGATGCGTCCGCAGCGAGCGGCGGGCAATCCGGCGCAACGCAACGGACCACGACTGATACCGGGATTGCGCGATGACAACGAACCAGAACCACCAATCGGGAACTGCGGGCGGGAGGCGATTATGATCCGGCGCTGGCTTTTGTGGTGGTGGACACGTCGTGACAGCCGTTCCGAATTCACGTTTCCGGGAGCGCTCCGTCAGGCGAGCCGGATCCTGATTCTCATGCCATCATGGCAGGAGGGGTCACGCCAGTCCGAGTTCTTCCTGTCGCATGTTCCGCGCGCCTTCCCCAAAGCCGAAATTACGCTGCTTTACCCGCCCAAGAGCATCACCGCGCGTTTCTACAATCCGTTCGGCTTTCACGCGATCGTGCCGGCGTCCAGCGAGGTCGGGTGGTGGGGGATTCCGCGGACGAAGTTCCTGGCGCCGTTGTTCGAGAAACCGTTCGATGTGATCATCACACTGGACCGCGAGCCGAGCGTTTTCCTGGCGGCGATAATGGCCAGCTCCGGCACCCCGGTACGCCTCGGTTTGCCCAATGGCATGGGGGCTCCGTACGTGACTGTGGAATTGCGTCACGGTCGCGATGAGGCGGATATTAAGACCGAATTCATACTGTTCATCGAAATGATCCGGAGACTCGCGGCGCCCTCAACCGCGCCATGAGCCCCCGGACCTTTCATCCCGCTCCGGCCGCAATTGCGCCGGAGCGATTGCTGGACGAAACGAAACTGAACGAAATCATCACCATAGTGGCCTTCTCCAAGATGCCACGGGCTATGCGTCCATTCCAGCAAGGGGCTGCCAGCCCCGTGCCGTCCCGTTCTTGCGGACAAGGGGCTTTCAGCCCCTTGCGTTCGCGCGGGGTTCACAAGGTCTTGTCCGCAGCCATTCTCGATTGTGTGCGAGGGAGGGCGAGGCTCCTGCCGAGCCTCTTTACCGCGCGGAGACATGACTCGGCAGTCCGCCGCGGCGGATCGCCCTCCCTCTGCGCCGCCACGGTGATATCATCGTGGCATCATACGGGCACCAGACACTCACCACACCTCACACCCACTCCGGGGGGCACGTGTTTCTAAAGCGAATTGAAGTAGCGGGATTCAAGTCATTCCCCGATCCCACGGAAGTAGTTTTCGGCAAGGGTGTCATCGGCATTGTCGGTCCCAATGGCTGCGGCAAATCCAACCTGACCGATGCCGTGCGCTGGGTGCTGGGCGAACAGCGCATTCGTGTCCTCCGTGGCGGCAAAATGGAGGAAGTGATCTTTGGCGGCACCCCGCAGCGTCCCGCGCTGTCGGCGGCGGAAGTCACACTTGTCATCGATAACCACAGCGGCGCGCTCGCGTGCGAATTCGAAGAGGTCGCGATCACGCGGCGGCTCGACCGTGCCGGCGTCAGCGAGTACCGCCTCAACCGCGCCGCCTGCCGTCTCAAAGACATCAACGACCTGCTCATGGATACCGGCATGGGCTCTCACGCCTACTCCGTTATCCAGCAGGGAATGATCGACGCCATCATCTCCGAAAATCCCGATGAGCGCCGCAGTCTTTTCGAAGAAGCCGCTGGCGTCTCGAAATACAAATGGCGCAAGCGGGCCGCGCTTCGCAAACTCGAAGCCACCGAACACGACCTCATCCGCCTCACCGACCTGAAAAACGAAGTCGCCACCCGCGCCCGCTCGCTGGCACGCCAAAAGGGCCGTGCCGAACGCCATCGCCAATTGCGCGACGAACTGCGCACACTGCAGATCGTGGAGGCGGTACGCTCATACCGCGCACTCCATGAGTCACGGTCCCAGGTGCAGGACAAGACCCGCAAAGTCTACGAGGAGTGTACCACTCTTCAGGCCGCGTATGATGCCCTCGAGTTGGAATGGCAATCTGCCCTGCTCACTACCGAGCAGGCCGAGAAGGCTGCGACCGAAGTCGCCGACCGCCTCGCCGCCGTCACCCACGAATGGCATACCGCCGAAACCCGGAAAGTCCAGTTGACCGGCCGGCAGAAATACCTCGAAGACGAACGAGCGCAACTCCAAACCCGCCTGGCGTCCCTCGCGGCACGCCTGGCCGAAACTACCGAACGCCTGCAAAAGGCCGAAGCCGGGAAGACTGACGCCGAGCAACAGAAGGAAGCCGTCGCACGCCGCGCCCAGGAAGCCGAAGCCGCATACCGGGCCATCGCGGCTGAAGCCGAGCAGGCCGAACAAGCGCTCCAGCGTCTCAACGATGATCACGCCGCGGTCACGCAGGAGCGTGCCCAACTCGATTCCCAGCGCGCCGCGACCGTCGAACGGCGGCAGGGGTGGGGCAAGCTGATCGAAGAACTCAACGCACGCCTCGAACGTCTTGCCCTCGAACACGATCAGAAGAGCCAGGAAATCGAACGCCTCCGCCAATCGATCGTGGGTATCGACCAGGAAGTCGCAACGACGCAATCTGCGTGTGATGAATTGAAACGTACCCTGGCCGCGTTGGAGACCGAACGGCTCCAACTCGAAAGCGATGCGCGCTCGTGGACCGAACGTCTGCAGGAGTGGGAATCGGCGCGCGACATGCTGGCCGGAATGATTGCCCGCGGCGAAGGTCTCGGTGCGGCGGCCGAAGCAGTTCTCTCCGATGCCGCTCGCTGGGAGGGGCACGTCCGCAGTTTAAGTGACCGTCTGCATCCGCAGGCCGGCTGGGAGCGTGCGGTCGAACTCGCGCTGGCCGATCGTCTCGGCGCGCTCTGGTGCGATGATCCGGCGACCGCCCATAATCTCACGTCATATCTCGCGGGCGCCGCCACCGCAGTCTGGGCTCGCGCATTGCTGGGAAGGATTGCCATCGTGGAGACGCAGGCCGAAGCGCGCCGCGTCTTTGATGTTCTGGGCCGACGGTCCAGCGTCGTCTCGCGTGATGGCTTCCTGATCGAAACCAGCGGTGCCCTGCGTGTCGACGGTGCCGGCGAAGCGTCCGCAATGGCCACGGGCACCTCCAGCGAGACTATTGTCGGCCGCGCCCACCGGCTTGAGGAATTTCAGCAACGCATCATGGCTGGCCGTGAATCGCTCGGTGCGGCCAAAGCCAGACTTGAAGAACTCGTGTCCCAAACCGCCCAAACCCGGCGAGATCTGGAAGCCAAGTCGGCGCAGCTTCGTGACCGTGAATCCCAGCAGCGCAACTTGCACCTGACGATGGAAGGGGAGAACGCGCGAGCCGCCGAACTGACCCGTCTGCGCGACGACTTGCAGAATGATCTTTCCGGACGCAAAGCCGCTCTGGCCGATGACGACGTTCACCATGGCCGTCAGGATAATCTGATTCGCCAGCTTGAGGAGCGCACGGCCCGCATCACTGACGAGCGCCGGTCGGCGTCCGAGAAAGTCGCCGCACTCGAAGAGCAGGTCAGGACACATAGCATTGCGGTCAATGATGCCCGCGTACACACCGTCGAGGCTATTGCCCGCTTCGATGCGGTCGTCACCGAAATCCAGCGTCTGGGCGAGTCGATTGAGGAAACGAAAGAGGAGCAGACACAGATCCAGTCACGGGTCGCGGCCGCCGCCATGGAAGCCGCCCAGATGACCGACCAGTTGGCCATTCTCGAGAAATCGCACGCCGAACTGTCCGCGGCGCGTGAGCAGCTTGAGGCCATGCGCACCTCCACCAGGGCCGAGGCGATGCGCCATCATGAGACCTCTTCGGCCATCGACGTAAAGGTCAAGGAAGCGCGCCACCGTCGTGATGATGCCGAACGGGCACGTTCCCAGGCGGATATCGAGCTCTCGCGCCTCGACGTCGAAATCGACCAGAGCCGCCGCCGCATGTCTGAAACGCTTCAGATCGACGCCGACGAAACGAAGATCGAAGAATCGCCCCTGACTCTGGAAGAATTGAAATCAAAGATCGCCGACATCGCCGGGCACATCGAAGGTCTGGGGCCGGTCAATCCGTTGGCCCTTGAAGAATACGAGCACGAGAAACAGCGCTGGGACTTCTTCGAAAAACAGGTGGGAGACCTGCGCGCTGCCAAGAAAGCGCTTACCGAAACGATTGCGGAGCTCAACATCACCGCCGGCAAACGGTTCATGGAAACATTCGAAACCGCGCGCATGAATTTCCAGGAGGTCTTCACGCAGCTCTTCCGTGGCGGTGAGGCGGATGTTCGTCTCACCAATCCGGAGGATCCGCTCGACTCGCCGATCGAGATCTTTGCGCGCCCGCGCGGCAAGAAATTTATCGGTCTGCGGCAGCTTTCCGGTGGCGAGCGAGCTCTGACGGCGCTGTCGCTGCTGTTCGGTCTCTATCTGGTCAAGCCCAGCCCGTTCTGCATTCTCGACGAAGTCGACGCTCCGCTCGACGACGCCAACTGCGCGCGTTTCCGCCGGCTGGTGGATCGGTTCAAGGGCCGGACCCAGTTCATCATCGTGACGCACAATAAGCTCACCATGGAGGCGGCCGATGTCCTCTACGGCGTCACCATGGAGCAGCCCGGCGTCTCCCGCATCGTTTCCGTACGTCTCAAACACGAAGGTGAATCCGCCTCAGATCCGGCCCTGATCGCCGAGGATGCCGACGAGCCGACGGTCGAGGAAATCCCAACGCCGTCAGCTCCCGTCGAATCCAACACCTGACGAGCCCGATGGGCCAGCATGAAGGCGCGCGGGAGGGCGAGGCTCCTGCCGAGCCTTCTTCCCGCGCGGAGACAAGGCTCGGCAGGAGCCTCGCCCTCCCACGCGGACACTTCTTGTATTCCCAACAGCCCACTAAGTTGGTGGCATGGGCATCCTGCCCATGGCCCCTACGAGAGACTCCCTTTTTGGCGCAGAGTGAGATGGCCTGTAATCTCACTGTTCCCACATCGCCCTCCCACGCGGTCACTTCTTCGCGCATTCACGAGAATCTCCTGCATGGCTGGCATGGGCTGGAAGCCCGTGCCAACAATTGATTTGCCCGCCAACTTTCCTTATCCTCCCGCCTCCACGAAGGCGACCCCTATGCGATCATTCTTTAATCGACTGAAAGAAGGCCTCACAAAAACCCAGAAGGCGCTCGCCGGCCAAATCAAGGAAGTGCTCGGCCTCGCACCAACCATCGATGATGCCCTGTTCGAACAGATCGAAACCGCGCTGATCGGTGCCGACTGCGGCCTGAGTGTCGCCGAGGAATTGATCGACCGGCTTAAGAAGCGCTGTGCCAAAGAGAAGATCGCCGAATCGAGCGCCGTCCTCGGCCTGATCAAGGACGAGATGAAGGCAATCCTGACCGAGGGGCGAGGACCTGAGGCTGGCACGTCGCCGGCCACGCCCATGGTCACGATCTTCGTCGGCGTCAATGGTGTCGGCAAGACAACCTCGATCGGCAAAATCGGTTGCCACTACACGCAGGCCGGCCAGCGCGTCATCTTCGCCGCCGCTGACACGTTTCGCGCCGCGGCAGGGGAGCAGCTTGAAATCTGGGCCGAACGCGCCAACGCCCAGCTCGTCGGCTCGACCGCCGGTGGCGATCCCGCCGCCGTGGCCTTCGATGCGGTCCAGGCGGCCAAGTCACGGGGTATTCCCCATGTCCTGATCGATACCGCTGGCCGCCTCCACAGCAAATCGAATCTCATGGCTGAACTGGCCAAGATCAGACGAACCGTCGACAAGGCACTCGGTCCCGAGGGTGGCACGGTGGAGGTTCTACTGGTCATGGATGCCACCACAGGGCAGAATGGCCTTGCCCAGGCCGCCGAGTTCACCAAAGTTGCCGGTGTCAACGGGATCGTTCTCACCAAGCTCGACGGCACTGCCAAGGGCGGAATCGTCCTCGCGATCGCACACCAACTGAAAATTCCCGTTCGCTGGGTATGCAGGTAACACTTCTCACTGTCGGCAAGCCCTCAGCGAACTGGGCCATCGAGGCGGTCGAGCATTACACAAAGTTCCTCTCGAAATACGCGCGCGTCGATCTGCAATTTGTCCGTGCGGCATCTGGCAGGGGAGGCTCGCCGGAAGTTGAGAAACGTGCGGAAGCGGAAAGCCTCTTGAAAAGTGCCTCTACATTCTCTGGATTCAAGATCGCCTGCGATGCCACCGGCCGGTCATTCAGTTCGGAGCGGTTTGCGCTGTTAATCCGGATGGAACTGGATCAGCACTCCGGACGGGCCCTCGTGATCGTGGGCGGTCCCCACGGACTCGATCAAACAATCCTCGATTGGGCCGATCTCATCTGGTCCCTGGGACCGATGACTCTCCCGCACGAAATGGCGCTGGTCGTAGCCATGGAACAACTGGCCCGCGCCTGCTCGATCAACCGCGGCGAATCCTACCACAAATAGATATCTTGAAGGAATAGGGCGGAGAGCTCATCCCACGTGGGTCGGCGCGTGTCCGTGTTTGTCCACACCCGTCCACGAAGGTCGACTCGCGTCCACTGATACCCTGGTGCGTTTGGGCTGCAACTGCCGCCACCACGTGTACACGAAGCCCAACATCAACAACCCCGCACCGATCCAGTTCCACATCGTGAAATGTTCATGCAATTGCGGATTGGCGATCCGGGGGATCCAATTCCATCCACCCATCACGGTATTCACCAGCCAACCGATCACCAGCGCGACGGATACCAGTGAGAGCAGGTATATGGAGGCGACCCGTTTTCCCAGCCGCCGTCCTACTACCAGCAGTGACGCCAGATTCGTCGCCGGTCCCACCAATAGGAACACGAGCGCCGCCCCCGGCGATACGCCCTTGGCCATCAGCACCGCGGCAATCGGGGTCGACGCCGACGCGCAGATGTACAGCGGCACACCCGCGGCCACGGCCAGAAACAATTGCGCCCACACCGGAACGCCGGTCAGCAGATCTGCCGGTACCAGCGCCGCGACGATTCCGGAGATCACCAATCCCAAGAACAACCAATTGGCAATGTCTGGGAAGAAGTCGGTCACGACGTATCGAAACGATCCGCGCAACCGGGCGGTCCAACGGTGGTCGGTCTCACAATCATGGTTGCCACAAACCTGGCAATCGGCCTCGTGGCTGCTCTCGGTCTTCGTCTCCCGTCCACCCCATGCCTCCACCGCCAGCCCGGCGGCGGCCGCCGACAGAAAAGCGGCAATCGGGCGCAGGATGGTCATCACGGGGTTGATCAGCGCGTACGTCAGCGCGATCGAATCCACCCCGGTCTCAGGAGTGGACACGAGAAACGCCACTGTCGCGCCGCGCGATGCACCGCGTTCGCGCAATGTCATCGCCGTCGGCAAGACCCCGCACGAACACAAGGGGAGAGGGACACCAAAAAGCGACGCTTTCAAAATCGAACCGATTCCCCTGGCTCCCAGATGTTTCTGAATCTTCTCCTGCGGGAAGAAGGCATACAGAAGGGCCGCGGCGCCCAGCCCCAGGACAACGTAGGGGGCGGCCTCGAGAAACACCGTGTAAAGTTCACGGAAAATGTCCAATATCTGGCCCGTCACTCTGTCTGCATCTCCTTAAGCCCTCTACGGCTGCGCGTCCTGATTATTTGTCAAGCGTCCCGGCTCCCGAGCCGAAACGGGAACGGGCGGCTCATGGCCGCCCGTCTCGCCCGCCGTACAGACACCGTCGTTCAATAATTCGCCGATTGCTGCGCCAGCCATGAGACCCGGGTCAAGAAGATTGCCTCGTTGCTGGCAATCTGCAACTTGGAGCGCAACCTGCTGTCATAATTCACGCGAAGTTCCACTGGGACCAGGATGCCGATGTCGGAGGCGACGATCGAGCCATTGACCTGCATTCTGCCGCCGGTCTTCGATGCCGAGCGCGTCAGAGAGAATATGGAATTGTTGGTATACAATTGGCCGTCGAATTGGAACGCCGCGCCAGCCGAACGCGCATTCTCGTCGTTAACCGAGAACTGTTTTAGCTGTGCCTCTGTCAGCCATCCGGCGCCCGGAGCAAGATTGAGCCGAACGGACGACGCCAGCCGAGGGTCTCCGACGTCGATCTTGGTCAGCATCGTCGTATCATACTTGTCTACGTGCTCCTTGCCTTTCCAGCTGCGAGTCGCTGGGTCGTAGAACGTACCGGCGTCTTTCCCCTTGCTGATTGGGTTCTTGTTATAGATATACACCGGATCGCCCGCCCCGAGAGTATAGTAGCGCGGGATGTACGTCGGATCATACTCCGGGTTCGCCACCACCGTTCCGCCTGTTCCCGGAAGCAGCGGCTGCGTCTTTGACCACTCCCCGCGATTGAACAGGGTGATTTCCGACATGGTGAACGAGAAGCTCGTGGTACCATCGCCGGCGTCACGGCTATTGACGTCGAGGATATTTCCGCCTCCCGGTGTCAGATAATCGCCGACCATGATGTTTCCACCTGCCGCGAGCGACAGCGAGTTGGCGCTGCCGTCCGTCCCCACGCCGAAGGTCCTGTTTCCGGCGCTGCTGCCGTCGGTGTATGTGACGTCACCCTCGACATAGACGTTTCCCTTCGCGAATATCTGTCCATCACCGCTGATCTTCCCTTTAATAATCACATCACCGTCGACTGCCACCTTCGAATTGATCACAATGGGATTGGCGTCGGTGCCGACCAAAATGAGATTGCCGGCATAGGTGCCGGAGACACTGGCTTCGTTGCCGGCTCCGGGGAGTGCGGCTCCGGCGTAGCTGCTCCCCGATGGCACTCCATAGATTATTCCACCCTGGAGTTCGCCCGTGGCGGTCGATGCGATATCAGTGAATTCGGATGCATCCACGAGGCGATTGTTATTGACGTCCGGAATGGCCGAAGGGAATGACGTCGGCAGCGGCCCGTCTGTCATATCCGCCGCATTGGTGGGATAGTTCAGGTAGAGATTGCCGTATGCCGGCAGCGGCGATCCCGTTGTGTTCGTCATCTTCTCCGGAGTCAACGGCTCGTCAATCGTCCCGTCCGTGCATGCCCAGGCCTCGACGCCCTTGTTCGTTGGTGAGAGATCCACGATCGGCACACCGCTCTTGTCCGTAACGATGCCGCGAGTGTAGAGAGTACCGGCGATATAGGAATCCGCGCTGGTGGTCCGGATGAGCATGCTCTCCAGTGATGCCACCTTCACCCGGTCGAAAGTGTCCTGCTTGGTCAAATCAGTATTGTAGAACCGCTTGGCGTTATCGACGCGCGCATGGCACATGCTGCAATTGATGTTCTTCGCCAGAATCGCAACGTCGAATCCCGAGAACACGCCGGAACCGATCGACAAGACTTCGGTGACCAGCTCATTCGACCGCACCCCGTCCGAGCCGTAGGATTGGATCTTAAGTTCCAATGACGTGTTCCCCGGCAAGTTCGTGCGATTAACGCGGATCGAATCGACCCTGCCCTGATTGGAAACGGTCTGGTTCGATGCCAGCAAGATGCTCCCGGAATCGGGGAGTCCCAATGCGTTCAACCAGGCAGAGTACGTCGAGTAGGTGCCCACGTCGCCGGCGGCTTTGACCGGGCTGACCATCGATTGGGCGACATATTGCGACCAGAGACTGTTGCGCGTCAACTCCAGCCCTGACTCGGCGGCATAAAACGCCTGCGAGCCGCGCTTGAAGTTGTCGGAGATGGCCATGTCCTGCGTGGAGGTGCTGATCATCGATGCGCCCACCAGGCCCAGCATGAGCAGCACCGCCAGCACCACGATCATCACCGCACCGCGTTCATTGCTTAAGTATCGTTTCATCTCGTACTCCTCCGTTGCTTTGCGACTTTTCGAACCTATGGTCATCGGGCGGGCCGGATGCCGGCCGCCGCCCTGATCAGTCTCATTCGTCGCGGCTCAACTGGCCGCCGGGGTGTTACGCAGCAGGATATGCGTGTTGGTCTGCCGGGTCAGCGTGCCGCCCGCACCGGCAATCTTCAGTGTGCGCTTGACCGTTCGCGCGGCCATCGTGTAGTCGATCGAGACAATGGTATCGCCGACCGTCGGCTGGGGCACAGTTGTCCCATCGATTTTCCTGTATGTCGCCTGCAGGTCGTAGACCTCATCGGCGTAGATCGACGCCACACCGTTGACCTCGCGCATCAGGCGGGTATGCAAACTGTCTGTCGTCCTATCGATCCAGTAGCGCACTTCACTCAACTTCAGGATCACATCACCGGCCATCGGATCATTGATCAAGTCCTGCCCGCCGTGAGCGATTTCCTTCCAGCCTGCTCCCGGGTTGTCCTGAATGTTGGTGATCGTGAACCACTCGCCGGGCCCGGCTGGGGGACGGTAGATGTACACCCGATCGCCAACGTTAAACCCGGTGAGGTCGCTGAATCGCATGACGTGGATCGGATTGGCCTGGTGTTTCTGAGTATGATCACCCACCGTCAGCGACAACGGTGCGGCGTTGTAACGTATCTGCATCTCGGAGACGTTTTCCTGCGTGATCAGATTCTCATGCTGCGTCACATAGAAGTCCAGCGCGCCACCCGCGACAATCGCGGACAGCAGGGCGGCAATCAAAAGTTCGACGATCGACATACCGCGTGTCTGCCGCAGCAAACAAACGATCCGGTGTTGCATTGTCTTCAGTCTGAGCACGAGTCGGTCTCCTCTTACTGCACACGGAAAGTGGAATACTCAATCGAACGGTCCACACCGGCCTTGTCCGTCCAACTGACGGTCACCGAGAGCCGGTTCACACCGGCCGGGATCTGTCCGTCCGATGCGTGATCGTCGATCGCCACGTGTTGCGTCATTCCGGTGCTGTCCGCAAAAGTGTTAGAGTACGGGATCGTTGGCAGGGGATTCTGCTGCTTGAGAGTCTCCAGCGTCGTCTGAGCCATCATCGTCGCCTGCGTGAGACTGTCCGCCATGCCGTTGCCCCGGATTGAAACCACCATCATCGGCGCCAATGACAGAATTCCCACCGCTGCGATGATCATGGCCGCCAGAACCTCGACCATGGTGAGTCCGGCCTCTGATGCCCTGATTGCCCCTAGGATTTGTCTTCGCTGTGTCATCAAATTTGAACTCCTTCGCGGCCATAGAGAGTAAATTCGATGCCGAAAGACCGAGAACTCGCACACCTCGGCGAAACCACTGGCGCCCCAATCGCTTAGCGCGATTTGGCGCGGCGCTTGAAGCCTTTGGAAACAGGTTCACTTCCCGACTTATAGACCGATAACACATGCCAGTATGGGGCCGCGCCCATACCGGCTAAGTAGGCCATAGGAAGGATTACAGTGCTACGATTCCTCGCGCCCACGGTAGACAGGACCCGCCCTGCGACTAACGATAGAGACCGGCAACTACGAGTGATCCCATGTCGGTATTTCAACCTCCGCAACAGGGCGAGTTCTGGCCACCCTCTCCGTCCTCCAACCGACCAAACGAGCACAGCCCGATTCGGAGGGACGTATTGAAAAAGGCCGTACAGGAGTGTCCGGCCTACCGATTTCACAACGGCAACGGTTTCTCAACACGCCCCGGAGAATCGGGCTGTGACGAATTCGATTGCTGCAGAGAATAGAGTTCTAGCTTCCGGCCAACGGCGCGCCTGTGTTGGCCCAGCCCTTCTTAACCACCGCATTTACGACCGGTGTGCCGGGTGGAAGCTTATCGGGATCGAGAAAGTCGGTTTCAAACGACCAGTTTCGGTTGGGCGCGGTGTAATACAATCCGTACGACCACGCACTCGTGGCATACGCCGACTGCCAGAGTTGTACCATGGAGCCTTTCCAGGTGAGTGTCCGTGTATCCCACTTCTCCAGAAAGCGCGGAAAATTCTCCACACCGCCATTGTAGTCTCCACCGCCGGTGTTGGTATTGCCGCTGATAAACGCGGCGTTCACGGTCGTGCTGGTTGCAACCCGCCCGGTCAGGGCACCGCTGCTGGCGGCATCGCTCCAGGCACCGGATAGTATCGTGTACGCGTCGGCCATCATGGCCGCAGGCTTCTTGTTGACCGAATTGTAATTGCCGACCGAGTACAGCGGATTGTCCGACACAACCGTGAGTCCCGCCTTCAATGTCGATCCGTTGACCAGCCGTGTTGCCATGAGATTCCCGGCGCCCTGCGTCTGACGCGCATACACGATGCCATTGGCCGGCCAGTACGCGCTCGCATTGAGTTTCGCGATGTCGATATTGACGGCGTTGACGTTCCTGTGTTCACGGGCATCATAGAACGTCGACGTACTCAGCGAACCATCGGCGATCATATCCGCCGTCACGTCAGACCAGGTGCCTCCGGCCGATTGCCAGAATGCCTGCCCATTCAGGATCTTCAGGTTGGCTTTGTTCTCGTAGGAGTCGGCATTCCCGCCGGCCGATGGCTTGATGATTGAGATCGGATCATCGCTGGTTTCCAAAGGCAGGCTGAGCTTGGTGACCCCGTGGGAGACATCCTGCACGCGTCCGCCCCAGCGCACCGTCGATTTATTCAGCCAATCAGGATCGTTGTGATCCAGCCAGGTGCCGTCGCCATTGGCCATATTCTGAAAAGTCCCATGCGAGTCTCGGACTCGCACCGCCCCGGTGCCGAGCGTTTGTCCCGACCCAGGTGCCCGGCCGTGGAGCAGCCGTCCGGCGACGGTCAGCCAGGAATCGATGTCCAGGCCGCTATTGGAACCAAGATACGTTTCGCCATTGGAATGCACCCGCCCGCTCAACGTCATCGGCGGACCGGGATGCCACTCGAGCTGGTCATCGTAGAAGATCGCGAACTGGAAGATCGGAATCAGCGCGCGTTCCATCCGGACCCGTACCTGATTCTCGACCCCTGTTGCCCCGGCCGCATGTCCCCAGAGATCATAGTCGGTAACCAGACCGTACAGCCCCGTGTATGGCCCGCTGGTCAGATTGCGCTGCACCGCCGGTCCAGTCGATTCGCACGAGTACTCAACCTGGTAACGATCAAGCATGAAGTCCCCCGCGGGCAACGGGCTGGGAGGGGCCGCGGTGGCGTCGATCGCCTCACGGAATAACGCGTAGGCCTTCTCCGCGCCCGCTTCGGCCGCATACAGGGCGCTGACATCGCGCAATTGGTTCCCTGCCACATCCATGTCACTTCTCGACTGCATAACCGAGCTGATCCCCAGCACGCCGAACATCAATAGCAGGCCCAGGCAGACGATCATCACGAATCCGCGTTCATTGCTTTGCGATTGGCGCATAGTGTCTCTCCGCCTCATGATTAGAACTCCAGATTCCGAACACTGACATTGAAACTGAATGTCCGCCGCCGGTAGTCGTGCTCCATCGTGTTGTCCACGCGCGGAGAGCGGGCCACCAGACGCACCAGCACATTGCGCACCTTGCGCGGCACCGCCGGCACCGATACCGTGTCGCCACTCTGCATCACATAGAAGAAATCCAGCCCCTCGATGTTCTCCGCATAGGCCACGCCGGGCAATCCCAGCGGTCGTTCCATCAGCGTCGGGCGGGCTGTGTCGGACCGGTCGATGTAGTAGGAAAACTGCTCGATGTGCGAAACCTGCGATCCGCTTGGGTACAATCGCGACAGCGGATGGGAGTCATGCGCCAACGCCGGTCCGCCATAAATCGCGGTGACTTGAAAATATTCGCCGGTGTCGGCCACGGGATCATAGATGTACGCCCACATCAATGGCGCAAAGCAACTCAGATCCGATCCGGCGCACAGCACTGTGCTGGTTGGGTTGGCCATGGCTGCCGACAGATACCCCTGACACATCCGTGGATCCAGGGCGGTAACCGTGATCGTATCCGGATTGGTGTCCTGTCCCGTCATCGGCGCCACTTTCATCGGCAGGCCGAAGCCGGCCATGCGAATGCGTTGTGAAAGCACCCGCTCGGCCGCCCGCCCCGATTGCTCCATTTCCACAATCTGGTCTTGCATGACCGACTGGTCGTTCATCCGGACGTACGCGCCCAGCGCCGCCGAGGTCACGGCCAGCCCAATGATCGTGACGATCAGCAGTTCCAGTATTGTCATGCCGGATTCGCCGATGGCATGGTCCGGTCGCTGGCCGCTGGTGCGCCCCGTCGCCCTCCGGGGCGCGTCCGTCTTGAGTTCGCAGTACATTGGTTTCCCCGTACTTCCTCCGCCCTTTGCCCCTTGCCCCTTGCCCCTATGATTTCTTGTAAAGAAGCGACGACCCGCGCTGGCGATGAGCCATTCCGTCGTCACCCGCCCAATTCACTTCGATTACCAGTTTCTTCAGGTTGTTGCCGGCCTCTTCGGTCCACCATGATGTGCTCATCCCCGATGTCGAGTCGAACTCGGTGCCGGCCACTACCGAATCCTGGAGCCGGAAACGCTCCATCCGGTTTTGAATCTGTTCCATTGCGCCGCGTGTTTCACGGGCGATCCCGTTGGCGGAAATCGACGTCACCGCCATCGGCATCAACGCCAGCAGTCCCAGTGCCAGAATCGTCATGGCAGCCAGAACCTCCACCAGGGTGATGCCCCGTGTCCCCCTCGCAGCGCAGCTCCGACGGAACTGCCGCAAGATACTTTTCATTTGTCTTTTGCTCCCGCCAAAACCTGTGTAACTGTTGTGCCCGATCTGGGGTGAACTTGCCCCCGCGAGCAGGTTTATGCCCGGCATGAGGTTGGGCTGCCGCCAGCGACGGCACCGGCGAAATGGGAGTCTGTGTGTCGCAATTCTGTTGCCGGACGGCCCCAACGGTATGGGGCGATTCCCACTTCTTGCCGGTGAACGACCATAGGGGAGGAAACTCGGCTCCATTCCCGAACCGACTCGATAATCGCTACGAAGTCCACCCCCATATCCTTCACTCGGGTCACCCTAGTCGCTTCGGCAGCGGCATTCAATGCACCCAGATGGGGTTGCACAACCGCGCGAACACCTCTTTGACTAACTGACAATTTTTTAAGACTGGGCAACTCCGGTTTTGACAAAAAGAGAGGTATTTTGGAGGGAATACCTTGACAAGATGGGTAGTTCGTTATCATTTTCTCATAGTTGGCTGGGACTCGTACGTATAGATGTCAGAACACCAAGCTGGTCAGAGTCCGGTTGCCAGCATTGCCTGTGAGAAAAGTACACACGATGAACGTTTCGAAGGGCACGGAGTCGGCTCGGGGAAGGGGGTAAGCAATGCAGTTTACCAAAGCGGAAGAATACGGACTGTTCGGCGTCATCTACCTGGCCAAGCAACCTCCCAGCGGCGTCGCTACTTTGCGCGAGATTTCACAAGCCCAGAGCGTACCGGAAAAGTTCCTGGCCAAGATCTTCCAGAACCTCACCCGCGCCGGGCTGGTGCGTTCTCACCGCGGCGTCCGCGGCGGCTTCTCGCTGGCCAAGCCACCCAAACGCATCAACGTCGCCGAAATCATCGCGGCGATTCAGGGCGACGCCGATCCAATTAAGTGCGTCGTCAATCGCCGTGACTGCGGCAAGAAGAACAGCTGCGCCGTTCGCGACCTGATTCTCGAGGGACGGCACCAGATGTTCGCGCTGTACAAGAAACGCTCGCTGCTGGATCTTGCGAACCGGTACTAACGGTCCGGCTCCGTAGCGGCTACCGTTCGATAATTACTCCGGGCGTGATGGCTCGTCCGCACGAGCCATCCATGGCGATACAGGGGAGAGCCCGAACAGGATCGCTCCCGAATTCAGCACATCTTCTATTTGGACTTCTGGCCATCGCGTCTTGATGTTCTATAGCCAGTAATCCCGGATTGGCCATCACCAGTGCCACAACTCTCGCCTTGCGCACGCTGACCGGCTGCTGTTGCTTGCACTCCCCAATGGAGGATGTGATGAGCGCTGGCACGTACCCGGTTTTCCTGACAAAGCTCCTGCGGTTTGGAGCAGTTCCAATTCTGGTGGCGATTCTGCCCTCGGTGGCCACGGCCGACAGCCTGACGCTGGCCCACAGCAGACTCATCTGGCCGTCGGCCGCTGTCGCCTTCCCGACCGGACGTTTCGGTACTCCCGATCCGTCGACCAATCACGCCGGCCACAAGACCGGCTTTGACGCGGGCATGGATTTTGGCTACGCGTTTAATGATTTCTTCACGGCCGGAATCTCGGGAGAGTATTTGCGCTTCCCGATGGATTTCGGTAACGCGAACATCAGCCCAAACTCCGATCCGAATTCCGCGCGCACGAGCGTGCTGCTTGGCCACGTGTGGATGCGGACATTCTGGCCCGGAGGATTTGCCCACTGGAGACCCTACGCGCTCTTTGCAGTGGGAATCGGAGGACCGCGCGCGCGAATCAACTCCCGGGAAGACACGCTGATCAGCTACGTCAAGTTTAGTGTCAATACCTCGCTGGCCATCACTGGGGGGATTGGCGTCCTGATTCCTGTCAGCAATGCCGTGGCGTTCAGCTTCGAGCCGCGACTCCGAAGGATTTCCACGAAGGGCTCGAAGTTGACGGAGATTGCCTATCTCAAGGACGGCACGAGCGAAACGGTCCTTGAAGACCACCAGAAGTCCAACACGACTTGGTGGGAACTTCGTGCCGGACTGTCGCTTATGGTGAAATAGCGC
>JACRMA010000046.1:0-50764 GCA_016235085.1 Candidatus Zixiibacteriota bacterium
GGTACAACGCGAGCAACCCCAGAAGCAGTCCGATCAGCAGCAGGAAGGATCCGGTCATTCCGAAGTACCACAGCGGGCGGCGCAACGTGTGATATTGAAATTTCACCGCCATCAGGTCGAGCACGCCGCTGGGAATCCGCAAGAAGCCGAATTTCGACCGTCCGGCCGGACGAGGGTAGAGCGTGACATCGACCTCCGCCACCCGGTATCCCTGCTCTGCAACAATGGCCACCCAGAAGCGGTGCCAATCGTGCCGGTAGTCGAAGACATCGATCATTTCGCGCCGGAACGCCTTGACCGAGTTGAGATCCGTCACACTGATCGATGGAAACAGCCAGCGCGAGAGGCGGCTGTACAGGCCGGACACGACGCGCTTGTTGTACAGGCCGATCTTCCGCCCGGTCACCAGATCGTATCCCTCGCGAACCTTGTCGATCATCCTGGGGATGTCGTTGGGATGAAACTGCCGGTCGGCGGGATAGAAGACGACGATCGCACCCTGTGCGATTCCGAATCCGGCCTGCAGTGCCTCGGTCAGGCCGCGCCGATACGGGACCGCAACGACGCGGAGGAAACGGTGGACACGCTGGGCATCAACCAGCCGCGCCCGAGTTCTGTCGGTAGAACCGTCATCGACAACGATGACCTCAAATCCGAAACGTACGCGTTTAGACAATTCGTTGAACTGTTCGAGCAGCGGGCCAACGTTGGCCTCTTCGTTGTGGGCGGGGATCACGACTGAAACGTCGATTTTGCCGCCGGTGTAGGGTTTGTTCATCGTCCTCTGACCTGAGCCAGCCGCTCAGCCAATTGGGGGTTTCGCGGATTGAGACGCTGGGCGCGGCTCCAGGCATTGGCCGCGCGGTCGCGCATCTCGTTTCCCGCACCTTTACGGTAGACTTCCCACGCGACGTCGCCCATCTGGGCCCACAGCATGTAGTCGTCGGGGAAGAACGTTGTCGCTCGCTGGTAGGCATCCAGCGCCTTATCCGCGGCGCCATATCGCGCGAACAGATCGCCCAGCCATCGCCCGCCGCTAGGAATCCCTCACCCAGTTGGGCGCCTGCGCCAGGAGGGAATCCACGCCCCAGCCGCGAATGCGCAGCTGCATTCGCTCGAACGCCGATTGCCTGTAGGTGGATGCCTGGGAGTTTCCACCCAATTCCGCAACGCGGAAGATGGTGATCGGCAGATTGCGCACCGAGTAGGTCGCCACCCGTTCCGCCTGATCGGCGATCGGCTTGTAATCCTTGAAGAACGGTTCATCAGCCACGTCGACTATGGCAACGTGAGTGACGGGGTACTTCTTGAAGAATTCGGGATCGGCGTGCGCCACGCCGAACATTGCGGGGAAATTGCCGTGGCGGCCGGTTTGGGTCAGCGCTGTGCCATACCCACCGGTCACAATGGCCCCGGCACCCAGAACCGTTTCCAAATCCTTGTTGGCGCTCTGTAGAGCGTATTGCGGCTCTGACCACCAGCGGATGAAATGACGTCCCTGATCGATCAGGAACGCCACGAGCACGAGGGCGGCCACGAGTTCCAGAACACCGCGCGCTCTGCCCGGCGCCGGATTACGGGGAGTTTCCCGGCGGGAGAGCCACACCCAGAACGCCCCGGCGAGCAAGCCCAGCACCAAGGCCGTCATCGCCCCCTGGATCTGAGATTCGGGACGGAGCTGGTTGAACCAGTACGAAAACGCCATGTGCTGCATGCCGGTGGCCAGAATGATGCCGACGACAGGCACTGCATACCACGAACCGGCGCCGCGTTTGGGCTCGGCGGTGCGCCGGGATGTCGCCCACTCGGCGATGAGCCATGCGGCCACGCCGGCCAGCGGATAGAGAAGGACGATCTGATAACGCACCGGGCGGTAGTTGAACGGCATCAAGGCCGCGTACGCCGACCAGAACCACCCGACCAGCACGAGCACAGCGGGTGGGAGGCCGGACAGGAAATCACTCCACGATTTGCCGCGCATGTGACGGACGGCCATCCATGCCATCGCCATCAATCCAGCGACCGTCAGAATCGGTGCCCAGGTAAACAGGCCCGTGTTCATCCCGAAGGAAAACCACTGGGTGAAGAATCCCTTCAGTGACGAAAGGCCGATCGGAGTCCCGTAAAGTTGCACCGATTGCTCTTTGAGATAGGCGAGCACCTCTGACGATGCGGGCAGGTAGGCGAAGACATACCAGAGAATGGCGATAAATCCCATTCCCGCTCCATATCCCAAGGGGCGTCCCCAGCGCTGCAGTTTCGATTCGTCGCGCGCCTGCCAGCCAACGAGTGCAAACGACAAAAACATAATCGGTGCGGCGTGGAGAGCCGTGACCTTGCCGAAGAAGGTTCCCGCGCCCGCCACAATGCCACCAAGTATTGCCCACCACCATCGGCGTACACAGGCAATGATGGCGAAGAAGGCGAATGCGAGGGTGGCATTGGAGGCGACCTCGAGAAATGGCATGCGGCCATAATTGGCGAAAAGATAATTCACACCCAGGAAGATTCCCGCCACGCCACCAGCGAGAACTCCAAACGCCCGGCCGACTCCCCAGCAGAGAAACAAGATGCCGGCCAGATTGATGAGCACCGCGAGCAAGTGCGACGCCGTAATTCCGGGCCCGGTAACCGTGAAGAGCAGATACGCGAGAAGTCCGGTGACGTTCTTCTGGAAGAAGACGAGTCGGTCATCATGGAGTGGATTCCACGATCCAAAGACCATCGCATTGCGGGCATACGACGTGTACTGGGGTGGATCGGTGAAGAGATCCTGGCTCCAGGAAACATCGAGGGGCGGATCGGCGCCGAGATCGATGAGCCGGACGGTCGCCGCCAATACCACCACCAACAGAAGCGCGCCGAGCCGCCAGCGTTTGTCCTCGAATCGGCGCGCCCATCCCGCCCACCAAAACGGGCGGTCTGCGGCACGCGGGTGTGAACTTTGTGCCGGCTTCCTGACGTCTTTCTTTGTCATTCGTTAGTGCTTTGGCTCCGAGCCAATCATAGATCGACCGACCGCCGCGCCGCCGCGGCCACGTGATCGATCTGCTCATCCGTGAGCTCGGCGAACATCGGCAGCGACACGATGCGCCCCGCCTGCTTGTCGGTCACCGGGTACGACGGCCACGTCAGGTGGGCATAAGCTTTTTGCCGGTGCACCGGGATCGGGTAATGGATCAGCGTTCCGATTCCCTCTTCCTTCAAATCATCCTGGAAACGCGAGCGGTCATCCACCTGAACGGCAAAGATGTGATACACCGACTGCGAATCATCATCGGGAGGCGGCAACATGAGATTGGCGCCGGCGAGTTTCTGACGGTAGCGGTCGGCATGGGCGCGGCGCAAGCGATTCCATTCGGGAAGGTGCTTCAACTTCACGTTGAGAATGGCGCCCTGCAAACCCTCCATGCGGTAGTTGTACCCGATGGCGTCGTGGTGGTACTTCTGTTTCGAACCGTGATCGCGCAGGAGCCGCATGTATTCGGCAGCGGCGTCGTCATTCGTAACGACGGCCCCTCCCTCACCGTATGCACCGAGATTCTTGCCGGGGTAAAACGAGAAACACCCGGACTGGCCCCATGACCCCGTGGGCCGATCTTTGTAGGTCGCGCCATGCGCCTGACAAGCATCTTCGATCACGACCAGGCCGGCATCCTTGGCAATCGCGTTGATCTCGGCCATCGGGGCGGGACGGCCATAGAGATGAACCGGAATAATCGCCTTGGTCTTGGGCGTAATGGCCGCCTTGATCAGCTTCGGATTGATATTGTACGTCTTCTCGTCCATGTCGACCAGGATGGGGATCGCGCCGCAATACGAAATGGCCTCGCAAGTCGCAATGAAGGTGTTCGCCGCGGTGATCACTTCATCGCCCGGTCCGATGCCTGCCGCCAGCAAAGCCAGATGAAGCGCGGAGGTTCCGGTATCGACGGCGATGCAGTGCTTGACGCCGCAGTAGTGCGCGAAATTCTCTTCGAATTCTTTGACGTGCGCCCCGAGAACAAACTGGCAACTGCTCAGGACAGAGCCGACCGCGGCGTCGATCTCCGGCTTGATGGAGAGGTACTGGGCTTTCAAATCGAGAAACGGAACGTTCACAGTCTTTTCCCTTCAACGACGGGCTGGTGAGCCTGCTGTTTTGGTGGTGGTGGCGCGGGCGCGGGCTGTCGCCGGTGCCGGTTCAGCATTCGAGAGATTCCGGTATACCAGTTGACCATCGACGATCGTCGCGCGTACGACCCCGGTCAGGGTCCAGCCGACATACGGCGAGTTCTTGGATTTCGATTTCAGGGACGCGAGAGTGACTTCCCACTGCGCTTTGGGATCGAAGCAGACGATGTCCGCCGGTGCGCCTGGTTCGATTCGTCCGGCGTCGAGTCCGAAAACTCGTGCGGCGCGGCGCGTCAGGCAATCGATCAGGAAGGGCCAGTCGGCCAGGCCGTTTTCGATCAAGGCGCGCTGACAAACACCGAGCGCCGTTTCCAGACCAATCATGCCGAAGGGCGCCAGATCGAATTCGCCATCCTTCTCCTGTTCCGCGTGGGGAGCATGATCGGTGGCGATGCAATCGATTGTGCCGTCCAGCAGTCCGTCGCGCAAGGCCGCGACATCTTCCTTTGTCCGCAACGGCGGGTTGACTTTCAGAAGGGGATCGAAATCCCGCGCGACCAGATCGTCCGTCAGCATGAGATGATGCGGCGTGACCTCGGCCGTCACACGGACACCGATGGCCTTGGCGGCGCGCACCAATTCCACCGACCCGGCGGTGGAGAGATGCGCAATGTGCAGGCGGCAGCCGGTCATTCGCGCCAGTGCGATATCACGCGCCACGCAGATTTCCTCGGAGATTGCCGGGATCCCCCGCAGACCCAATTTCGTCGATACCGAGCCTTCGTGCATCACGCCGTCACGCGACAAATCCGGCGTTTCGCAGTGGGAGACCAGGGTGACATCGAACATCTGCGCGTATTCCATGGCGCGGCGCAGAAGGCCGGCATTGGCGACGGGCGCACCATCATCGGAGAACGCCACCGCTCCGGCAGCAACCATATCGGCAATTTCGGCGAGTGATTCGCCTTTGCGATCACGGGTGATTGAACCGATGGGGTGAACCTTCCCCGCTGCCGATTGAGCCCGGTCGACGACGAAGCGCACGGTCTCCTGATCCGCGATGGCCGGCTCAGTGTTGGGCATGCAACAGACCGTCGTGAAACCACCGCTGACCCCGGCGGCGGAGCCGGTTTCGACCGTCTCTTCGTCTTCGCGTCCCGGTTCACGGAGGTGCGTATGGAGATCAATGAATCCGGGTGCGACAATCATCCCCTCGGCATGAATGACCGCCTCTTCCGGAATTCCGGAGGCGATTCCGCGTCCAATCCGTTCCACTTGTCCATCGGCGATCAGGATGTCGGCGACACCATCATGACCCGATGCCGGATCAATGACGCGTCCGCCGACAATTGCGCGGATGGCCGCGGCGGACTGTTCTGTTTTCATTCGCCCTCCCGACCCGGCGTCGCCTGACCACCGCACAACAGATAGAGAGCTGCCATTCGGACGGCGAGTCCGTTGGTCACCTGATCGAGAATGACCGAATTGGGCCCATCGGCGACTTCGGAGGTGATTTCCACGCCGCGATTCATCGGACCGGGGTGCATGACGAGTGCTCCGGGGCGCAGGCGCCGCGCGCGTTCAGAATCGATCCCAAACAGCCGCGAGTATTCGCGCAACGACGGCAGGAACGCCGAACCCTGCCGTTCACGCTGGATGCGCAGGACGTTGATGGCATCGACGCCACGGTCCAGCGCCTTGTCGATATCGGTGTAAACTTCGACTCCGTAGTCGGCAAACGACCTGGGGATGAGTGTGGCCGGACCGCAGATCGAGACCTCGGCACCCATTGTCAGCAGTCCCCAGATGTTGGAACGGGCCACGCGTGAGTGTGCGACATCACCCACAATCAGGACGCGCTTGCCACGCAGATCGCGCCAGCGTTCCCAGATCGTGTAGATGTCGAGCAGACCCTGTGTCGGATGCTCGTGAGAACCGTCGCCGGCATTCAATACAATGGCATCGGTCGCACGCGTCAGGAAGTGGGGCGCACCGGGCGAGGGATGGCGGATCACGATAACATCGGTCTTCATCGCCAGGATGTTCTTGACCGTATCGCGGAGCGACTCGCCTTTGGTCACCGAAGACGTTGAAGCCGTGAAATTGACGACGTCGGCCGAGAGGCGCTTTTCCGCCAGTTCGAAGGAGATGCGCGTGCGTGTCGATGGTTCGTAGAAGAGGTTGACGATGGTCTGGCCGCGCAGGGGTGGCACCTTCTTGATGGGCCGGTCCAGCACTTCTTTGAACGATTCGGCGGTCGTCAGGATGCGTTCGATGTCCTCGCGGCAAACGCCCTCGAGCCCCAAAAGATGGCGTATGCGGAGACGGCCATCGGTCGCCGCCGCTTCTGGTTGAGCGGGACGATTCTGAGCGGCGTTGCCGGAAACACTCTGGTGCGGCGTTTCCGCGGGCGTGTCGGCGATCTTGGTCTTGGTCATCGTATTCGTTTCACCGTGTTTGGTATGCGCATTCGGTATCGTTTACTGATCAAGATTGAAATCCAGAGTCGCTGGGAGTGATTCTTTACGGCGCGGCGCGGGCCGGCCAACCGTCACCGAGTCGGTGCCGTCGAATTCCTTGAGTCCGACCACCACCTGTTCGTTTTCGGCGGTCGGCAGATTTTTGCCGACATAATCGGCGCGAATCGGCAGCTCGCGGTGTCCGCGGTCGACGAGGACGGCGAGCTGGATCGCCCGCGGCCGGCCGAGGTCCATGATGGCATCCATGGCGGCGCGAATCGTGCGCCCGGTGTAGAGAACATCATCGACGAGCACGACGGCCTTGCCGTTCACGTTGAACAAGATTTCAGTCTTCTGAACCACCGGCTGGGACCCGGCGGCCTTGATGTCATCGCGGTAAAACGAGATATCGAGATATCCGACCGGTACCGCCTGCCCCTCGATCCGCGTGATGGCTTCGGCAATCCGTTCGGCCAGCGGTGCGCCTCTTGTGCGGATGCCAATTACCACGACCTGCTCGACACCCTGATTGTGTTCGATGATCTCGTGGGCAATGCGTTCGATGGCACGCCGAACGGCTGCACTGTCCATAAATACCCGCGCCTGTGTCAATCCTGGCTTCATCGACGGTACTCCCACCCGGGGACTGAAACGGCGGCAATGAGTTGCGACCGGGTTTCCGAGTGCGGCTGATCGGTATACACTGTGAGTGACATTGCTGGGCCGTTGCTTTTTCGACTTCACAGGGTCGAATTAAAAGGGCCGCAAGAAGCTAACGGCCCAACCGTGCCAAATCCACAGCTTTTTCGGAAGGGGTGTCAGGAAGGCCGAACTCCAAGAGCAGCACTGTCATTGGCGAAACCGATGGGTTGCAAGATTGGTGCCAGATGGCTCGAATCCGTCCAATCGCCGTCGAAAATCACGCGGCCTGAGTTCATGACCCAGACTCTGTGAGTCACATGCTCCAGCCAATCGAGATCGTGGGAGATTACGAGGTAGGCGATGCCTGACTTGCGCCAATCCGCAAGAACACGCTGGAGCCTCTCAAGTCCATCGGCATCCAGTGCCGCGGTGGGTTCATCAAGGATGTAGAGAGGAGCCGGGCAGGCGGTCACGCCCGCCATCCCTACGCGGCGTTGTTGGCCGGCCGACAGATCGAATGGCGAGCGGCGGGCAAAGTGCGCAAACGGCAATCCCAGGGCATCGAGAGCCGCCGAGGCCAGTTCCTTCGCTCTGGCGATATCGCTACCGCGCGCCCTGGGTCCAAAGGCAACGTCCTCGCCAACTGTCGGGCAGAACAACTGCCGCTCGGGGAATTGGATCATGAGCGCCGGCGGGAATCCCCGGGCACCATCCCATGATCTCTCGATCGTCCCGCCATACGAATCGAAAAGCCCGGCCAGATGATACGCGAGTGTGCTCTTGCCGCAACCGATGGGACCGCACAGTCCGATTGCGTCGCCCGCGCGGATCTCCACGGAAATATCCGTCAGTGGATTATTGGGGAGGGGCCAACGGTCCTGGGCCAGTTGGCTCAGATTCTCGGTGCGAACAATGACAGGGTGTTCAGCATTTGTGAGTGGCTGGGGGAGGTTGGGACTGGCCGCGCGCGTCATTCCCGTCCACTGGTCGGGGGGGCCGTCGAAGACTACCTGTCCGGATTCGAGCACAACCACGCGGGGGAAACGCCGCGTGTCCTCGATGTACTGCGTGATCAACACCAGCGCCGGCCTATTCGGCAATTCGCTGGTATCGCTCAGCAGATACTCCAACAACTCGCGCCGGCCCGGTGGGTCCAGATGCGAGGTGGGTTCGTCGAGGACAATCAGGTCACGCCCCGAGGCGAAGGCGCAGGCAATCGCCAGCTTCTGCTTCTCCCCGCCCGACAATTGTTGCGTGGGCCGGTCGCGCAGATGATCGAGCCCATACGCAGCGAGGAGTTCTACAGCTTGACCATCGTCAATACGTGATTGACCCGCGTGTTCCAGCGCTAACGCGATTTCCTGAGCGACCGTCTCGGCGATCAAGTTGTCGTCGGGCCCCTGGAATACAAGGGCGGCCAGCGACTGTTCCTCCGTCATGGCCGGAGAGGTATCGTTCGTATCCCAGGTGATCAGCATGTGGCCGCTCGAGGGAGGCAGCAACCCGGCGAGCAGTCGTGCCAGTGTTGATTTCCCGGAGCCGTTAGCTCCGATGAGAGCCAGACGCTCACCTTGAGTAATCGTGAGTGAGACGCCGTTCAGCGCGTCAACGATCCGCCCATCCGCGGTGGGGAATTGAAACGAAACATCGGTGAGGGTCCATCTCATGAGATCCCGGCGTGATGACGCCGTGGACAATGAAGATGGGTTGGGGGATCAGGTCAAGAAAGTCGGTGGAAGGCCGACTGCAGCGAATGGCCCCACTCTACCCTGCATAAAGGTACCAATCCAACCGGTCAATCACGGTTACTCTGTGTCCTCACGAATCCGGGAGCCTCTTCCGTCGCAGGGATGAAATCCTCGAGACGGCACAGTGGGGAAGCTTACGGGTGCGGTGGACTGACGCGCCGCAGGTCTTCCGAATTCAATCAACGCTGGGTGTGAGTCATCATGCAGACCTGATCACAATCTGGTCAGGTGAGTATCCGGTTTTCGAGGTAATCTAGGAAGTCGGCTTTCGTCTTGAAATCTCCGCTGACAACCAAAGCGTTTCTAATCGCAGTCCAGACTGTGATGAAGATCCCGCTGAGCGTCACTGGGGAGACGTCGATCTCACCATGATGGACAAAGGCGCTCCGCCGTTTGTAGGCATCTTGCACGAGTTCCTTTATTTCTCTGCGGCCAGCTACGTCCAGTTCGACGAGGAATGCGAGACGCAACCATAGGTGGACCAGGATTGGCTCTGATTGATCGCGCAGCAGCAGTGTTTCTGCAGCCACGAGAGCGTATAGAAGCTTGTCCTGAGTATCCTGGGCCTCTATCGCACGCGCGAAGAGCTGGATTGTATCGAAGACTGTCTCTTCAAAAGCCGTCTTCGTTTTCGTGGTCAGCAGTTGGCCCGCCAGGTTCCACCCGTGCCGCTCAAATTCCTTCAAGTCCTCGGACATGATCTGGTACGGAAGTGCCGGGGTCTCCATTCCTTCGACAATATCGGGCACGGGGTCATCGAAGACCAGCGCATGAGAGGTGGGCACCAGCGTTCTCCCCATCAACCCATAGAAACATGGAACCGCCACGGCACATGCGGGAGTGAAAAAGCGGAGCACATTGATTGCCATCCGCGCTTCGGTAGTAGCCCTTTGGATCGCTCTTGTTGTCTCCCCTTCAACCTCCATCGAACAGCAGACCACACCCTGATATCTCTTCCGAAGTGGCGTCAGTCGTCCCTTGGGAGTCGCGCTGCCATCAGCGGCGAGGGGGGACCGAGACTCCCACTCGTCGAAGAGGTCCTTCCGGAGATACTCGAACATGATTGCCCCAAGACAGAAGGGCCGATCGATAGTCAAAAAGGAAACAGGAATCGCCACCTTTCTCTTGCGGACATCTCGACCGGCGCAAGTACTGAGGAACGTGACGAACTGGGTCTCCGGACCGATCTCTCCTCTTACGTGTTTCTCAATCCACTCCAATATCCTGTCCTCGATATAGTCCACACTCAGAACACTGTTGACAGTGGCAGGCTTGTGCACCTGAGCAACGACCTTCCGGAACTCCTCAAACGCCGAGTTCTCGATCCCAAGAAGTCCCTGGTCAGTCATGAAGCATCTCCCCACTTGCTTTCCGGACCCATCCACCATCCCCGTTATGACGGGGGTTCCATCGCTCGGAGTGATGATCTCGGTGTGAACGTGTGATGCAGACGTTTCCCTAGGCGCTCCCGCAGGTGTTATGCTTCGTGGGATGGGACGCACCATCTCCTTAAGCTGTGACGCCACCTGATTGAAGTGACTCGCGGCCTCGGGGGCCAGGTGAAGCTGATATGCCGTCACGATCCTCCTGCCCAGCGCTGCGGAGGTCTGCGAAGTCTCGCCTCCGCTAACTGCAGAAAACTATCCGGGGCCGTAGACATATCACCTCACCATTTGCTCAACCACGGCAATCTCCTCATCGCTCAACCCATACAACTCATATACCAGCCCGTCAATCACTTTGTCCGTCGCGTCGATCTGTCGAAGAAGGGCAGTCTTCTCATGGTCTGTTTTCGCCAGAAGCAACTGCCCATGAAGAGCAACCATTTGGTCAGCGAGGGCCGAAACACGCTCGTGGCGCGCAGCGTCAGGCGTCGAGTCCAGTGTGGGGATCTTCATTGGAAGATTGACAACGTACTGCTTGTTCGCCGAGTAGTACCCACCGCGAAATGGCACGCTTCCCTGAACAAAAATGAAATTCATCAACTCGCTGTTCAGGAGTGCCAATAGATATTGGTTGAGATGGGAGAACGCGGGCGCCAGAATCACACCTCCTACATCAACGTTGTCCAGACAGTAAGCCCCTTCGGAATCATAACCCGCTTGGAGGCGTTGGACAAGGCGCGGTATGGCGATCTTAGGCCTTGGCTGGAGCGCGATGTTTTGGTCTCGCACAAAACTGTACCATAGCGGGCCTTTCGTGGCCCCCCGGTCCCGACGTGCCAGCAGTTCGCGCGTCCGCTCGAAGTAATCAAAGGCCAGCGGGAAATCTCGTTTCAGAGTTGCTGGCGGAATGAGTTCCGCAGCCTCGCCCCGAACCCTGTAAGGGTAGATCACGCGCATCCTTGAACGATGGAGAACGTACCGCGATACGTCTGGGCCGCTCACGATTCCTCTCAACAAGTTGCTCTCGATTCGAAATTCGGACTCCGCAGCACGCGAATAACACAAGCTGACCTTGCCCTCGTGACGGATGATTTCAACTGAATAGACTTTGTCTGCGCCGGGGATTATTCCTTGGAAGATTCTCTCCGCCACATCCCCCAGTTTCACCGGCATCGCCCGCAGCCGTTCGAATAACCCGCTGCCCCGCCCGACGACGAAATTCCAGCCCGCGCGTGTAATCTTCGTGCTCTCAACCGCGCCCTCATCTGCCTGCTCGGAGATTCTCCATGCAGGCAGATCATCCACCTTGGCAATCCGTGCTTCATTGCTCGGAGCCTTGCCGAGGAACATCAGGCAGGTATAGGTCGTCGCACCCGGAAACACTTGCTGGTCGCCGAAGTTGACCACGTGCTCCAGGTGGTGACCGTCAGCCAGAATCTGGCGCAAGGGCTCGCCGTACTGGGCGTTGAAGAATTTGTGCGGCAAAATGAAGCCGAGCCTGCCTGTCTTGTTCAGCAGGGAGAGAGCGCGTTCGACGAAGACGACATAGATATCGTAATTGCCTTTGCCCGCCGACTTATACCGCTCTTTGTAGTACTCGACTTCAAGCGGCGCCCACTCTTTCAGCGCTTGAATCCGGATATAGGGGGGATTGCCGACAATCACGTCGAATCCCCCACGGCTCATCACGACCGGGAATTGGTCCTTCCAGTCGAAGACATTGACCCGGTAACGATCTGCTTCCCCCAAAAGGCCAAGCTCCTGCTGTTTATAAAACTCGGGGCCGATGAGGGAATTACCCCACTTGATGTTGTCCCCCAGGTCGGGAAGTGCACGCTCATGCAGAAACTTCAATTGGCTGGCGAGTGTTTCGCCTGATTCTCCTTCCAGCACCTTTAGCAGGAGTGAGAGCTTGGTGACTTCCACGGCCTGAATGTCGATGTCGACGCCGTAGATGTTGGCCAGAAGGATTCGTTTGCGCTCGGCCGTGGTCAACCGCCAGCCGCCCTGGGTGCTATACAGTTTCGGGTTCCTGCCCGTCGCATGCTTCTCCGGACCATCCGCCAGATAGGTTTTGTGGTGCCAGTCGAGCAGGAACTGATACGCCGCGATGAGAAACGATCCCGACCCGCAAGCCGGATCAAGAACGCGCAGCTTTGCGACATCCTTAACATTTGTCTCCCCCTGGCCGGACTCAGGATTGAGAATGGCACCCAAGGTATGGGATACGATATAGTCCACGATGTAGCCCGGAGTGTAGAATACGCCGCCGGCCTTCTTGACTTCTGGCTTGTCTTCGACCACTGCCCGATGGCCACCGGTGAGCCGAATGACCTTACCCAGGAACTGCTCGTAGACCTGGCCCAGGATGTCTGCGGGGAGGACAGCGAACTCATACGGACTCTCAGGGTAATACAACCGTCTGATGATGTCTTTGAGCGGCTTGTCATCGATGGTCAGTTTTGGAGTCAGATCATCCGGCGCCTCGTTGCGGCCCTTTTCGGGTTCGAAATGGAACAGGCCGGAGTTGTACTTGTGATCCGCACTGTAATAGAGCTCCCTCAGGCGTTTATAGCAGTTCGTGCCGTTGAGCAGCGCGCGTAGCGTTGCGTATTCCTCAACGCCTCGGTCCTCAGCGATCCGCAGGAAGATCAGGCGGTCAATTGTGCGCTGAACCGCAAAGTTCAGTTCCCGTTGGGTCAATTTGGGATTGCGGAGAGCGATATTGCGGGCCAGCAAATCACGCCAGGATTCGATTTCCGCCAGGAAGGCGGCATCGACTTCGGCTGTTCCCTTCTTGGCCTTCGTCGATTCCGCGTACTTGTCAAACGATCCCTTCAGGACCGAATCACGCGAGAAAATTGCTGCGATCTCATCCCAACGGGCGGGATAGTCGGTGTATGTACAGTAGAGAGTCCGCGACTTAGCCGGGTTGTCCGACAGCGACGGCTTTACCCTGCAGTCATAAACGGCGAATTCTTCGAAGTCGGTGAGGATGGACAGTGGCAGCTTCGCCGACCAAGCGTATCGACGGAGCTGGTATGCGGCGCTGGGATCGTCCTTAAGATTGACCGATGGCTTCTTGGCTTCGACAAAGAACTTGCGCGACCCGCCGATCCGGAAACAGTAATCGGGAGCCTTGGTCGCTCCCCCGACTTTGATTGCATCCTCGTGAATGACGTCCTTGTAAGCTTCCGCATATCCTTGCGCGTTGTTCACGTCCCAACCCAGCGCCCCAAAGAGCGGATCAAGGAACTCCCGTCGGAGTTGGGTCTCATTGTACTGGCCGGAACGGTAGGCGTCGCTGTGAGCGGCAAACCGCTCTACGAGATCAAGAATAATTGGCGGAACGGGCATGAGGGATATATGATCTGCCCTCAGCACGTCTATCGCAAGGACTTCTTACTTGTGAAAATCAGCCAGCGGGGCTACAAGAAGGGGCGTATGCAATACGCCCCTACGATTCCTGTGACGTCCTGGAGAAAGTCTCGCTAACCGACGTCGAGGTCGCGGGCGGCGCGGGCTTCGTCGATTTTGCGCACGCGGGTCGTGTGGGGAGCCGCGTTGACGAAATCGGGATTGGTCTCGACTTCTTTGGCGATCGCCAGGAGTGCTGCGGCGTAGGCGTCGATGCGCTCTTTGCTCTCGGTTTCCGTCGGTTCGATCATGAGCGCTTCGGGCACGATCAGCGGGAAATAGACGGTCGGCGGATGCACGCCGAAATCGAGGAGTCGCTTGGCAATCTGTCCGCCGCGGACACCGTTCTTCTTTTGCCGGGAGGCTGAGGCGACAAACTCGTGCATACACGGACCGGCGTGCGGGATATCGTAGGCGTCCTTGATCAGGGTGCGGAGGTAATTGGCGTTGAGGATCGAATCTTCCGCCACCCGTTTGAGGCCGGGCGCACCGAGCGAACGGATGTATGTGTATGCGCGCACCAGGACGCCGAAGTTGCCGAAGAAGGTGTGGACCGAGCCAATCGAGAGCGGATCGGGACTCTGACGTTTGAATTGCACGATGCCGTTGGTCTCCGAGCGGACAATTGCCGGTCCGGGCAGGAATGGGATCAGATGTTTCTTCACACCGACCGCTGCGGCGCCGGGTCCGCCTCCACCATGGGGCGTCGAAAACGTCTTGTGCAGATTCAGGTGCAGTACATCGAAGCCCATGTCGCCCGCACGCGCCAGACCCAGAAGAGCATTCGTATTGGCGCCGTCGTTGTAGACCAGCGCGCCCTTCGCATGCGCCATGTCGACGATGCGTTTGATCTCACGCTCAAAAAGACCGAGCGTGTTCGGGTTGGTCAGCATGATGCAGGCGGTGGTTTCGTTGAGAACCGACGCGAGCACGTCGGGATCAACCAAACCATCGGCGTTCGATTTGATCGGAACCGGCTCGAAACCTGAGAGGGTCACGGACGCCGGATTGGTACCGTGTGACGAGTCGGGGATGATCACGGTGCGGCGGTTTTCGCCGCGCTGCCGATGGTAGGCGCGGGCGATCAGTAGTCCCACCATTTCACCCTGGGCACCAGCAGACGGCTGCAGGCGAACGTCATCCATGCCGGTAATCTCGGCCAGATCCTGCGCCAGTTCCCACATCAATTGGAGTGCCCCCTGACAGTCGGCGTCCGGAGTCTCCGGATGCAATCCGACAAAACCGGGAAGCGACGCCGCGCGGTCGTTGATCTTGGGGTTGTACTTCATGGTGCACGACCCCAGCGGGTAGGTGTCCTTGTCGATGTGGTGATTCAACGTCGACAGCTGGATGTAATGCCGCACGACTTCCGGCTCGGAGACCTCGGGCCAGTCGATTGCGGATTCGCGCAGGAATTCCGCAGGTATCTGCCAGGATTTATCCGAGGCCGCCACGCCGGGAGCCGGGGGCATCACCCCGATGGTGTTTTCGTGCGAAATATCAAATATCGTCTTGCCCAGTTTCAAATCCATGGTTTCAGCCTCGATGATGCTCGGGATATTCAGCCGCTTGTCTTTGCGGCGTTGCTGTCGGCCGGGGCTTCGAGGAGTTTGATCTGATCTTTGACCCAGCCAACCTGCGATGACCCGGAGAATTCGTCTAGAAATGCCTTATAGAATTTCAACGCCTGCTTTTTGTCGCCGGCCTTGGCGTAGAGCCAGGGGATGTAAGTTTCCGCATCCTCGCGCATCTTCGAGCCGGGGAACTTCTTGATGAATTTGCGGAAGCTTTCGATGGACTTGTACCAGTTCTTCTCTTTTCGGTCCATGACGGCGAGTTCGAACATCGCTTTATCGGTGACCTTGGAACCATTATCGGGATCGGAGATCATGATCTGCTGGATTTGTACCCGGGCCATATCGAAGTCGCCGCGGCCCTCGTATTTCATGACCAACTGAAACCGGATTCCCAAGTCCTGTGGATTTTCGCGCGACTTGGTTTCCAGTGCGGCTTTGGTCCCGGTCCCCTCGAGGTAATCTTCGATTGTGGCAATGAACTCCTCGGGCCGGAGATAGCCGACGATCCGATCCACCTCGGCGCCGGTCTTGTCAAAGAGGATGACGGTGGGGTAGCCATTGACACCGTATTTCATGGCATTGGTGGTATCGACCTCGGCGTTGATGCGCACGAAATAGAAGCGTGAGCCAAGTGCAATGACTCGTGCGTCGGTGAACGTGGATTCATCCTGCACTTTGCACCACTTGCACCAGTCAGTAAAGAAATCGGCGATGACTTGCCGGCCGGAGTCGGCCGCCGCCTTCATCGCGGCTTCGAGTTTCAGATTCCACGTGATCGAGTCGGAATGTGCCACATCCGTATTGGAGGCGGCCTGCGCGACTCCGGGCAGGAATGCCAGGCAGAAGACGAGAACGGCAACTGTTGAAAGCGACTTGATCATGGCCGTATGCGAGAACACCATAACTATGATTACCGCCGCTCTGAGGCTGTCATATCCCGGCCGGAGTATGACGCCGACTTCGTGGACGTATCGGTCGCCGTGCCGGAGGCGGCGCTGCGCAATTCCTCGACCAGCCGATCCAGCATCGCCGGCGCGTGACGCTCTGTCACACTGACCAAAAGACGGCGATCAAAACCCGGGAAGCGTCCACCGAGCTCGATACCGCCGATGATTCCGCGGCGGCGCAACTGATCAAGAACCACTCGGGCCGCCACCGGCGCCTCGACAACAAACTCATTGAAGAACGAAGCGCCGAAGGGGATGGAGTAGCCTTTGAGACCGGCGATGCGCGAGGCGAGATAATGCGCCCGATCGGAGCAGGTCCGGGCCAATTGGGCGATACCCTGTTTGCCCAAAAGGGACATGTAGATGGCCGCGCGCGTCGCGAGCAGGGCCTGCGCCGTGCAAATGTTGGACGTGGCCTTTTCACGGCGGATGTGCTGCTCGCGAGTCTGCAGCGTCATCACGTAGGCGGTCTGTCCGAGTGCATCGACCGAACGGCCGATCAACCGTCCCGGAAGCCGGCGAATGAATTCCTTCTTGATTGCAAAGAGCCCAAGAAGCGGTCCACCAAATGAGGGAGGATTGCCAAGCGATTGGCCTTCACCGACCGCGATGTCGGCGCCACAGTCTCCGGGAGGCTTGATCAGTCCCAGGGAGATGGGATAGAAGACCGTGATGAAGAGTGCCCCGTGGCGATGGGCCACATTGGCTCCTTCATCCCATCGCTCGAGCGAGCCAAAGTAATTCGGCGAAGGCATGATCACGGCCGCCGTCTGATCGTCGGTTAACGCGCTGAGTTTGGCGAAATCGGTGCGTCCGTCGCTGCCGATGGCAACGTCGATCGCGGTATTCTGTGCCGAGAGGTAGGTGTCGAGCACGCTGCGGAACCGGGGATTCAACGTACCGGCGATGATCAGCTTTCTCCGGCCGGTCTGGGCGATGGCGACCAGCGCGGCCTCGGCCAGGGCGGATCCGACGTCGTAGAGCGAAGCCTGGGCGACTTCCATGCCGGTCAGGCGGCGAATCATCGATTGGAATTCATAGGTCGCCTGCAGTGTCCCCTGCGCGACTTCCGGCTGGTAGGGCGTGTAGGCGGTGTAGAATTCCGATCGGAACGAGACCGCATCAACCGCCGCGGGGACATGGTGATTATAGATGCCTCCGCCGAGAAACGAGATCACATCAGGGGCGGCGGCATTTTGTCCGGCCAAAGATTCCAGCAGCGAATCCACTTCAGACTGTGACAGGCCGTCCGGCAGACGCAATGGGGTCTTCTGGCGGACATCGGCCGGTATAGCCTTGAACAGCTCGTCGAGACTCCGGACGCCGATTGCGGCCAGCATCTCGCGGCGTGACTGATCAGTATGTGATGTGTATTCCATGGGCCCTGGGGTCTGGGTTGCAAATGCGATTAATGGGAGGCGATCATTTCACCGTACTCGGCGGCGGACAAAAGCTTCTTGGCTTCCTCGGGATCACTCATGCGGATCTTGATCATCCAACCGGCGCCATAACAATCGGAGTTTACCAGGATCGCTTCCTCGAGCAGCTTTTGATTGACGGCGACGATTTCGCCTGAAACGGGCGCGTAGAGTTCCGCCACCGTCTTGACGGCTTCAATCGTTCCGAACGGCGCACCGGCCACAACCTTTGTACCCTTGGCGGGCAATTCGACGAAGACAATATCACCCAATTCGTTCTGGGCGAAGTCGGTGACGCCGACGGTCGCGTCCTGGCCATCCATACTCAGCCACTCGTGTTCTTTCGTGTACAACAGGTTATCCTTAATCACAGTCCCTCCCGGATAGACCGGCAAAATAGTCACGCCGCTTCCGAGGTGCAAGCGCCGCTGCATAGCAGTTGTCAATCAAATCGCAGTGCCCGAAGCCGTGGCGTCAGCGTCCTGTGTTGCTGGTGCGCTTTCCGTCGTTGGAGATTCGCTGGGAGTCCCCAGCAGGCGATCGACAAATGTCGTGTCGAACTGTCCGGAGCGGAACTCCGGCGCCTGCATCACTCTGCGGAAGAAGGGGATAGTCGTGTCGACGCCTTCAATAATAAATTCATCCAAGGCTCGCAGCATACGGATCAAGGCTTCGTCGCGATTCTTGGCATGAACAATCAATTTGGCCAGAAGGGAGTCGTAGTAGGGCGGAATGACATACTTGGCATACGCATGTGTATCGACGCGCACACCATGGCCACCGGGAACGTGGAAGGTCTGAATCTGGCCCGGACAAGGACGGAAACCGTGGTCCGGATTCTCGGCATTGATGCGCACTTCGATGGTGTGGCCCGAGAATGTCACGTCCGATTGGGTGAAATCGAGCGGCTCCCCGGCGGCGATTAGAATCTGGCGCTTGACCAGATCCCGGTCGGTCTGTTCCTCGGTGACCGGATGCTCCACCTGGATGCGCGTGTTCATTTCCATGAAGTAGAAATTGCCTGTCTTGTCCAAAAGGAACTCAATCGTACCGGCAGAGGCGTATCCGACCGACTGGCAGCCTTTGATGGCCATCTCCCCCATTTTCTGGCGCAACTCGTCATTGATTCCAGGAGACGGCGATTCTTCGATCAGCTTCTGGTGGCGACGCTGGACACTGCAGTCGCGCTCGCCGAGATGGACAAGGTTTCCGGCGTGGTCACCGAGAATCTGAATCTCAACGTGGCGGGGGCCTTCGAGGTACTTCTCGAGGTAAACAATCGGGTTGCCAAAAGCGGCTTGGGCTTCAGCCTGCGCGGACGACATCAGGCGCTCAAGCTCGGCGGGTTCACGGCAGATTCTCATGCCGCGTCCCCCACCGCCGCCGGCGGCTTTGACAATGACCGGAAAGCCGATTTGCCCGGCGATCTTGACCGCCTCGACGGGGTCGGAAACTGGACCGTCGGAACCGGGAATCACCGGCACACCCGCGTCACGCATGATATTACGTGCCAACGACTTGTCACCCATTTTTCGAATCAGGTCGGCGGAAGGGCCAATGAACGTCAGGCCACATTCGGCGCAGATTTCGGCAAAGTCGGCGTTTTCGGCGAGAAAGCCATATCCCGGATGGATCGCATCGGCGCCGGTCACTTCGGCTGCGGCGATGATCCGTTTGGGGTCCAGATACGATTTGCTGGGGGGCGGCGGACCGATACAAACGTCTTCATTGGCAAAGCGAACGTGCAGGGATTCACGGTCGGCTTCTGAGTAGATCGCGACAGTGGGAATTCCGAGCTCGCGGCAGGCCCGGATGATGCGTAAAGCGATTTCCCCACGGTTGGCTATCAGAATCTTCTTAAACATCAGCTATCGCCCTCTCACGGTCATTATGCCGCCCCGGAAAGAAAGCAACAGGAACGGTCGAGGACAAAGCAATTCGGGCGGGGATAATCCGAGCGGAGGGGTTACAAATCAGACCGGGTTGATGGGTAACACCTATTCCACAGCATCATCAAATGAAGAAATCCTTGAGATGTGGCGCGGGCGAGGACGCCCGCGCCACATTGCAACCACCCTCCCGCATGCCGCACAAAAAAGACAGCCGCACTTGCGCGCGGCCGTCTCAAGGTTGCCTGTGTGGGCTGGGGAATCGTCGGGGGCGCTGCGCGGATTAGTACCGCTCGTCCTCATCTTCCTCCTCCAATTCGACTTCGCTTTCTTCGTCGTCCTCATCGAAGATTTCGAATTCGTGTTCGTCGGCGCACGTCTTGGAGCAATACGCGTGCTTCTTACGCCGGTAGGGCGTGCCTTCGATTTCCTCGCCGCAGAACTCACAGAAACGCATGATACGACCTCGATGGTGTGCCGTAGGCACCCAGGTTAGCCCGTTCGACGGGCGGTGGAACCCTGCGATCGCCCCCCATGAGCAATCGCCACAGCGCGCAAGAATTGTCTCAAGCCTGGTCTTCCCACGAATGAAAGATTAACGTCGAATCGGCACGGTGATGACACGTTCCGCTGACGACCACCTCCTTTGCCGGTCGCTGCCACTACGGTCCACCGCAGGGGAGAATCCGCGATCCCCCCATCTGTGTTTCCGCATAATTCATCGGTGCATTCGGACGCTTGATTAGCCTCCAATCGGCTCTTTCGGGCCGCCTGAAATATTCTCAGAAAGTGGCCATGTCAACTGGAAAATTCTGCGGTTCGAAGGAATCTTCGCGCCTTCGGACGGGAGGCTAAGGAGAAGGCCGGACAGGAGTGTCCGGCCTGCGAGTGGATTGATCCGTCCAGCCGGGTGGGTGCCGGCCTCATGAATGCCCGTTTAGACGGGAGTCTTCTTTGTGGCAGGGGACGGGGTAACCTGTTGGAACTCGGTCCATCCCCGGTCGGCGGCGCCGGTAATGCCCTTGACCCGCAGGTCGAAGTCGTCGGGATTGGAGGCCTGGGACATCGCCATTTCGTAGGAGATGACATTCAGGCGGTACCAGCGCATGATTGACTGATCGAAGGTCTGCATGCCGTACTGAACGCTGCCGCCTTCGATCAAATCGTAGATCATGGACGTCTTTTCGGGGTCGAGAATGGCATCGCGGATCGTACCCGTGCCGATCAGAACCTCAATCGCCGGAACTCGACCGGGGCCATCGCAGCGAGGTAACAGCCGCTGGGAGATGATCGCCGACAGAGTGCCCGAGAGCAGAAGCCGAATCTGCTGGTGCTGGTGGGGCGGGAAGAACGAGATGATACGCGAGATCGTCTCAATGGCGTTCAACGTGTGGAGCGTGGTCAAAACCAAATGCCCGGTATCTGCCGCGGTCAGGGCGATCATCATCGTCTCCAGATCGCGGATTTCTCCGATCAGAATGACATCCGGGTCCTGACGAAAGGCATGACGCAGGGCGGCGGCAAACGACTCGGTGTCGCAGCCGACCTCCCGTTGCGCGATGACACTCTCCATGTCCTTGTGGATGTACTCGATGGGATCCTCGATGGTCACGATGTTCTCGGACCGCGAGCGGTTGATCTCCTCGATCATCGACGCCAGCGTCGTGGACTTGCCCGAACCAGTGGTGCCAGTAACGATGATCAAGCCACGCCGTTCCTGGCAGAGCTTCTTGATCACTTCGGGAAGATTCAGTTCGGAGAATGAGGGAACGATCGTGTTGACCGAACGAATCGCCAGGCCCACGGTGCCGCGCTGGCGATAGATGTTCACACGAAACCGTCCCATGCGGGCCACGCTGAGGGCCAGGTCCATCTCGTTGCGTGCTTCGAAACGGCGCTTCTGGTCTTCGGTGAGAATCTGGGCCAGCATTTCGTTGACCCCTTCGACCGTGGGGCAGTCGGTTTCGATCGGGGTCAAACGGCCATCGATGCGCAGGGTTGGCTGAACCCCGACGCGCAGATGCAAGTCAGACGCCTGCCGGGCAATCATTTCCGCCAATAGCTCTTTGAGCAACATGATTTGGGCCCTCGTCTTTAGGATTGGGATACGACCGGGGCCCGATGGAGCTTCGCCCTCGGGTCCCTCTCCATGTCTTATCGGCAGGACGTGGGGGCAGGTGAAGAGGAAGTGGGGCAGACAAAAGAGGCCGGACAGGAGTGTCCGGCCTGCGAATTAGCGGAGGTTGGAAACGAGTTCAGCCTGCTGGGTCGAGCAGGAAAAGAGGCTGGCCGAATTCAACCGGATGCGCGTCTTCGACCAGGACCTTCACGATCTTGCCACCCTGTTCCGCATCGATTTCATTCATCAATTTCATGGCTTCGATGATACACAGGACATCCCCGGGCGCGATGCTCTGATCGGGCTTCACAAACGGCGGAGCACCGGGAGACGGGGCCCTGTAGAACGTCCCAACCATGGGCGCCTTGATTTCGATGAGATTCGTGGCCGGAGGTGCACTGGGCGTTTCAACGGGTGCAGGTGCCGCCACTGCCCCTGGCGCCGGAGGCGTCGCGGCAACCGGCAGCGGAATATCCACGAGCTTGGCCGAGGCGGTCGAGGAAGCGCCGTTGTGGTTATTGGCATGGCGTTTGATGATCTTGACCGTCCGGAACCAACGCCGGATCTCCAGCGACTCTATGTCTGATTCCTCGACTAAATGAATCAGCTTGCGGATTGTTTTCTCATTCATATTCTGCCCCCTTCCCGAAGGATGGGAAACACTGTTAACCACCCAGTGCCGTTACAGCACGACCAATTTGCGCTCCGAGCGCGTCAAAACCCGGTGACCGCCTGGCGTGATCGCGACGTCATCCTCGATGCGGACACCACCCCATCCTGGATAATACACGCCGGGTTCAATCGTGATCACCATGCCCGGCCGCAGAACTGTCTTGCTCTTGGAATTGACCGCGGGACCTTCATGGACGGCCAATCCGATGCCATGGCCCAAGCCGTGTTCAAAGTACTTCCCCTGGCCGGCCTTGGCGATCACCATCCGGGCCGCCTTATCAAGGTCGGCGCAGGCCACACCTGGACGGGCCGCGCGCGTAGCGGTCTGCTGAGCCCGATAGACCAGATCGTAGACTCGGCGTTGGCGTGCGCTGGGATTGCCTATAACGAAAGTGCGCGTAATGTCTGAGACATAGCCTTTGACGGTGGCTCCGAAATCGAGGGTGACGAAGTCACCTTTGGCGAGCTTGCGCATCGATGCCCGTCCGTGCGGCAACGCGGAGCGCGGTCCAGACGCGACAATTGTCTCGAAGGCCACTTTCTCGGATCCCGCCATCTGCATCTGGTATTCGAGTTCCGCGGCGATGTCACGTTCGCGGATCCCCGGCTGGATCAGGGCCATCACGCACGCAAGCCCCTGGTCGGCGATCCGAGCGGCCTCTTCGATTGCCACAATCTCGGTGGCGTCTTTGATCTGGGACAGGGGCGCGATCAGGTCATCGAAGCTGACCCACAGCGCCTTGGGGAGGACCTCGCGAAGCTTCTGCGCCCGCCGCTCGCTGATCAAATGCGATTCATACCCGATCTTGCTGCGGCGGCCATTGAACGAATCGACATTGGGAAGCTGGTCGAGCAAATCACCAAGCACGATGCTGACCCTGGCGCCCTTGACTTCTGATTTGGCCTGGGTGCGGTAACGCGGATCACTCAGGAAGTGGGCATAGCGCTGACCCACCAACAAGAGAGCGTTGGAACCCGTGAATCCCGCGAGATACCGGACTTGGGAAGGCTCGGTAATCAGGACATAATCCAAGTCCTCGACCACCATCCGTTTCCGGAGGGCATCGAGCCGCTTGGCGTGGCTCTGGGCTGGCGAACTTGTCTTCTTGACCATAACCAAATCACAAACAAAGACTCATCCGCCGGTTCCCGGGAAAACCCCGGAATCCGGCCCAGATGGGCCTTGCTTTGAGACGAACCAAGGCGCTTGGTGCCCAAACTGTCAAGAGAAATGTCCGCTAGGCCAATCGAAGTATGCGTTAAGTCACTTATTTATAATGACTTAACGCGAGTGGCGAGGGGTCGATTTTGAGCCGCCAAGAATGCGCCGTTCGATCGCGGAAGTTGAATATCCCAGTTTCATGCGAAACCGGCGCACTATGCCTTTCCAAGACCTTACCTCGTCGGCGCCGACGATCGTGCCGGTTGTGTATTCGGAGCCTTTGACCAGAACGTCGGGACGGATTGCCTTGATCAAGTTCAGAGGAGTGTCTTCCGGAAAAATGCAGACAAAATCTACCGGCTTGAGGGCCGCCAGTACCCGCGCACGATCCCGTTGGGAGTTGATGGGCCGGCTCGCCCCTTTGAGTCGTCGGGTGGAGAGATCGGAGTTGATGCCTACAACGAGAATGTCTCCCCAGGATTTCGCCTTGGTCAAAAGTTCGACATGCCCGGAATGAATGATATCGAAAACGCCGTTGGTAAAGACAACCCGGCATCCCTTACCGCGCCAAGTTTGAGCCATGGCGGCGAGTCTTTTCCTGGGCACCAGATTGCTGGCGGTACGTACGGCCGATGCTCTCATAATCACTTGTCAATCAAGGCCTTAAGCTGTCGCGTGTCCTTGGGATGTATGGAAGATGGGCGAAGGAATCTGACCGACGGCGTGTCGGATGGCTTCGACTGTGGTCTGTGAGGTGCCCACTTCCTTGATGACCTGCCCTGCGGCCAAGTTTGCCGTGTACGCGGCTTGGAGCATTGTGCCACCTGAGGCCAGGCACATAGCCACGGTTGCGATCACCGTGTCCCCCGCGCCGGTGACATCGAACACTTTGTCGGCAACAGTGGGAATCGTAGTCAAACGATCCGGAGGTTCGAAAAGCGCCATGCCGCGCTCGCCAAGCGTAATCAGGAGCGAATCCGACCCCAGACGCTGCAACAGTTCGAACCCGACCGAGCGGACCGCGGCGTCATCGCGCAGGCGGCGACCGGCCACAAACCCGGCCTCATGATGATTCGGAGTGAGTGTTGTCACATTCCGGTATGCGAAGAAGTGCGTCTCCTTGGGATCGACGACCACGAAGCGGCTGTTGCTGCGGGCCCAGTCGATCACGCGTGGCAGAAGCGTGCCATTGATGATGCCCTTGCCGTAATCCGAGATAATGACGCCGGACGCATCCCGCATGGCATCCAGGTAGGCGGCCCAAACCTTTTCGAGCAGGGATGTGTGGATCTCCTCGGTGGTTTCGATGTCGGCCCGCACGATCTGCTGATGATGAGCAACGATGCGCGTCTTGACTGTCGTGGGGCGATCGGCGGTCACGATCACGCCGTCATCTGGGAGTCCTTTGTCTCTCAGCAGGCTCTTCAGCGTCTCCCCAGCCGCGTCGGCGCCAACCACGCTCACCGTCTTGACCGATCCGCCCAGCGAGCGCACGTTGAGCGAAACGTTGGCGGCGCCGCCCAATTTGGTGCCTTTACGTTCGACCGAAACAACGGGAACGGGTGCCTCCGGGGAAATGCGGTCGACCGAGCCCCACCAGTATTCGTCCAGCATGACGTCACCCAGGACAACCACACGCGCGCTGCCGAAGCGGGTCAGCAGGTCTTCGATTTGAACGTGAAGAGATTCATTCATGGTTTTCGCACCTGCGCGATGGCCGTCGTTTGGTGCCGGGCGGTTGACTTTGCACCCTCGTTGGCATAACCTGCACCCATAGGGGCAAGGAGGAAGACACTGTGCAGGCCGGACCGCAACAACAGATTAGCATTGAACTTAAGGAACCGGAATCGGAAGGCATCTATTCGAATCTCGCGCTGATCGTCCATTCACCGCAGGAGTTTGTGATCGACTTCGCCCGGATGACGCCGGGAACTCCCAAGGCCAAGGTTTACGCCCGGATCATCATGACCCCGGCGCACGCCAAGATGCTGCACCGGGCGCTCGAAGACAATATCAAGAAATTCGAGACGACCCACGGCCCGATCAAAGTCCCCGGGGACGGCGACGAGAAGAATATCGGATTTCAGTCGCCACGGTAGGGGCGCCGGGGGACAGAAGTTGTCTCACCCTAAGGCAGACAGACCCCGCCCGACATGGCAATCCATGTGATTTGAATTTGGAGGCGCGAATGACCTGATTCGCGCCTCTTCTCTTGCATCACCGGCAACCCTGTCTCAACGGAGGGATCTCAGCGGTCACTGCTCATGGGCAGGGCTCAAGTCCGCCGCTGAAGGCGAAATCGATCAAATAGATCACATCAAACACGTCGGCCAGCGCATCGCAGTTGACATCGATCAACTCCGGCGGACTCGGCATCGGCGCACCGGCGAAGACAATGTCGATCGAAGCGATCACATCGAAGACATCGACGACGCCATCCTGATTCAGCTCGCCTCGCACGCGGGGCGCGAACTCGTACGTCGCGGGAATGATCTGCCCCGACGAGACAAACGACACTGCCTGCTTGATCTCCGCATGGCCATCGATGCCGATGCCCGTCAGATATTCTCCGGGGTTGCCAATCAGAATGTACTTGATCGTGTACATCCCGGTATCCGGTGCTGCGATTCGCACGCGCGAGTCGGGTTTGCCACCGAGATTGAAATCCGTGAGGGAATCATAGGTGGCCCTTGTTCCAAAAGTGTTGAAGTTCGGACCGATCGAGTCGATGTGCCCAACGGAGTCAGGCGGGCTGTAGACCTTCAGCTGCAGCGCGGGTGAGACCGATGGCTGTGACATGATGCCCAGCAGCGGCGGCGGTGTTTCGCTATACCCCGTGAAAGTCATCGGATCCGGCGCCAGGTACTTATTCTCGGAGAACTCGGAGGTATTCCCCGATGAGTCGGTGCTGGTTGCGGTCACCAGTGCCCATTCCGGCAGTGTGATCGGGCCAATGGTGAAGACACCGATGGGATTGGCCATGGCTGACGCCAGATACAGATACGCGGGACCGTATCCGCTGGAATCCGGCGGGAAGCCGGCATCGCCCGTAAGTCCCGCCAGGTACAATTCCACATACGCGTACGCCGAAGCGGTGCCGGTGAGAACAAATGTTCCCGGTGGGTTTTCGGTGACAGAGGTGAAAACAGGGTAGTTGTTCAATAGATTGGGTCCGGTGTCGACGTCGCCGGGATCGTTCAGTGTGACACCGTCATACCCCAAGTCGATTCCTGGACCGGCGTTCGCATAGAAGTGGCAGCGGACAATTCTGTTGCCGACTCCACTGGTGACAGCGACACCGGCAACGTTGAAATTGCGAAGCTTCAACCCTTCAATGTAGTTGAATGACGAGGCGACGATTAGTCCGGCACCGGGGCCCGAGGTCCCGTCGAGAATCACCGTCGGATGATCAGGCGCAATCGCGCCCGGCGCAGTAAACCCCAGGATGACGGCTCCGCTGGGATCGATCAAGGCATGAGGCGGTCCAGCGAGATTGATTGCCCCCGCGACCAGGAAGGTGATGGAATCGCGTCCTGGATTGGAGTTGGCTAATAGAAGCGCATCGCCCCAGGAGCCTGGGCCGGATTCGTTCAAGCTCCAAACAAGCGGGTGGCCTACGGTGATCGTTCCCTTGGTGAAGTTTGGGTGTATGGTATTGGTGAGATTGTCGACGAACGACAGGTGATTGCTGGGGTCGGTACAAGTCGAATCGATCTCGAACGCCCCAAGATTGTTGTTGACGTCAACAGTCAGGACCAGCGAGCCGTTGACATCAGAACCGGCACTGAGACTCCCCCCCCCGCCCTTGACCCGCTCGAATTGCACGCCCTCCGGTGAAGCAGTCACTGGGTTGGGCCCACCATCGGAGTATGTCGGTGCACCAAAGCCAGGGTGCGAACCCTCATTGCAGCCACCGGCCTCATCGGCGTACTGGTAACTGAGTATCAGATCGCTGCCGGGAACCGCGAGCCGTTCGGCGTATGACAGTTGAACTGACGTGATGAAGGCACCGCCGGTAATCTCACGAATAACCAGCGGAACATCCATGGCGACGATCGGAATGTCATTGATCAGACGGATCTTGATCGTCTGGCCCGTGGCGCCGTACGGAATGAGCCTCGATTCGACAACCACAGAATTGATGGCTTGCGCCGCTGGAACATGGAAGACCAAGATTCCGATTGTTGCGAAGCATGCGGCAATCTTGATTGCCAATGTAACCCTGGTTTTCATTCGGGGCATTTTGCACCTCCCCTGCTTGCTGTGGGATGCGCGGCCGTGTTACTTAGTCGGCCACGATGTTTATGTTTCGTACCTGTTGATCCCGCGAGACGACCGGCAAACTGTTAGTTCACCATACGAAAGCGGATGAATTACGTTTCAATATACTTCACTTTTCGCAGACGGCAAGCAGGTTTTCATCCGCTCAGCCAGCACGGCGCCAGCCGATCAGGCAGATCGCGTTGAGCGTACCTGTGTCCGATTCACCCCGGGTGGCGGTTGATTCTCCGATTGCCGATAGCTATTTTGCGAACTGTGAAGTGAGGGATCAGGCTCTTCAACGACCTGAATCAAAAAGGATAGGTCCTCTCCCCATGGACCGAGACGCCATCATCGCCCATCTCCCGGACCACATTCAGCTTGGCGAGAGGCTGGGCGAAGGGGGCTTCGCCGCTGTCTACCAGGTGTTCAACACGCGGCTGCAAACGCCCTGGGCGTTGAAGATCCTGGAAGCGGGTAAGCTGGCGTCGAAATCGGGCGTGTCCAAAGCCGTCAAGGAGGCGCAAATCGCCGCCAAGCTGCGACACCCCAATGTGGCGGCGGTCTACGATGTCGATGAGGAGCACGGATTCATCTTCATGGAACTGGTCGACGGGCCGCCGCTGACCGACTTCATGGAGACGGGGATCCGCACGTGGGAGGAATACCGCGCTGTCGCGTCGGGAATCGTGAGTGGATTGGCCGAAGCGCATCGCCAGGGTATCGTCCATGGCGACATCTCGCCACGGAACATTCTGCTGACGAAGTCCTTCGTTCCCAAGCTGGTCGATTTTGGCCTCGCGCGCCACAAGGACTTCACCTCCTCGACCATCGGTGTGACTCCGGGGTATGCCTCGCCGGAGCATGTACTAAACAAGAAGCTCACGCCGCAGTCCGATGTGTTCTCGGTCGGCGCCGTGCTGTACCAATTGGGAACCGGACGGCATCCATTCGAGTGGCAGAACTACTACGCGTACTCGTACGCCATTCTGAGTGAGAAGGCTGCGGAGCCGGTCTTCGTCTTCCCCGAGCCACCGCGATTTCTGGCACCGATGCTGATGCGAGCTCTCGCGACGCAACCAGGTTACCGGTATGCCTCGGCAGCCGAAATGGAGCGGACACTGATCGCCGCGTCCGACGGCGGACCGGTTGCTGTCACCACATTGAGCACGCTCCCTGCCGGCAAGGTCCTCGAACACTACCGGCGCGGCCTGCGCTATTATGAGGGATCGACCAAACAGGATATGGACTGGGCGGAGGAGGAATTCCGCGCCGCCAAGGAGGCCGATCCACGATTCGCACTGGCGTACGCCGGCCTGGCCGACGTGGCCATCTTCCGGTACATGTCGTATTTCGAGAGGTCGCTTTCCGTGCTGGCCCGGGCGGAGATGTACTGCCGCCAGGCGCTGGATCTGGATCCCGAGCGCCCGGAGACTCATCGCTCACTGGGCCGGATTCACATGATGCGGCGGGAGTTCGCCGACGCGCGTGACTGCTTTGTGCGCGCCATCGAACTCGATCCGAAGTACATCGCCGCACAGTTGTCGCTGGGCTGGTGCGCCGTGGAGGCGCATGACCTCGCGGAAGCGGAATACGCCGCGCAAGAGACGCGCAAGCTCCAGGAGGATAATCTGGACGCCGCGTTACTTCTGGCGCGGATCTACTACTACCGCAAGGACTACGCTCTGAGCGCCACGCTGGCGCAGGAAGCCATCGGCCTCGACCGCAAGTCGGGGCGGGCCTACTACGACCTCGCGATGGCACAACGGGCGGCGGGCGAATTCGGTCCGGCACGCAAGAACTTCCAGCAATCTCTGCAGTTTCAGGGCGATCCGAACACGCAGGTGGATCTGGGACTGCTGGGGTTACTCGAGAAGAACTACGCCACGGCGGCGGAGTCGTTCTCTTCGGCCTGTGGCGATCAAACGTTCTCCTTTCTCGCCTGTTACTATCTCGGGCTAACCCAGCATTTGCTCAAGAACAAGGAACAGGCCGCGGCTTCGTTTCAACGATCTCGAGACGAGTCCAATCAACTGGGCCGGCGCGACCCGACCGATCCGTATCCGCGGGCGATTGAGGCGATCGCCACGGGCGCATTGGGCGACGGCGGGCGGGCGCGAACGCTGGCCCTGATGGCGCGCGAGCTTGATTCCAAGGATGGCCTGGTCGCCTTCAGTTCAACATCCGCACAACCCTGTTACAGAGAAGAGAGGCGGCACCCAGCGGCGAAGCTCGTCGCCGGGCTTCTCGGCGCGCGAGACGACGATGCCCCAGAATGCGGGATCGTCGGGAGGCGTATCATTCCAGTCGCCGAAGGCATGTGAGCCATCGGTCGTGTAATGAACAATGTACTCACCCTTGTCGAGCAGAATGGTCTGGTCCACAGAACGGTTCTTCTCGGCGCCGCCGGCATGGACCGTTTTCCGGTAGGTCATTTCCCAAACAACGTCACCGGTGAGATCGTTTTCGATCCAGCCATAGTCGGCCATCCCGCCCCTCGTCCCCTCCCCCACCGCGTGAATGTGAACACGCGTCGGAGAAGTCAGCGAGAATGAAGTCTTCCGTTCTTCGTCGTCGCGCAGATGCGTGATTTCGGCCAAGACGTTGGGCTTCGCGATATCAGTTTGCGCGATGGAAACGACCTGGACGGTTGCCCCGGCGGAATCGCCCCTGTAGATGGTCACACCGTACGATTTCTGATCATAGGGCGGGTCTGAGTTCCAGCCTCCGCCGTAGGAGTGCGAGCCGTCGGACGCGTAGTAGACAACGTAATCGCCCGGATCGAAGGACACGACTCCGTCGAACAGCCGATTCTTATCAGCGCCACCGGCAGGCTGCGTGTTATCAGGTGTCATGGTCCAAATCTTGGCGGAACGGCCGGCACGGACGACCCAGGCATAGTCCGCCATGCGATCATTGAAACGATCTTCCTCGCCAATGCCGTAGATCCGCAGGCTGGACAGCCGTGAGACGCGGAACGCCGCGGACTTGAGTTCATTGTCGCCGATGCCGACCAAACGCACGAGCGCCTCCGGCTGGCGGGATTCGGTGTAGGGCCGGACTTTGGCGCGGTCGCCGGCCACAAGCGGAATGATCTGAAGTCCCCAGGCATCGGGATCGTACGGAGGATCGGCGTTCCAGCCATCGGGCGTATGCGAGTCGTCGGTGACGTAGAATGCCACGTAGTCGCCGGCTTTGAGGTGGACGCGATCGCGGAAGCGGCGATTCTTCTCAGCCCCTCCCGCCCAATCGGTGTTCCGTCCGTCCATCTCCCACACGTGATTTCGATTACGGGCGTCGATGATCCATCCCCAGTCGACCATATGGTCGTTCGACTCGGAGTATTCACCCACCGAGTAGACCTGGAAATCGGCGTCGGACGACAGGGAAAACCCCTTACTCAAGTAGGCGTTTTCTCCGGGTTGCAGCAGACTGACCACGGGCGTTGTAGAAGTTGGAGACGCCACGGTGGCCAGAGCGTTCGCGTCGCCGGTGAGTCGGACAAAACACTTTTCGGTCAATTCCGTGCCGAAGCGGGAGTCTTTAATATCCTTGCGGTGGTCATTGAGCCAGCGTCCCAGCGCCTTGAGGGCTTGGGAGAGACTTTCGAAATCTGCCCTTCCATCCAGGAAGCCGGGCCGCCCCGCGTAGAAGTAGAGTTCGTACGTTCCCGGTTTGAGGTTGGTCTTCTCGTCGTATCGCCGCAGCCACTTTGAATCTCTGATACCGCTGGTGATTTCTTCGTCCATTGACCACACCATGTCGCGCGTCTGGGCATCAATGATCCATGCGTAGGCGAACATGTGGTCGCTGCCCTCCCACTGGCCACCGACCGCTTCGATCTGCACGGAGAGAGTCCTCTTAACAGCAAAGAATGTGGATTGGACTTCACCGGCAGCGACACGCTTGAGTTCGATTGTGGTGTCGTTGCCGACAGCGGAGGAGGGGGCGAAAAGGCAGATCGCGCTCAGAATTGCGATTGCGAACGTCCGTTTAAGCTCAACCATCCTGCATCAACCTTCCTGATGACTCTCCGGCGTCGTTCCCTGACTGTCCCGGCAGCGCTGGCTTCCCTGCAGGGCAATCAGTAGCCAAATACGGACAACAGCAGGGCAAGTTTCATAAACCTTCACCCTGCAAGCAGATGCTGCCATTGCGCTCGTCGTAACCGGGTACAGACCGGCGAAACTGCTGCCGAAACCGGTTAGAAATCGGTCTGCCCGGTGAACCGGAATGACCCCAGGTGCATGGCCGGGGCGGAGATACAGCCGAGCGAATCCCACCAAGCGTTGATCAACTGGCGCTCCGCCGAGAGCGCCTTGACCGACCCGAAGGCACGCAGAATGCTGTCAGTGAAGCGCAGGTTCTTCACTCCGCCTTTGAGACGTCCCTTCTTGATCTGCATGAGGCCATCGCGGGTCATCCCGGTCAACACCGCATGTGGGGTGTCGATGAAGCCGTTGATGTAGTGGAACCGAGTGACCAAAAGCCCATTCTCCACATTCGCGATCATTTCGGGCAGTGAGGATTTGCCGGCTTGCACGAATACGTTGAGGGCCAATCCGCCTTCTCCGGAAGCATCCGGAGTCAGCGCATGACCGGTGGATTCGCACCCGCCTCGGACTGCAGTAATCGAGTCGTAGACGACCCCTTTGGCCACGCCGTTCGTGATGAGTTCCACCTTGCGTTTGGGAACACCTTCAAAATCGAACGGGAATGCGATGGCCGTGGGGTCCGTACCGTCGTCGTAAATCGTGACCGCGTCGCCGGTGATCTTCTCGCCGAGGCGTCCAGCCATGAAGGATGTGTTTTCCTGGAACGGCTTTGAACCGAAGCCGATGTAGTTGACCCATTCGATCAGCGAAGCGACCGCCGCCGGCTCGAGGATGACCTCGTATTCGCCGGGGGGCATTTCCACGGGATTGGCGCAACGCACGGCCCGGTCAACCGCCCTGCCCGCGATGGCGCGGAAATCCAAATCCTCGACGTTGCGGGACAGTCCCTCGGCGTAACCGGATGACGTCGCACCCATGGCGATGACATTCACGGAGGAACTGGAGATACGCTGGTAGGCGTTGACGCCGAGCGTATTGACCACCGCAAGTTCACCGGATCCGCTCGAGAGCGAACCCGCCACGGTGCAATTCTTGCGGCCGGCCCGGTCGATGATGGACTTCACTTTCATCGCCCGCTGGCGCGGGGTGAACTTCGCAGTTCCGTCGAAGAACGTGTCGATGTTCGGATAGGCGGCCGGTTTGGGCAAAGTGACGAAGTGCGGATTCTCCCGTTGGACTTTGGCAATCTTCGCCGCGCTCTTGTAGGCGCGCTTGAGATCGGCGCCGGTGAATGAATTGGTGGAGGCGACCCCAAGCTTCTTCCCTATCGCGACCCGGAAGTAGACCTTGCTCTGCGTCTCGGCGACATTCTGATGGATCGTGGAATTCGCGAACCGTGTGAGTCCGGATTCGGAGCCGAGGAAGACAGCATCGGCTTGATCGCCCAGATTCAGATCGAGTGCCACTTTCAACATGCTATGGATTTTATCGGTGCCGATCATTGGCCCACCCCCACCATGACATTACGGAAACGCGCCGGCGACGCACCATGCGCCACGCGCGCGGTCTGCATCGGTTCCCCTTTGCCGCAATTCGGCACACCCCAGATGTGCCAACTGTCGCGATTGCAGATCGCATCGCAGGAGTTCCAGAACTCCGGTGTGATGCCGGTGTAGACCGGGTTTTTGTACAACTGTCCCTTCTTGCCGCCACGGATTTCCCAGGCGGCTTCGAGGCCGAACTGGAAGTTGAGCCGCTGGTCATCGATTGACCACGACTTGTTGGTGTCCAACAGCAGGGCGCCATCCGAGTCGGCCAGCAGGTCGCTGTAAACGGCCGTGCCCGGCTCCAGATTGATGTTGGTCATGCGAATCAGCGGCAGACGGTTCCAGCCGTCGGCCCGCATCGTACCGTTCGACCGCTCACCCAGAATGGGCGCGGTTTCGCGCGAGGTCAGATAACCAACGAACATGCCCTCGCGCACCAGATCAAAGCGCTGGGCTTGGACTCCCTCGTCATCGTATCCGAAGGAACCCAAACCGCCCGGACAAGTCGCATCGGCGACGATGTTGACGATCTTGGAGCCATAACGAAGTTTGCCACGCTTATCGAGTGTCAGAAAGCTCCCGCCGGCCAGCGAGATTTCGGTGCCAAGAACCCGGTCGAGTTCAGTCGGGTGGCCACAGGACTCATGAACCTGGAGTGCCATTTGCGAGGAATCAATGATGATCGTCCGCGGACCCGACGGGCAAACCGGCGCGGTCAGAAGCGCGACGGCTTCCTCCCGGACGCGCTCGGCGTGATCGAGGAGTTTCATCCGTTCGATCAGTTCGTAGCCGCCGGTCCCGAAGTCACCCCGGTGGGAATTGGGATACGAGCGCCGTTGGACCTCGCCCGACTCAACAGCAGTCGCCGTGTACCCGGCTCCACTCTCGGTGATCAACTGCTCGATGTCCGCACCTTCAGTTGACAGGAACATCTTCTCAGTTCGGTAGAAGTCCATTGAGGATTCGGCGACGCGAACTTTGGATCCTTTGGTGAGGATCTTGTTGACGCCAAGAAGCAAATCGAGTTTCCGCGCGAGTTTTACCTCGAAAGGATCAGTGACCACCGTGGTTTCGTAGCGGTCCACGAATGGTTCGACGTCGGCCAGTTTGACTTTCTCACGCTGGGTCAAGGCGCTGGCTTTGGCGATTTGCAGGGCGCGGTTGGCGACTTTGCGCATTTCGCCCTGAGTGCAAATGGCGGAGGATGCGAACCCCCACGCGCCATCGGCCAGGACGCGAATGCCGAACCCCTGGCTGACATCATGTGCCAGCGTGTCGACGGTTTCATTGGTGACCTTGATATTCTCTGTGGTCGTGCGGACATACCGGATATCGCCATAGGACGCACCCTTGGATTTCAGGTAGTCGATGGCAATTTTCAGCCTGTCTTTCATTAACCCTCCCGTGAAAGAGCGGCCGTGTCAGTGCACGGCGGGGGAAACTAACGCCCCGCTGTCGTCGGAGTCAACACGCCTGAAAGTGGGGGTTTAGGCCATTGGGCGGATCGGCCTTGCGGCACCTGCTGTCGCAATGCGGGCGCATTCGAGAAGGTTGGAGCTTCTCACCCAGGAGGCAATCCAAAGTCCCGAAAAGGTGTCGCCACATCCAGTGGGATCAGCGCCACGGGGACGATGGCCCGAGGGGAAGTGCCGCAGCCTCCACCTGCCTTTCCAGCGAGTCAGGCAGTAGGAACCGAGTGCACCGAGGGTGACCATCACACAACGGCACTTCATCGAAGCTATGATTTCATTGGTCCACTTCAAAACAGACTCGCTCGAGGCAGTTTGTCCCGATAGAGTCGCGAATTCCACCTCGTTCATTTGGAGGACATCCGCGCAGGGGAGGATGCGCCGCCAGCCCGTGGGCCGGCGCGCAAAACGGGTGGCATCGTGATGGCGTCCCAGAAGGTAGCTGTGGATGTCCATGTAGATCAGGCCTCTGTAATCACGGCGCAATCGTTCCAAAGCCCCGATCGTGATGTCGTTTCCGGAAATGAAATTCACCAGGATCAGTTCTGCAGTGAGTGCCGGGCGGAGATCGGAATACTTTAGAGGAGGAACCCTGTGAAGCAGCCGTTCGTGCCGCTCGTCGGCATTCTTGTAGCGCATCTCGCAGAGGTTACCGACACGCGCCATTGGCAACAGCCCGGACGTATCCACCTGCCGCAGGGTCTGCAACCATCGGCCGACCGGGCGCTGGGCATCGCGGCCAAGCCGGGCAATTGGAAGCACTGTCGCCTGCGCCGGTAGATGTTGTGCCAGCGCCGCGACATTGTACAGGATTCCACCCCAGCCACGGCGGTGCTGACCCTGCTCGGTCCAGACCTCATCGCGGTTGATCGAACCGACGATGGCGATTCGTCCCGGTTTGGCTCGACTGACACGGACAGGCACGGACATGCGCAAGGGCGATTACTGTTGCGATTCGGATTCCGGAGTTGATGAACCGGCTGACGACACGACATGCCGCCACACGTCGTCGACGGAAATATGAGTTAGACATTCCAAGGGATGATCCTCGCGCCAGCACGAGTTCTTGTAGCAGGGTGAGCAGAAAACAGGATGCCTGATGGTCACCGCTACCGGAGAAAACGGTGCGACTTCGGCCGGGTCTCCGGGGCCGGATATCACCACGCAACGTGTTCCGACCGCGGCCGCGAGATGCGCGAGTCCGGAATCGTTGCCAAGGAACACCTGCGCACGCCGAATGATCTCGGCCGCAATCGCGAGATCGCCTGCTCCGGCAAGATTGCGGACTTCTCTCGGTGAACAGGAAACAGCCAATTCATCACACAGCCGGCTGTCTGCCCCTGCGCCGACCAAAACCACCTGGCCATGCAGTTCATCGATCCAGCGTGACGCAATCGCGGCGAAGTTCGGCAGCATCCACATCTTGTTGGGCTGGGCGGCTCCCGGCCCTATCGCCAATAGCGGGATCGAACCATGCTCCCTCGTTCCTTCCATGAGCGCGTCGACTTGACGCGACGCCTCCGCCCCTGGTGCAAAGCGGAGTTGCCTCGAGAGTACGGCATTCGTCCAGCGCAGGGAGAGCAGGCTGAGGTATCCTTCGGCACGATGCGGACGGTGGCCATTGGGACCGTACGGAAGCGATCGCGTCAGCAAGAACCGTCTCGCATCCGCGGCGTGTCCGTAACGTGCCGGGATCCGCGCCAGCCAGAACATCAGCGCCGAACCGAACGACGTGGGCAGACAGAATGCGGCATCGAAGTGCTGATTCCGAAGCAATCTGGCGTTCTGCCGAATAGCGCTCCAGCCGTGCGCCCCGAGTGATTCATCGAGTTCAATCACTTCGTTGATCTCAGGCACCTGCCGGTACAGCGAGGCCAGCGGTGGCCGGCACAAACACGCGATGTGGGAAGCGGGCCCGGCATTCCGACGCAGCGACGTGAAGAACGGCAGCGCCATCACCGCATCGCCAACCCAGTTCGGGGCGCGGACAACACACCGATCAGGCATCGATCATTCTCTCCACCGTCGATGAGTCCACAACCATTGGGATGGCGTCTTGCGGATGTGCGCTTCGAGCCGCTGGGCGATTTCGCCGGTGATCGCGCGAACGTCAGTTTCCTGGTTTCCCGTTGGAGAATACTCGATCGGCCCATCGACATGGGCGACGTAGCGGCCGCCATCGAGCCGTTCCAGAACACCAGTCAGCAAAGGACATCCGAACTTGAGTGCGAGAACCGCGGGGCCGCGCGGTGTCGACGCCGGACGTCCGAAGAATTCAACATCAATGCCCTCGGCGCCTGAATACTGATCCGCCAGGATCGCCACAAAGCGTTTGGCCTGGAGTGATTTCAGAATTCCCTTGGTCGCGACCTGGGTGTGGATGATGCCGACGTCCATGGACGCACGGCATTGATTGTAGAGCCGGTCGACGAGGGGATTGCGTACGGGTTTGACAACGAAGTCGACCGCATAGCCCATGGCGCGAATCCAGGCGCCGAGCAGTTCCCAGTTGCCGAAGTGTCCGGAGACGAGCAGGGCGCCTTTCCCCTGCTGGTGCGCCCACTCCAGCCAGGGTGCGGCCTCCCGACCGTCAATGCACTGCAGGAGATCTTCGTGCCGCAACTGAGTCAGGCGGAGAATCTCGAACGTCGTGCGTCCGAGGTTTCGGAATGTCTCAGTGGCGATGGTCCCCGGCTCGATCGAGTTCTCGCTGTATCCGAGTGCCCTGCGGACATTGTCCTCCGCTATGGCGCGGCGGGATCGCCAGACGAAACCAACGAGTGATCCCAATGCCGCTCCTGCCCGGCTCGCCATGCTTGCAGGCAGGACATTGGCAATCCACCTGAGAATCAGAAGTGTGATGTACTCGAGACGATAGCGCACGATGGGCTCAGCGAGTAGCGGGTGGCGGTTCGTCTTCCTGAGTGGGAGATTCACCCGGCTGTTCGTGGGCTCTTTCGAAGGGAGAGTACAGCACGTCTTCGATTTTTTCCTGACGGTCCCAGTCGGCGAGTTTGAGCGCGGAGCGCCGGCGTTTCATCAAATACAGCACGATGAAGATCAATACGAGCAGAATCCAAAAGAGCACTGTATCGCCGAGAAACGCCGCCCAACTGTAGTTGTCTCTCAGATGCTTGGCGAATTCCTTCTGAAATGTGACGTAGTCAGCGCCGGTCGCCGCTTTGAATCCATCATTCCAGCCGCCGCCCTCCCGGAGGCTGCGGCCAAGGAGCATGAGACCTTCCCAGCCGTAGGTCTTGAGGAAATACCCCATGGCGAGGTACGACTCGGCATAGGCGAGCCGGGCTTTGGCATCCCGGAAGGAATTGACCCCATCGATATCCTCCAGCGCCAGCGCCTGGTCCATGAACACCGCGCGCGCCACAACCCAGTCGTCACCGTATTTCCACTCGTGGGCAAATTGCTGGGCGTAACCCTCATTCATCCAACGGGGCGGGCGGTGATGGCCCACTACCGCCTCGAAATGCAAGTGCGCCAGTTCATGAGACAAGACTTCGGGTATCGCTTGAGTGATGGGATAGTCGCGTGGGGAGCGCACCGCGATCAGGTTCTCATCGGCCACCGCACACGCAACTCCCCAATCCGGAAAGTGTCCGCCGACAATAGAATCGAATGATTGCGTCCGGCCGACAAAGATGACGCGCACCGTGTCGGGAAGCCAGACGCCGCTGGCACTTGCCATTTCCTGATGCGATTTGGTGAGGACCGCTACTGTCTGTCTGGCAAGGGCAGAGTCTGCTCCGGAGACGACAATGGCGAAATGCGACTCGAAGGGATGGTCAAGCGCAGCCGACCGGGAGCCAATCATCAATAAGATGAAGGCCACGAGTGCCGCGGCCAGCCAGGGCATCCGCGGATGGCCATCTGCGGCCATCACGGCTTCTTCTTTCGGAACAGTGACCTTAGCAATTCGTCGACCGTGGCGTTGCCTTCGGTCGAATCACTCTTGGGAGTCAGGAGATTTTCGATCAGTGCCCGCCCCGCGCTTTTGACGTCAAGATTGACTTTCAAGTTCGAGGTGCTCCCGCTGAGTCCGAAGCGGAGTTGCGATCCTTTGAGCAGCGTCGCCAGACCGGAAGTCCGTCCGGGCAGAAGCGTGACACCGACGTTGTAATCGAGGGTCTGGTCGAAACCGTAGCTGCCGATCGCACTCCAGCGGGCGTCGTCAGTGGCAAACTTGAGACTGTCGGTCACGATCCGCTCGTTGACGATCTTGAAGGTCACCAGCATGTCATAGAACGGGCGGGGGCGTTTTGATACAGGAAGACCGAGAGCAGCACCCACACTGTCCAGGAACGGCAGTGAGTCCAGTGTCCCGGTGCGCATGGTCACTCTTCCGGCACCGATCAAGGTTGGGACAATTTGCACCCGATTTCTGCCGATACCGCTGAACTGGCCGGCAAGATCGACATGCCCGTTCACCGCGTTGGGCCAATCGAAGAAACGCGTCACCAGACTGTCCGCTTGGACCGAATCCGCGCGCAGCTCGGCCGCGAAGCGGGGGGATAGCCAGTCGGCAATCTCCCAGCGAAGAGCACCGCTCGAGGGCCCGTCGAACAGTCTTGCAGTCGCGGGGTCGAAGTTCAGGACATTATCGCGAAGCGTGAATGGTGAACGAACTTCAGTGAAGGTCATCTGCGAATAGCGAAGCGTGTCGCAGGAAACCATCCCGTCAGCGGAGATCACGGGGACCGATGATTGCGTATCGTCCTGCTCCGTCACGTCCAGGGTTTCCGTGGAGTCGCCGATAAACTCGTCGAGATTCAGATACGGGCAATTGAGATCGAGTCTGGCCCTCGGCACGTCCAACGACTTGAAGCCAGCGAGAACCGATGGTGTCAACTCCGCGACAGCACCGGTCAGATGGCCGGTCGACGAGCCAGCCCGCCAATCGGTCCGGTGCAGGGTGAGATCATGTCCGTTCAATTCCCAATCCATGGCGAGTGTCACGGTATCAACGGCCCAGGTCCGATTGGTAACCAGGAGCTTTTCGGAGGTGCACCGGCCATTAAACCTCATGCTTCGCCAGGATTTCACCGGACCGAACGCATTGACATCGAGATGAAGATCACCGCCGGCCGACGGCCCGCCTTTCTTCAAAGGCAGACAGACAGCGGAGTTGGAATCACACTCGATCGCCAGGTGCGCCGATAGATCGGAATTCTGATAGAACACTTTGTCGATGGCCCCGGACATGGAAAATGTACCGCCCGGTATCTTCCCCGACGTCACGGTCCAGGAAATTGTCTGCGCTTCGCCGCGCAATTCAACGCGCGGAATAGTCAACGGATCGCGCCAGCCTTCAGGACGGTAACGAATATCGGTCAGATCAAAACGCACCAGCCAGTCGGGGGTGGTGGCGGCAGGCAGTGGCAGAGCCACGTTGGCCTGCATGTCACCGGAGATCTTTCCTTCGATTTCAGGCCGAATCTTCAGAAAGCCTGCATGGTGGAGCTGCGTAACCACGTCGCTGATCTCAATCGGCGCGAGGGCGGCGTTGAACTGGATTTCGGTTATTCCCGGATTGGCGCGCACCGCGCCCTGCAACGAGATCACGGAACCGAAAGCGCTGACCATGAGCGAATCGAAGGTGATCGACTTTTCCGAGGTATCCAGGCGGCCCGCGCCATAAGCATGAGGGATGCCTTCGGGGACCGACCAGTCACGGGCCGGATCGGAAACCGAGAAGGAATCGACGGCCAGGTCGGCGGTGATGCTGATCGACTGCGGGCGCAGACCGTTGTCGGCGGTCACCGCCAGTCGAATCCCATGCACGTCAATACGGCGCTGGCTCTTGTAATAGTCGATGATGAGCTCGCCGTCATTCAAGACGATGTTGCCCACGGGAAGCGGGGCGGCCAAAACACTCTCCGGAGAGACCGGGACCACGGCGCCGGTGGATGTGCGCGGACGACGGATAAAGTCTGAGACATTGGAATGGCCGATGCCGTCGAACTCCAACAGCAGCGAGGGCGATTCCAGACGGACTCGGTCGAGACGGACCTGGCCAATCAGGAGCGGCAGCATACGCGCCTTGAACTCGACTTTGTGTATGGCCAACAGCGGCTGCAATGAATAGCCGGGCTTATTCTCGATGGTGACATCACCGAGCCAGACTCCGACGCCGCCCCAAAATGAGATGCCGGCATCGGCGATGGCCATTTTGCGGTTGATCGCCTCCTCGAGCTTGGGGGTCAGCATGGTCAGAATGCGCTCACGCGTGAAGACGACCTTGACCACAACGACTGCTGAAATCAGCAGGATCAGGAGGATCGCGACGAGCCAGATGGCGAATTTGAGCGGGCGAGACATAGGATTGATCAGTAACTCAGACTCTCCCCTATTTGGAGTACAGTTGCCTTCGCGCCATGCCGTTCGGCACCGGCCGCAAACTGCTGGGGGTCGGCTTTGATCAGATCGAAAGTGTTGTAATGCATGGGCACGACCTGCCTGGGCCGCATCAATTCGACAGCCTTGATCGCATCCTCGACGCCCATCGTGAAGTTATCACCGATCGGCAGCAGTGCCAGATCCACGGGGTGCATTTCGCCAATCAATTTCATGTCGTAAAACAATCCGGTGTCGCCCGCGTGATATAGCGTCTTGCCCTCGGCCATGATGAGGAATCCACAGGGATTGCCGACGTAGTCGAACCCAGTGGCACTGGATGCCGCAGAACTGTGATGGGCAATTGTCAGTTTGACCCGGCCGAAGTCGAAGTCATGGCCACCGCCGATGTGCATGGGGTGAGCATTCGCGCCTTTCATCGAGCAATAGATGGCCAGTTCGTTGGCAGCGATGACCGTCGCCTTACAGCGCTTGGCGATTTCCAGCCCGTCACCGAGATGATCGCCGTGGGCGTGGGTCAAGAGAACGTAGTCGGCCTTGATGTCCGCCGCCTTGACGGTGGCTTTGGGATTGCCTGTGAAGAATGGATCAATCACGAGCGTGCGTCCGCCGGCTTTGACGAGGAAACACGAATGCGACAGGTATTGAACAGTGGGCATCATTCCCTCCTTTGCGTCAGCCTCATACGGGATCACCAATATATGCCAGACCCAATCCCTTGCAACCGCTAACGGCGGCCGGAAACGAGAGCCCGACTGCCCACGCGGATTCTGTGACCAGACCGGTCTGGTCCGGCCGGGTCATCAAGAGTGGTCGATGATACCCAGTTTGTTGAGAATCGGGCCGAAGTGGCGGCGAAGGTCGGTGCGCAAGTGTTTGCGCGCCCGATGGAGATACCAGCGCACAGTGGCCTGGGGCATGCCCATGATCTGGGCGATTTCGTCAATATCCAGGCCTTCGAGGTCCTTGAGCACGAACGCCGTGTACTGCTTCTCGTTGAGTTTGCGCGCGGCTTTGAGTACGTATTCACGCAACTCCTTGAGGCGGTAAACCTGTTCGGGAGTCTGCGTCTGGAGCGGCGCGTCGCGCGGCTCTGTCAGATCGTCAAGCTCCTCGAACTTGTGCTTCTTGAATTTGCGGATGTAATCGATGGAGGCGTTGACCGCGATCCGGTACAGCCAGGTGGAGAATCGCTTCGTGGCATCGAAACGGTTGATATTGTAGAAGGTCTTCACGAAGACCATCTGCGTGATGTCTTTGGCGTCGTCGTAGTCCCCAACCATCTTGAACGCGATCCCAGTGACTTGGGAGCGGTAGCGGTCGATAATCTCGCGAAAGAGATGGCCCTTGCCGGCCTGAACCTCTTTGATGACCTCTTTGATATGGGTCTCGTCGTTTTCGTCGTCCGGTGGCTCAATCGGGAGCGCCGGTGCCAGGATACGCGCTGCTCCAACAGGGGGCCGCTCCCCGGCCGACTTGGGCGGGCGGGGACGTTTGGGGCGTTCGGTTGTCGTCTTCCGTTTGGGCATCACTGATCCAAATGCAATAACAAGGGCGTCCTCAAAAAGATTCGCGCACCCTCAAACAACATACAACGAGGCGGCCCATAAGATCGTATAAAATTTTCTGAAATGAACGCAAGAAAGTGATGTGGGTATGGCATTTCGCCATGCTCAGCCGTCTTCCTGCTCTGCTCAAATCAGTCAAAAAAGAAGGGCACGGAATCCCGTGCCCCCTATCCAATCACTCGACGTGAGTCCTATTGATTCGCGACCGACGACACCGGGAGGGCGGCGAGATCATCACCGCTGCAAACGGAGCTCAAAGGATTGACGGCGCGGTCGTTGATGTGGACCTCGTAATGGCAGTGCGGCCCAGTGGAATAGCCCGTGTTGCCGACATAACCGATGATGTCGCCGCGGCGTACCTTGGCTTTGGCCTTGACGGCAAATCGGGAGAGATGGCCGTAGCAGGTCTCAACGCCATTGCCATGGTCCAAAGTGATCAGGTTGCCGAATTGGGGCTGATACTCAGCGGATAGGACCCGCCCATCAGCGGTGGCATGCACCGGAGTCCCGCTGCTGGCCGCGATATCGAGGCCGCTGTGCAAACGGTTTTCACCCGTGAACGGATCCGGCTTCACCCCGAAACCACGCGCCAGATATCCATTCAATGGATAAACCGACGGTGTGCAGTCAAGCCGATCCTTGCGGTGCAGCAACTCCTGATAAATCGCATCGTAATTCTCCCGCTCGAAGGAGCAGCGGCGGAGGAGACGATCGACCTCGGACTCGACATTATATGTCTGCAGGTCCAAGGCGCTCGGAGATGATGCAAATGGGACCACCGAACCGCCAGTACCCAGAGCTCGGACCGCCGGGCTGATCTCCGGGAGGCCGAATACCAAACGCACCCGTTTCTCGGATTCTTCCAGGAATGCCAGTTGCTTGCGGAGTACCGATAGATCCCGGGTCAAATCGGACAATTGAGTCCGAAGTGTGATGTTCTCCATGACCTGCGAATCGAGCCGTTCAGCGCGAGAAACGTTGCGTGCTGCAAGTAAGCTTAAGATCACAGTGATGGCGATTAGAAGTGCAGAAGCGCTGATAGCACTCGGTACGATCCATTGTGGAATAGTAAATTGGCGCAGTTGATGGTGGAATCACCATGAAATGGTACTTGCCCGCCAGTTTCATCCGTTCCCAACTCCCCTCTGGCCGAAATCCGTTCAGCCAAAAGCCGCGGCAGGATATTCCCCGCCCTTTAGGTTGTCAAGAGAAAGATTGGCGGTTGGTTGCCAAACACCCAACGCCTTATGTGCAAATGAGTTAACCGGCCGAAAACGCCCCAAGAAGACAATCCCTGTCCTGTCAACCAAGCCCCCTTTCAGGGGTAGCGGTCCCTGCATGAATCGTTATACAAAGTTGCGGCGTGCAGGTTTGGACCGCTGGTCCTATTTTATCAGGTGGAACTCATTCTTCAGAATCTTGTCGACCACCTTGATGAACTTCTCTGAGTTGAGGTTTTGTAAGGCATACAGATGCCAGTACGATTTTTGCCGCCGTCTCAACCCGGATTTACGCTGCTTGGTCATGTCCGCTCTCCCTCCGAGAACTCGCCGTCCCCGGGGTTAAGCGGGCTGCTGATCCCCTGGGGATATTATCGGCCTGCCAAATGGCAGGTTTCACCTGCTTTAGGCCATCGCAAGAGGCTTGCCGGTAGAGCGGACCCGAACTCTTTTTGTTAACCAATTGGAATACTTAGGCTTAAATAATAATGGCCGACTTGGAGAAAAGCCATAGGGCACATCCCAATGGGGCGCCTCCCATTCAATAGGGAGTGCCCTCAGCACCTGATGAGCGAGTTTAGCCTGGACGCGGCTCCAAATTCGTGACTCTGCCGAACAAGCGCTTCGTATCATGCCCGAACTTCAATGACTCTTGCAGAACCTTGCATACGCCGCCTCGCTCAGAGCGATTCAATTGAAGCACTCACAGAGTTGATCCATCGCGCCTACGCGCCGTTGGGTGCGCGCGGGCTCAACTTCACCGCCGTCGATCAAAGCACTGAGGTCACGAGGGAACGAATCGGCTGGGGAACGTGCTTTGTGGCGACTTTGGGCTCCGATCTGGTTGGTACGATTGTAGTCCGCGCAACCCACACCAACTCGGTTTGCCCTGACTTCAACAAGCCAGGTGTTGCCACCGTGCATCAGTTCGCTGTCGCACCGGAGCTCCAGGGTGCAGGTATTGGATCGGCCCTACTGTCGGCGGCGGAAGCGTGGGCAAGAGAAAGTGGATTTGCAGAACTACTGCTCGATACCGCCCAGCCGGTGACGGAATTGATCGAGTATTACAAGCGGCATGGATACAACCAGGTTACAACTGTTCAGTGGCCGGGGAAGACGTATCGGAGCGTGGTGATGGGGAAGGCGGTGAGCGGCCAATGACAGGCGACCCACTGATTCTGCCGCACGGCGGGTATCGGAAGCTTAAGAGCTTCCGAATTGCTCAACTCGTCTATGATTTGACCGTTCGCTTCTGTGATCAATTCATCGAGAAGCGGAGCCGGACCCGGGATCAGATGGTACAGGCGGCCCGCAGCGCGGTTCAGAATATCGCTGAGGGGAGTCAACTGTCGGGGACATCCAAGAAGATGGAATTGAAGTTGACGAATGTCGCAAGAGCCAGTCTGGAAGAACTGCGATTGGATTATGAGGATTTCCTAAGGCAACGGGGATTGCCGCAGTGGGCACCGGAGCACCCCGCGTTGAAGCGGTTCAAGGGAAAGCGGTGCTCCACATTGGAGCAGGTGCGAGTCTGGGTGGGTGAGGAGCAGCGGAAATGGATGGGACTGACACGGACTGGCACGGACGAACACATGGGAAATTCGGAGTCTTCCGAGTCTGTGTCTGTCCGTGTTGGTCCACTTGGTCCTTTCGCTCCTGAAGTCTTCGTCGCCAATGCGGCGCTCTCGTTGTTGAATCTTTGTTGCTATCTGCTTGATCAGCAGTTGCGCGCCCAGGCTAATGCCTTTGAAAGGGACGGCGGATTCACCGAGCGGCTCTACCGGCACAGACACAGAAACAAAGGTAAATCCGAAACGTGAACCGGCCATTCTCCCTTTCCGGTAGCCTATCTCCTGTTGCAGGTGTAAATTGGGTGGCCCCCCGGCGTGGCTCCGCCACGACCGGGGCGAAACATTGTGTCTGAGACATCGTAAACTCGAAGTGCGGGTACCCAGGTGGCCGAGTCGGACGAGCAGTTGATCAAACAAGCATTGGCTGGTGATCAGCGGGCGTACCGGGACCTCCTGAACCGGCACCGTCAGTCGATCTACCACGTGATCTTCAAGATCGTGCGGAATCCTGACGAGTCGGCCGACCTGGTGCAAGAGACGTTCATGAAAGCGTTTGGGTCGCTGGCGACCTACCGCTTCGAGTACCGGTTCTCGACATGGCTCTACAAAATCGCCGCCAACAACGCCATCGACTTTCTGCGCAAGAAGCGGATCGAGGCCCTGTCGCTGGACAAACCGATCCAGACGAAGGACGGGGAGGTCGGCTTTGAGGTACCGGACTGGTCGCAGAATCCCGAAGAGAACCTGTACCGGCGGCGCCGGGAAATCACCATCCAGGACGCCATCTCGTCTCTGCCCCCGAAATACCGCGAAGTCATCGTCCTGCGCCATCAGCAGGACAAATCGTACGAAGAGATCGCCGATCAGCTTGGGCTGCCGGTGGGCACGGTCAAAGCGCGCATTTTCCGGGCCCGCGAACTGCTCAAGAAGAAGCTGAAATCGATCTGGACCTGAGGGTCGGCCCTGCGGCTGATCCTCAACTGCCGTGGGACCAACGCGCGATTCGAGGAGGAGCCTGAATGACAACCCGGGATTTTGTCGAAAGACTCGAGCGGCACTTTTTCAGCGCTGGATCGCTCATCGCGATCCTCATCGTTGTTGCCGCGAGCACGCCGGCTTCTGCGCTGGAAGAATTCCGGCTGACAGACACCAAGACATTCGAAGTCGGATCGGCGCCGGATATCAATCTTGAGACCGTCAGCGGTGATGTCTCCTACACGGCAACGGCCGGAACAAAAGCGACGGTGGATATCATCGTCTTGGTCCGCGCCAAGGACGAGGCGGAGGCGAAGGACATCCGCGATCAAATGAATATCCGGGTCGAAGGCAGCGAGGGATTGCTCGAGGCGGTCGTGAAGCAGCGGCGGGATTTCAATCACTGGCTGCGGGACCTGTTCGGCAATTCACGTTCGATCAGTGTCAGTTTCCATGTCCACGGCCCCAGTGGCGCGACCGGTGAGATGTCGAGCGTTTCTGGTGAGGCACGCATCACCGGGACTTCCGGACCGATCCAGATCAATTCCGTCTCGGGTGATGTCACCGCCGAAAGAGTGTCGTCGCGAGTGCGAGCGACCGCCGTCTCCGGCGGAGCTCACGTTTCCGATTGCCGCGGTCCTTTGCATGCCGAGACCGTATCCGGCGACGTCGAGGTCGACAATTGCGGCAGCACGCTGAAGGCCGAGACAGTTTCCGGCTCGCTGACCGCTGATGGGGTGGCGGGTGATGTCGATGCATCAACGACATCGGGAGACGTTCATCTCAAACAAGTCAAGGGGACGGTCGCCGGGAATACCACGTCGGGACAGATCACAGTCGAAAACGAGGGCGGCAGTTTCGATCTGCATTCCGTTTCCGGCGATCTGATCGTCCGTTCGGCAAAGTCGACAGGCCGTCTGGCTTGCGAGACTGTTTCCGGCTCGGTCAAAGTTTATGTGGACGCCAAGGAAGTCAGTGATGTGCGGCTCTCCAGTAACTCGGGAGACATTCAGGTGGATGCCGGTTTGAGGGTGCGTAAGCACTCGCGCCACGAACTCAGCGGACGTCTGGGCGACGGACCCAGCGAGCTGGAGATTTCCACAAGTTCAGGCGATATTCTGCTGGGGGAGCTATAGGCGAGGCCCGATGACGATCAGGGCAAGACATTGTTTGGGATTGGGCGGCAGGGCGTTTACTGACACGCCCCCACCGGCCAGTCGCCGTCATGGCTCTGCTTTCCAGTCGTGCGCTGCCACGATTGTGGCCTCACTTTTGTCGTTGTCCGCGACACTGTCGGAAGCGCAGACCCCGCCGGCAGTGCCCGGACATGTTCCGCATCCCTCTTCCGTTGTCGTCGTTGCTCCCAAGGTCGCCGGCCAATCCGACTCGATCTACGCGACAGAAATTACGGTGGATGCAAGCGGCGCCACCGTCGTCGACCGTTCGGGACGCCGGCAGCATCTGGGAACGGGCATGATCCGGATCGAGATACCGGACAACTTCCCGGACCTTAAAGGCGTGCCCGAACCCATGATTATCGGGCCGGTCGACATTCATCGCGATGATATCATCCATTTGACATCGGATGTCACTGTTGCCGAGGACGAGATTATCCGGGGGGACGTCATCTGTGTTTTCGGCGGACAAGTCGACATCAAGGGGAAAGTGACGGGGAGCGCCGTTTCGGTGTTCGGCAGCGTCAACGTCGACGGCCAGGTTGGCGAAGATGCGGTCGCTCCGTTCGGTCAGGTTCACGTCGGGTCCGCCGGTTCTGTACGCAAGAATGTCATCGCGTCGGACATCGTGAAGGAACCGGGCGGACGCATTGGTGGAACGCGACAAGAAGTATTAGTCAACATCTTCGGCCGGCCGTGGGGCGTGACCCGTCTTGTGGACCCGGCCACTACCATGACCGTACTGGTTCTCCTGAACCTGCTATTCTGGACGTTTTTGGTTCTCCTGGCGCACGCACTGGCCGCCCGGAACGTGGTGAAGGTTAAAGACAAGATCCAGAGTTCGTTCTTCAAATCATTCTTCATGGGGATTCTCGCCCAGCTTCTGGCGATTCCGGCGATCCTCCTTTTGCTGGTGACCATCATCGGCATCCCGGTCGTGATCTTCCTGGTGCCGCTCATGATTGCGGGAGCGATCGTGCTGGCACAGGCGGCCGTGGGGCTTCTGGTTGGCGAGAAGATCGATCAAAACGTGAGCCTGGGCTTGAAGACGCCGTTGGCCCGCACGGTCATGGGGTATCTCATCCTGCAGTCGATCTCATTGGTGGCGCTTGCGGCAACCTGGGCGGCCGGGAGTGATACCGGTACCGGACTGTTGCGTCTGATCGCGATTGCGCTCTTTGCATTGGCCATCCTGATCGCCTATGTAGTCGTTACGGTGGGATCAGGTGCTGTCATCATGACGCGTTTCGGCACACGCCCCAAAGATCCCGTACCGGTTCCCGCAACCGATCAGGTCCCGCCGGATACCGATCCGCGTGTCCGTCGCGGTGCTACACCACTGCCCCAACCTGGCACTGATTCCGCCGACACCGCACCTGCGGTGGGGTGATGCCGGAAAGCGCCCTCACCCCTGACCCCTCCTCCCAAAAACGGGAGAGGGGAGTCACTTGGCGCACGCGCGATGCGCTCGCTCCATGGCAGGTCGTCTTCGCTGAGTTTCTGTCGCCTCAAGACGAACAACTGGGAATACAATTCCAGCCTGCCTTGGAGAACCCCACCATCCGCTACATTGCCTTCGGCAACTCCGCTCCTGGTGGGCCACCGGTCGTATAATGTGATTGGCAATCGCCCCCCCACATCGCTGAACCGATTTTGAAGCTGCATTAAAAAACCCCGTCTCACTCGCGCGAGACGGGGCTTGATGGCCTTCTGAGTTGTTGAACTGGACCGGTCAGTCCAGATAGGCGCGCAGAGATTTGCTGCGCGAGGCATGACGCAGACGGCGGATCGCCTTCTCCTTGATTTGCCGGACGCGCTCGCGGGTCAGGGAAAAGCGCACGCCGATCTCTTCGAGTGTGAGCGCCTTTTCGTGTGACAAGCCGAAATACAGATTGATTACTTCGGCTTCGCGCGGTGTGAGAGTTTCGAGTGACTTTTCGATCTCAACGCGCAGCGACTCCTTGAGCAGCGATTCATCCGGTGCAGGCTGGAGCTCGTCTTCGAGGACATCGATCAGGCTGTTGTCCTCGGACGTGGAGAACGGCGCATCCAACGACAGATGCGTATTGGAGATTTTCAGCGTATCGGACACCTCGGACTCGGAGAGTTCCAGTTCCTTGGCAATCTCCTCCGGCGACGGCTCGCGGCCATATTCCTGTTCGAGGGATGAGGCCACTTTGCCGATTTTGTGGAGCGTTCCGACCCGGTTGAGCGGGAGCCGCACGATGCGCGACTGCTCGGCCAACGCCTGCAGGATCGCCTGACGAATCCACCAGACCGCGTACGAGATGAACTTGAATCCGCGCGTTTCATCGAAACGCTTGGCGGCTTTGATCAGTCCGATGTTGCCCTCATTGATCAAGTCGGCCAGGGACAGGCCCTGGTTCTGATACTGTTTGGCAACGGACACGACAAAGCGCAGGTTCGCCTTGGTGAGTCTCTCGAGGGCGGTTTGATCGCCCTGCTTGATCCGCTTGGCCAGGGATACTTCCTCGGCCGCAGTCAAAAGCGGAGTCTACCCAATCTCCTTGAGGTACAGATCTAATGACCGGTCTTCGTCCCGGTACTTGCGAGAGGTTCTTACGCTCGTACCCGCATCCTCCTTGGCTTAAGGTTCACTTCTTGCGTTCCGGACGGACTGCGATGTAGCCGGTGTTGCCCCGACGGTCATAGACCAGGAGCGACACAGGCCGGGTGACATCACCCAGCTTCCTGACGACGTCCAGAAAGTCCGCACGGTTTTTGATTTCCGTATGATCAATCTCCGATATGATCATGCCAACACGAATGCCTTTGTCGTAAGCGGGGCCGGATCGGTCGGCTTCCGTTACAACCACTCCCGGATGAAATTCCGTTCCGTATTCCTCCGCCATGTCCTGCGTGGCGGTGGCCACTTCCAGCCCGAGCCATTTTGGTGACTCCCTGACCGGTTCTGAATCCTCGGTGGCGGAGGCCGGCTGATACTTGCTGCGATCGTCGAGCGCGACGCTGATGGTCTGCGGCGTTC
>JACRMA010000046.1:50790-53631 GCA_016235085.1 Candidatus Zixiibacteriota bacterium
CTGGACGTCAAGCTTCACGATGCTGCCGACCCGTGTTTGCCAGATGATCTGCATGAAACTCTGGGCATCTTCCACGCGCTTGCCATCGACCGCGGTGATGATATCGCCGACACGCAGGCCCGCCTTTTCGGCAGGAGTGTCATTGATGACCCGGTTGACGACAACGCCGTCAGCCGACTTGAGTCCCTCGGCCTCGGCATCATCCCACGTGAGATCACGCGGCTGGATTCCCAGCCAACCCCGGGCCACAGTCCCCTTGGCCATCAGGTCGGGGACGACCATCTCGGCAAAACTGATTGGGATGGCGAAGCCGATGCCGACATTGGCGCCATTGGGACTGGCGATCGCGGCATTGATGCCGACCGCTTCCCCACGCAGATTGACGAGCGGCCCGCCGGAATTTCCCGGATTGATCGAGGCATCGGTCTGAATGTAATTCTGGTAAGTGGGTGTCTCATCACCGAAGTACAGATCTTTGCGGCCCAGTGCCGAGACGACGCCGACGGTGACCGTCCGGTCCAGACCCTGCGACGGGAACGGATTGCCGATGGCCACGACCCAATCACCCACAAGCAACGAATCGGAATTGCCCATCGGAATTGCCGGCAATTCGTGATCCGCTCTGATCCGCAATACCGCGAGATCGGTGGCGGCATCGGTGCCGACGATCTCCCCGGGCAGTTCCATCTTGTCGGAGAGGCGCACTGTGATGTTGTCCGCACCATTGACGACATGGTAGTTCGTCAAAATGTACCCATCGGCGCGGAAGATGAAACCGGACCCCAGTGACTTCTGGCGGCTGCGCGGCTCGTTGGGGCCAAACCAGTCTTCGAAGAACGGATCGAAATTATGGTACTGACGGACGTCGACGACCTTCTCCGCCGAGATGTTGACGACCGCGTCTTTGACCCGGCTGACAACCTTTACGAAGGGACTGTGGCCCTGGGCATCAACCCAGCCTCCGGGCGGCGCCATCTGCGCGGACGGAGCACCGGCGGGCAGGCCCACCAGGATGGAAATTACGATGAAAGCGATTCCTGCAGCCGTGGCCGTACGAACCGAATGTCGGACCATCCCTCTTCTCCCCGCTGGCCGCCTGCCGTCCGAGGGACGGCCTGTTTTTGCGACACAATTTTTCATTTTACCACTCTCTTCCCCTGCTGTCAAGTATCAAATGTTCAAAGGTCTTCTAACCGCTGGGATCGTGGCTGGTTCCCGGTGGGAGGGATAAACCGCTGAATCTGACAAATGATGGCGCAACCCAGTTTTGATCATGCCGTCCCATGGCCCTTGAGAACCTCCCGAGGGACCGCGTCCACAGACTCCACAACGCCCTACCTACTTACGGGGTTGGCCGCAACCTGTTGCGGCTTATGAGGGATTATCGACAGAAAATTATTGACCGGGGACAAGCACCCCAAAAGCAAGAGAGCCAGCCATAAGTGGCCGGCCTTTTGCTTCGAGTGAGTGCTCTGTGGAGCGCTACGATTTCTTTTCCACGGCAAACAAGCGCGAATCACCGGGGGACAAGCGGACCTCGATGCCCGCCTTCAGGTCTTTGGGAGAGACGGCCAGAATCTGCGTTCCGAGGATGTCTGTGAGGGTCAGATTCCGCGCGGCCATTCCCACTTCCGCAATATCGAGGCTGATGATGACCGTCCGCTCGGAGTTGGTTGCATCCGCGGCCGCAACACCGCGTGTCTCTGACGTGTCATAGATCATCAAGAGAGCCCCGTTGGCATGCGCGTGGGCAACAACATGCACCGCCGGATCGGAACAGGTGATCGCGGACGTCAATTTCCCCATGGCCAGGATGTCGCGGAGGAAGACGCTACGTGACGGCATCAGCCGCGATCCCGGCGCGAACGTGAGCACGGTGGCGATTCCCTTGCCGCATTTGGTGCTCACACCATAAATCTTGGTTCCCGACTTGGCGATCTTGGCGGCTTTGGTCGGCGCCTTCTTGATCACACCAAGTGCCCGGACGGTGAATTGCTCCTTGAGCGCCTCGAGATTGACCAGCCCGGCATCGGCGTGAGTCTTAATTCCAATCCCATTGGCGAGGATCTCGCACGGCTCGAAGTTCGTGTCGAGTCTCGGAATGAGTCCGTAGAGAATGAGGTGGGCCCCGTTTTTGACCAGTTCCACCAGATGCTCCTGAGCCGCCGCATCCATGAACTCGCCCACCGGTGCGATGACCACTTTGTACTCGTCAAGCCGCTCACCCACGGTCAGGTCAAGAATCCGGTAGTCGTGACCCAGTGCGCCCATATCATTGGCGATGTCGTCGAAATCGACTCCGACCAGATCGGCGAGGTACGCATAATGCCCGGCATTGCCGAGCAGCGCGGTGCGCGAATAGGGCCGGTAGCTCGTCAGGGCGACCGACGCGAAATCTTTCATTAACTCGTATCGAATGCGCGGCAAGTGGGCGTAGGCGTCGCGAACGATATCATACGATGGCAGGATCGCGCCATCGGAGCCGAGCGCGGCATCGTACCATCCGGGCCGGCCAACGAACATGTGGAAATTGAATCCGCGAATTCCACCGGCGAGTGCAGCGATCAAGAGACGCTTGGTGTCGGCCGCTTCGATGGGACGGAATTGATGGCCGGTCACTGGATCGGCGCTGTGATGGCCGACGGCCAACCGCGAGCTGTAACCCGATGGCTGCCAGCCGGATATCGTCCTGGCCCGGCGCACGTTATCGTTAAAGGGAGCATCCCAGCCGAGATTGGCCGTGAAAATAACGCGTCCGCCGGTGTTCGCGCCTGCGACATCAGGAAGCGTGTAAGAGCGATGGAAAGCAAGACTCCGGGAGAACAAGACGGAGATTTCAGA
>JACRMA010000046.1:53664-67127 GCA_016235085.1 Candidatus Zixiibacteriota bacterium
ATGTGAGAGTACTTCCACTACGGATTCGGCGTAACGGTTGACCACCCACTCCCGGAATTCCACCCAGTCGAGCGCCTTGCGATATTCTTCGGGGGATTTCCCCTCGAATGCGATCGGCGGAGCGACCTCGGCGAAATCCTTCAACTTGACATGGTAGGCTTTGTTGACGCGATCGATGCTCGTGTACTTCTCTTCCAGAAAACGCGGGTAGGCCGCGAGTGATCCGTGGGGATTGTAATCGCCCGAGAAGGGGTTCATGTGGCCACCGAATGACGTCTCGTGGTCGAGCTCCAGCATGAACACCGGGCCACGCGGATAGACGTAGTTCTTGATCTTCTCCAGAAGCGCCGTGTAGTAGTTCTTGAGCAGAATCTGCATACGACCGCTCAGGTATGATGGCACCGGTGTCGGCTTGGCGCCGCCGCCGGGATCGACCATAAGAGGCTGCCCCTGCGGGTCGGTGGCGACTGTTTCCGGATGGCGAAGCGCGAATTCCGGAAGACCCCCGTGATCGAACTCCGCGCCGATCCAGGGCCCAATCTTCAGGATGATCCGGAAACCAAATTCCCGGCAGAGCTCCAGAAAGACGATCAGGTCTTTGGCCGGGTCGGTGGTGCCTTCGAAATCGAACAGGCCCTGGCGGGATTCGTGCAGGCTCCACGGAACGGCGCTGGAGATAATGCGCAGTTCGGCCCGGCGGATCCGCTCGAAGCAAACCGACCAATGCCGTTTGGGGATTCGGATGTAGTGCATCTCGGCAACGAAGGGATAGAACTCCTCCTTGCCGATGATGAACTTATGATCGGCAACTTTCAGTGAGATGCGGGAATCCTTTGCCCCGCCGATACTTAGAACCTTGCGATCACTCTTTGCCTGCTCCATAGCACCCTTTCTCACCAAAATTGGCAAAAAGCTATTTTACGACAGATCGCCTGAGATGTCAAGAAATTTCGCGTAAATCGAAGAATTGCAACGTGTTGTAAGCCGGCCCCAAAGAGAAACCCCGCTCCCTGATTTCAGGAAGCGGGGCTTGCTCAATGCTGGTCGTACCTTCTAACTACTTGAGCAACACCATCTTCTTGACGTCGGTATAGTCGCTCGTGACTAATCGATAGAAATACAGGCCCGTCGGCACCGAGGCACCGTTCACGTCTGTGCCGTCCCAATCCGCGGCCTGCGGACCGAAGTGGCGGAATTCGTTAACCAGTGTCGTCACCTTCTGCCCCAGGATATTGAACACTTCAAGTCGGACGTGTCCATCGTGCTTGGTGTTGAACCTGATTACCGTCGAAGCATTGAAGGGATTGGGATAATTCTGATCCAAGCTGTAGTCGCGTGGTACCCCATCACCGCCGAGGTATTGGACGGCACTCGGAGTGCCGATATGCATCGTCGACTTGGTCCATGCAGGCACGATCTTCGCGTTGTTGGAACCAACGAATTGGAGGTGATTTGCGGGATCGGTGCAGGTCGTGTCGACCTCAAACGATCCCTGAGTGGCTGGGGTCCTCAATACCATGAGAATCGAACCGGTGACATCGGAGCCTATCGCCAACTGATTACCCGCATCAGTAATGATTCCAATCGAGATAAGAAAGCCCTCTGCGGGGCCGTCCATGGTCACGAGCGTGTCGGCCGACCCGAATGCGTACTTTGGAGTACCGGTGAATCCACCAGGCGTGGCCTGCTTACAATTGCCCAGCGCGTCGCCCTTCTGCTCGAGGATACTGATCTGTGTCAGCTTGTCAACAAGCCTCTCATTCCGCTTGACCAAGACCGAATCAGGAATGCAGCCAGCGGTCACTTCCCGAATGACAAACGGATAGACAATGTTCTTAAGTATGACGTCGTTAGCGACCTTCACAAAAACTGTGCAACGAATCTGCGCGGGATTGATGGTATCGGAAACCGCCACCAGCGTGTTCGCCCCCCACGAGGTCGCAGCGGGCATCAAAAATACAGCCAGAGCAAGCAGTCCAAAACCCAAGTGCCGCATCGTTATCCGTTTCATTGTCCGCAAGCCTCCCATCCCGAACATAGCTCCCCTTCCTTTAAGGATGTTCCACACACCCTGCCATATCAAGAAGATAACGCCGACAACCCTTGTCAACACCTATTTCCCATTCTCCCGGCCTTTTCATAGCCGTGGGAATGAGAATCTCTCGCTGGAGGGCGTGTTGAGAAACCGCCATCGATCAAGTCGAAAACCTGCTTCTTCTGGTGCCACGGACAAGGGAGACCGAGCGGCCTTTTGCTCGGCCTCCCTTGTCCGTGTCTTTCTTTTGTTTGTGAGAAGAAGACACGGACAAGCAGATTCTCCAAAGAGCCGGAGAATCTGCTTGTCCGTGGCACCCTGATTTGGAACCGGGTTTTTCAACACACGCTTGAGCCAGGGGGAGTGAAATCGACTCAGGCCGGATCAAAGGATCCGGCCTGATGAACTCGAGTTGTCGATGCGGGCCAGTGACAAGATCGGAGGATTATGAACGCATTATCAGGGAGCACACGGGTCGTCAGGAGTCGCTCCACTGAATGCGACCCCGATCAGGCGAATGACGTCGAAGACGTCCACGCCATGGTCGTTCCCGAAGACATCCCCCCGACTAGTCGGACAGGAAAAATCTGTGACATCCGCGCCATTGGTGAAAGCGATGGCGATTTCCTGAATCACATCGTTGACATCGATCAAGTTGTCATTATTCTGGACGTCACCTTGATCCGGGCAGTTGCATGGGGGTGCCACGATCGTCACAACTCCGGGAACGAAGTCAGGGCGGAAATCGGCCCAGCTCGACTTGAGCCGGAGCCAGTAAGTGCTGTTGAAGTCCGCGGAATCGACTGTCTTCGTTTGCCCCACCGAATTGGGAAAACTCGACCGGATCCAGAGATAGGCAATGATGCCGTTGCCGGCCGGCAATTGCGGCTGGGCGCCGGGGGTCAGGCGCGCGGCGATTTCCCCGAAGAAGCGGTTATCGTAGCCGATTTGGACACTCCAGCCCGGAGTACGGGCACCGGTCGTCACCGAATCAATGTAGATCGTCGGCGTCCCGGCCAGGAGGAATGGAAGGGTGATATCCTTCATCGTGTGCGTATTGCGCAGCCGCACCGGAACGGCCACTGAGCCCAGGTACTCCAGATTGACCGGCATGTACTGAACCGTGTCCTGCACCACCACAATCACCTCCGGACGGATGCGCGTGTGCGGGCCGGTCGGTCCGGTTGCGGTGAACTGGACTGTGTTCAGGCCGGGAGTCAGGTACGTGTGCGAGGCGGAAGCGGTCGCCGCCGATCCGCCATCACCAAAAAGATACTGATACGGACCGCTGGGGGCGTTGGGCGATGCGTCGGTGAACTGCACGGTGAGCGGCGGGCGGCCGAACGCCGTGTCGATCGTGAAGTCGGCGGTGCTCAGCAGAGTGAGCGGCTTGTAGGCATTAACGCGCCCTCGTCCCAGCACGCCGAGGAAACCGGGATTGTGCAGGTACACGGTGGTGTCCGCGGTGTTGAGCAGCATGGTGTCGATCTGCAGGCCGGTCAGCGACGGCTTGTGCGATTTGATCAACGCGGCGACACCGGCAACCGTCGGCGAGGCCATTGATGTGCCACTGAGGTTGACGTATGCCGCGGCGCCCAAATTGGAGAATGTGTTGGCGATATCTTCACCGGGGGCGCAGATGTCAACCCACGAGCCGTAGTTGGAGAAACCGGACTTGTTATCGTACTTGTTCACGGAAGCGACCACCATGACACCGTAGGCGGTATCGAGAATCGAACCGATGCTGGAGGTGTTGTCGTTGCCGGCAGCGGCGCACACAACTGCCCCACTCGCGATCGCGTTTTCGACCGCGGTCCAGATCAGGCCGCCGGACGAGCCCCACGAGCAATTGAACACAGAGGCACCGTGGGCAACGCCATAATTGAACGCGTTGGCACAGGCTTCCATCGTGACGTATCCATTGCCGTCGCTGCCAAGATAACCCGCCCGCAGGCACATGATCTTAACGCCGGGAAGGTGCTTGGTGTGCATCCCGCCGGCGACTCCCGCCACACCGACCGCGTTGTCGGTGGTCGCCGCCACGATACCCGCCACATGTGTTCCGTGCCCCGCAATATCCATGGGATTCTTGTCGGCGCCGTTACAGTCGTCGAGGCTTGCATCGCAGCCGCCGCTGGTGTTCAGGAAGTCCCAGCCGACGAGGTCATCGATACGTCCGTCGCCATCGTTATCGATGCCGTCCATGTCGTTTGGGTCCCACACCACACCATTGCTATCAAGATCTTCGCCGGGGTTGACCCAGACATTGGCGATGAGATCCGGATGGTCGAACTTGACACCCGAGTCGATGATACCGATGAGGATCGTCGAGTCCCCGGTCTCGAGAATCCAGGCGCTATCGGAATCGATGTCGTAATCGGAGCTTTGAGAGTGCGTCCATTGCTGGCTGTACATTGGGTCATTAGGCGCCGCGTAAATCGGCATCACGTAATTCGGCTCCGCCAATAGCACATTGGGGTCGGCGGCGTACGCCGCGACCGTTGCCAGCACATCGGCGCCGTCGGCCAGACGAAGCGTGAAGAAATCCGCCAGACGGTTGGGATCTGCCGCCGGGGCCAGCGCCGCGGCAGCCGGAACGGTTCTGCCGATGCTGACCACGCCGTACTGAGCACTGAGCTGGTCGAAGGTCGTCATGCCGGTCGCCATGGTGCCTTTGGCCTTCGCCACCGTGGCAGCCGCTCCCGGTCTCAATTTGACGATGACAACTCCGGGCTCGAAGCTCGGCGCCGCGACAGCCAGCGTGCTGAAGCCGGCCAAAACGGCCCAGATGGCCAGTGCGGATCCCAAGGCACGTGATGCAATTCTCATAGCGGACTCCTTATTGAAGTATATCTGCAATCTGGCACAAACCTTTACCCATGATCCGGCGAATCTGGTAATCCGAACATCGTCTGAATGCGAGCACCCGCACCGCGAGTAAGCTTGGGGTGCAGAGCGCGTGCTCCCACGCACGCGACGTTCCATGGTCCGCCCCTCCTGCCAGGGCCGCCCATCGATTCCTGCGTCTGACACCTCTGCTGTGATCTGACCCAAGAGAAAATCATCGCCAGTTATCGCCTCAAAAGAGTGGGATGCCCCGATTGTTCAGGGCATCCCACTGGTCATTCACGTCATTCAACCCTGCCGTTCAACCTTAGCCAAAGGCTGGTTGATGTCCGGCATCGCACCCATTAGATGCATGGGTCGACTGGAGGCGGGCCGCCTGAGAAGGCGGTCGCAATCAGGTAAATGACATCAAACACATCGGTTGACGCATCGAAGTTCACGTCACCGCGTGTTGCCGGGCATCCTGGATCCTGCGGATCGGGGTTGCCGCTAAACGCGATGCCGATAAGATCGATAACGTCAAACACGTCGATCGACGCGTCGGCCTGGAGGTCACCCTGCCACGGGCAATTGCAAGCAGACTGCACCACGATGGTCACAACCTGATCGTCCGTGTAGGACGAGGCACAACCGCCCGGAGACGTCACGCGGAAAGTGGCCGTGTACGTTCCAGCAGTGGCACCCGCGAAGTTGATCGTACCGTCGCACGGGGTCGCACCAGCCGTCAAGCTGAACTTGGCAGCCGGATCGGAGACCTCGCTCACCAAGCAACCGCAGCACGGGCTGCCGACGCCGTCCGCATGTGAACCGGAGGCCCAGAACGGATAGGAAGCCGGCGTGGACGGGGCCAGGGTATCGAGCGTAACGATATCCTGCCAGCCAAACGCGTACTTCCAGGCCTTCTTGGTCTGTATAACCAGGTCCGCAGCATCGACGGTCGAGGTGACGAAGCCCATCATGTAGTGCTTCACGGTCGTCGGGGCCAGAGTCACGGCCTTTTCGAACGCGATCACTGAATGCAGGTCGGCGCCACCATTGGCTCCCGGCGCGGACGGCGGAATCACTTCGAACCCACTCTTCACCAACTCACGATAGAGGTAACCTTCGTAGAAGCCACCACCCGGAGTCGGGAACAGTTTGTCCGCGTTGGCGGCAGTCCACGCACGCGGCGACGGGGTGCACTGGATGGCGGTCATGCCACCAAAGTACTTCCGCGCCAGCGTTGTGGCGCCGGTGTCGCAGCCCTGCTGGTAAACCAGGTTCATGGTCGAATTGGTACCGGAGAGGTTCGAAGAGCCGCTCTGATACTTGGCGTTGACATTCGACGGAACGACGTCGAAGTCGCCGCATTCGCCGATGATCAGGTTGGAGAACGTCGTGGACGCGGTCCGGTTGAACACTTTGTACTTGAGCAGAACGAAGTTCGACGAGTCTTGAGTCTGCGGGAATTGATACTCAATATCGATTCCCATGACCGAGTCGACCGTCGTCTGATTCGCACGCGCCCAAGCCATACCAACGCCGGGACCGTACGCAGCCGTATCCACCGTCAACTTCGACAGCGGGCGGAAGCCACTGGAGTAGTTGCCCTGACCAAAGATGTACCGGTACACGACGGTATCGGGCGCCGGGGCCTTGGCGATGAACAAGCTGGCATCATAAATCGAGTTGTTGCCGGAATCGGCAGTGGCACCGGCCATTGCCGGGTTGCGATACATACCACGAACCCGCGACCGGTTCGGACCATCAGCCACGCGCTCGATGTTGCTGACTTCCAATTCCAGCCACTTGGTGCGCAGGACTACCCACTCCGGGCAGGCAAAGTTATTGAACACAAAGAAGTCGACCGGGATGTCAAAAGGCGACAACTTGGTCGGGTCATTGTGCGTCACCGAAATCTTCGCCTTATAGAGCCCCTCGGCCAAACCCGTCGCATTCATCGCGACCGGGAAGCTCAGATCGGCACCGCCGACCGGGATGCTATACGGGCCCGTTGTGACGGACAACCATGTGCCCGTCGGGGGGGTGAGGTACGTCTTGCTGACCACACCGGTCATGGCCGCATTACCGACGTTTGACAGTCTCAACGTCTCGTTGAGCGTCGTGTTCGGCGGAGTGTTGAATTCGCAATCCGGACCGTTCGCGTCGGTCAACTCGGCGCTGGCGTTCGGGGCGATCAACGGGCAAACCGGCTGCACGTCGGTGCCGCCAGGAATGCGATAGTACATCACCGGGTTGAATGTCCAGGCACCCTGGCCAAACACGGCATCGCCAGCGTCCCGGTCGTTCACGTACTCAATGTGAATCGTGTCATTGATCAAACGCGCGATCGAGGGCCAGTTCTCCGACGGGCAGGAATCTGTCGGCCCTGTGGCCGGATCGCAACCCGGCAACCGGGAATTGGTCAGGTTCTTCGCCGGCGACCAGCGGATACCACCGTCAGCAGAAGTCGTCAGGTAGACTTCGCCATTCATGTAACCATGATTGGACATGTCTGCCTGCTCGGCCGCCGACGTGCCACCGAACTGCACGAAGGTCATGTACACGTAGTTCAAGTTGGTCGAGGCACCGCAGGTCGTGTTTCCATCGCCGAATCCGATCGTCGGATAGGCAATGTTAATGTCACGGCCGCCGCCCGCGCCCTTGTTGTCAAAGAACGCATTGTGGATTGTGGTGATATTGTTGGCCACGTTGTCCCAATGCTTCCACGAGCCCTGCTCGCTGGAGTTCTGAACACGCTGCTCGTTCCACACGACGTGGAGCTTGCCCGAGTTGTCATAGTCACCAACGACTTCGAGCCAGGCGCCTTTTCCGGCCGGGTCGCTGTACGAGGTGACGAATTGGCGCTTGGCATCGCCGAGTTCACTTGAATTCACATAGCCGAACCCGTCGCATCGATTCGCCGACGGGCGGATGTAGATCTGGTTGATGCCCTGCGGATTCGACGGATACTGGGTGGAGGTCTCGGAAACCAGCGCGGTCTTGTTGCTGGTCGGATCGGCCGCGATGTTGTAGCTCAGTCCGGTGCACGAGTCGATCGTCTTCGGACCTTCCCAAATCGTGCCGTTGTAACGCCAGAGCATGATGTTGTTGTTCGAGGCGTACGGATGCGACACAACGTAGTAGTAATCCGGGCCGGTCGCCATACGATGGACAGACTGGTGCGGCCAGATTGCGTCGTCGTCGGCATTACCCAGCGTGCCTTTGGAGCCGTTCAGCACGCCTTCGGTGAACACCGAGAAAGCCGTTGGCGCCATGAATGAACAAACCAGTGCCGGAGTTGTAGCTCTGGAAGTTGACGAAGCGGTCGACACGGTTCAACGATTCCGGGATGACATCCCAGTGCGTCCACACGAAATGGACCAGGTGGGAGGTATCACCGATGACCGGTGAAGGAATGGTGCCGATCTGGTGCGGCGCCGCGTCGTTGTGTTGGAAATCGTACGAAGTCGCCGCCAGTTTCAAACCGGGGGCAGCCGTCACACTGTTCAAGCCGGTGCGAGCGACATAGTTGTCCTGGATGATGGACCGGTTCGCAGACTGGGAGGCAACCCAGTTATTCAGACGGTCTTGGGGACCATCAGCGATCGGCAGATTGTTAATCGACATCCCGCCTTTGGGAGTAGCCCGTTCCTGCTCTTGCAGACGGCGACGCTCCATAATGTCCGGAGATTCCGCCGCCCAAGCAGTCACGATCAAGGCGAGAAGCGCCAATGGCACTAAGATCTTCAGGATTCTTCCTGTCATGCTCGTCTCCTTAAACTTTTGAATTCAAAATCCTGTTGCCCCGTTTTGCGGAGTGGGGCTGCCATCATCCTCGGCCGTCGGCCAAAACGACCGTTTGATGATTGCTTCCTCCGTGTAAGTTTGTTTGGCGCAACCGACGGGCGCATCGATTTGCGGAACCGCCGGGTCTTGACTTCACTTCCAACTACGTGATCCCACCACCTCCTCTGTGAACTGCTATGTTTCGCGTTAAGGGTTTTGAAGTTGTCTGGATTAAACCAACACTTGCAATAATGCTCCAATAGCGAATCCGCCGGATACACGACTTGGCGCGTAGTCTAAGCGGCAACAACTCACTCCCTGCTGTGCAATTGCCGGTGAAAACTCAACCGACACAGTGTTTGCGCCCGATTTTGCGACGTACTCCAACAACAGTCACAAGTCGGGCAGCATTATCGACTTACGGCAAGACCAAAGGACTTAGAATCAGTAAACCAACCGATCACGTTTTTGGACAACCAATGCTCATCCTCGAGAAACCTGCAACTCCAATCACGAAAATAACCTTGGCCTGCATATTTGTCAAGCCAATTCCCCAAATTTCGTCGTGGTTGAGAGGGACAGAGGCCGCTCTGCCGCTGATCCGAGGCTGCACAGTCGGACCGAGCGTTGCCGATCAAGAAACGTTGTGCCTCCTCCCCGCTTTTTGCGAGATTCAGGCAACATCTCACGACTGCAAGCGGGTGGGGTGTTTCGCGGAAGCCCGCAACCCGTTGTCGTCACGTATCTTATGAGAACGGATCGGCAGCGCGGACAGGAGTGGGCGGCCTATCGGATTGTAGCGATATCGGTAGGCCGGACACTCTTGTCCGGCCTCTTAAATTCACGACATTGATGGCTTCTCAACACGCCCCGGGGGTCAGGGCCCAAATCCGCCTGAATTGCGCGCGCCGCATCACCAGGGCGCCCACACAGGGGCGCCTCTACGCACCGCAACATCTAAATCGGAATTGCTTGAGATCGATGTGATTGCATTTCGAGCGTGACACATGGACAGGATGGGCGAGTTGAATTACCCGTTCCGAATCCGGGTGCCACGGACAAGCGAATTCTCCGGTTCTTTGGAGAATTCGCTTGTCCGTGTCTTTTCCCCACGAGCAGCAGAAGGACACGGACAAGGGAAACCGAGCGATGAAGCCGCTCGGTCTCCCTTGTCCGTGGCACCCACTCAGCCAGGCACTCGTTATGGGCCATAGGCCTTTTTCAATCCGTGCCTATGGCGGCGGCGGCGGTCCACCACTGAAGATATGCTCGAGCAGGTAGATTACGTCGAAGATGTCGACAATATGGTTCCCGTCCCCGTTGACGTTTCCGGCCTCAGCAACCGGAATCGGTGCGGGCCCGCCGCTGAAGACGTAATCCAGCAGGTAGACGACGTCGAAGATGTCGATCACCTGGTCCTGATTCACGTCGCCACGAGTGAACGCAATCAGCTTGTAAATCACTCGTCCCGTATCGGCAAGTATCCCGTCCGAGGCGACAAAAAGGACATTGTAGATGCTGTCCGTTTGCGTCGGGTCGGGTGTGAAATTGAAGAAGCCGGCCTTGTTGAGTGAATCGACAAAAGTCGAATTGCGCGGGCGGTTGGGGACAGTCAGCGTCAGCGTGGCGTTGTCAATGTCGGTGGCCCAGACGTGAAGCGAGTCATTCCCAAAGACACTCAATCGGACGGTATCGGCTGGGAAGGATGACGCCCAATGCGGCCTCTGATCGCCGGCATCGATGACCGTGATGGTCACGCGCTCACTGTCGATGGCCCCATTCGAGTCACGCGCCTTGAACAACACGGAGTAGAGCCCGGACTGTGTGTACGTCGGCGTCCAGGAGAACCGGAACTGGGTGGATGAGGACCCGGCGGAAACGAACGTCAAACTTGAACCTGTCGGGGCATCCGTAACCTGTATCTGCGGGACTTGTGCTGGATTGGAATCGGACGCGGTCACAAAGAACTGAAGAAGACTGGATTCGACCACGCTCTTGGGACCGATCGGATCCAAAATGGGCGCTATGTTTCTTCCCGTCACCGTAAACGTGACCGACTTCATGATACTGGAATCTGCCGGATACACCGCGTCAATGGCACGAAACGGAACAGTGAAGTTCTGTTGTGATTGACTGACGCTCGGCGTGAAGGTGACTGTGGCATTGCCATTCCCCGAATCGACAAAGACCATGTTGGCAACGATGCCACTGACCGCCCGGATGCTCGGAATCTGCCCGTCCAGGTCGCGGGCATGCAGCCAGGCAGTCACGGTCTGGCCCTGCACGAGTGAGATCGGCTGTGAACCCAGCCACGACGTCTGGTCGATTTCCGGCTTCTGATTCGTGTTCACCACATGCAATAAAACCAGGACACTGTCACGCGCCCCAGGTGTATCGGCATCATCGGCGACAACGTACATCGAGTAGCTGCCGGAGTCGTAATACCCCGGTGCGAATGTAAACGTCCCTTTTCCATTTGTACTGTCGACGAAGGCCGCCCAGGCCGGGATCGGGCGCGCATGAAGAATCGGGAATGTCTGGTCTGAGTCGACCACGGCAACGGTGAAATATCCGATCTGCGTCTCCGGCACCGATGGTTGCGTGAACGCGGCAAACTGCGGGAGCTGATTTCCGATGTCGAGGATGGTGAGCGTAACGACCTCGGTGTCGGCGAACGTGCCATCGGATGCGGTGAACGTCAGGGTGTGAACACCGCTCTGCCAGTACTGCGGGGTAATCTCAAAGACGGCGTAGCCGTTGCCCGAATCCACAAACGTGGCGTTCTCCGGCAACGTGTCGACGCTGAGCACCGGGATTGAGAAATCGGGGTCATTGCCGCTGATCAAGACCGTCAGCGTGCTCTTTTCGAGAACACTGAGCGGGCCGATCGGGCCGAGAATCGGCGGCTGATTCCCCTTTTCAATCACCTGGATCAGGACATGCTGTGAAGCCGTGGCAATGCCATCGTTGGCAGTGAATCTCAGATCATAGAGACCCGATTGAATGAAATTCGGGCGGAAAGTGAACGTGCCGGCGCCATTCCCCGAGTCCACGAACGTGGCGTTTTTCGGCAGTGTGTCCACACGCAGAAACGGAATCGTGCCGTCCGGATCGGTGGCGTGGACATTGAATTTGATCGAATCGCCTTCGTTGCAGCTCGCCGGACTGATGTAGCTGAGCACCGGCGCGCGGTTGGTGTTCTGAACCGTGATCGTGATCTGCTCAAGCGCCGCCAGCGATGGCGTGCCATTGTCGGTGGCCACAAAGGTCACATTGTATGACCCGATTTGCTGGAAGGTCGGCTTGAATTTGAACTTGCCGATGCCGCTGCCGGAATCCTGGAACGTGGCATTGGCCGGCAGATTCAACGCCGACATGAAGAGGATCCCTCCCGGAGGGGCCGTGGAGTCGGTGGCCACGCTGCGAATCTTGAGCGAGTCGCCCGCCAGGACGGTGCGATTGCCGATGGGATTGAGGATCGGCGCCTTGTTCTTCTCGTTAACGGTAATGATCAACTGGAGCAGCTTGGAGGCTCTCGGCGTGCCATTGTCAATCGCCAGAATGCGGGCCGTGTCGACCCCGGCCTGGAAGTAGTCGGGCATGAAGGTCAGAAGCCCGGCGCCGTTGCCAGAATCCACAAACGACGCATTGAGAATCGCCTGTTCGAGGCCGAGGATGACCGGTGTGCCTTCGGGATCAACGGCGTGAATCCGCACGAGGAGCGTCTCCCCTTCGTTGACATTGGGCGGCGGGATTGAATCGAAGACCGGCGGCAGGTTCCCCTGATTGATGACGGTGACCGTCACCAGTTCCGAGTCCGCCAGCAGGCCATCTGAGGCGATAAACGTCAACTGATAGACGCCGGCCTGGTTGAAGTTCGGGCTGAAGATGAATGCGCCGCGGCCATTGAGCGAGTCGGTCATGGTCGCATTCAATGGGACATTCAGGGCGGTCAAGGCCGCGTTGGTCGAGTCGGGATCAGTCGAAACCAGATGGACCGTGAGAACACTTCCCTGGTTGACCGACTGCGGTCCGATGGCCGACAGGACCGGCGGGCGATTGACATTGGTCACGGTGACAACCACCAACTGAGTGTCCGCAAGGGAACCATCGGTGGCGATGAACGACAGATTGAACGTACCGGCCTGGAAGTAACTCGGGTTGATGACAAACAATCCGGCGCCGTTGAGCGAATCGGTAAACGTGGCGTTCGCCGGAAGCGGCGTCACGGTCAGGCTGGGAATGGTCGCGTCGGGATCGACGGCGTGAATTCGGAACGTCAGATTGGCGGCCTCGGCAACAGTCTGGGGGCTGATCGGGTCGAGGACCGGCTTGCGATTGGTGGCCAACACGGTAATCGCCACCAGTTGCGTATCGGTCAGAATCCCGTCACTGGCAATGAACGTGACATTGAACAGACCGAGCTGGGTGAAATCGGGTGTGAATACGAATGAGCCCGCACCGTTGAGCGAGTCGACGAAGGTCGCATTGAGCGGAACATTCAAGGCTGTCAGCGTTGGGATGGACAAATCCGGATCGACAGCGTGTGTGCGGAAGGTCAGCGTGGAGCCCTGCCCAACCGACTTGGAGCCGATCAAATCGAGCACCGGTTTGCGATTGACCTCGGTGACAGTGATGGCAACCAGTTGTGTGTCCGCCAATGTGCCATCGCTGGCGATCACGCTCAAGTTGTAGACACCGGCCTGGGTGAAGTCCGGATTGAAGACGAACGATCCGGCACCGTTCAGCGAGTCGACAAAGGTGGCATTCAGCGGTACGCCAACCGCGGTCAGAACCGGGATCGTCAGATCGG
>JACRMA010000113.1 GCA_016235085.1 Candidatus Zixiibacteriota bacterium
CGCGCTACATCAACCGTCGGAACCGCCCGGTGCGGACCCGCATGCCGGGTGGTGTGGGAGGGGTCCTCAGGGGAAAACCTGAGGCCCCTATCCCGATTTTGGCCCCTTATTCACCGCCTGCAGGCACGGCCCCGTGTGGCCGCCCGGTGTCCGCGCGACGCGCATTGGGTGACGCCAAGCCATCCGATCGCGGACAAGGTGCTTCCAGCCCCTTGCGAACTGCGGTAACGCAGAACGTCGACCAATGGACCGAAAGTCCACTGCCCGCAATCGCACGCCCTATGGGCCAACGCACCCCGGTTGCAACGCCGCCCCGCCTCGGAAGATGTAGTTGATCATGAGAACGATGTCGATCAGGTTCAGCCGGCAGTCGCCATTCACGTCGCCATTGCGTTCGTTGATGATTGGTCCTGCGGCGTAGAGGTAGTCGATTAAGAAGATCAGGTCGAGGAGGTCGACTGATCCGTCCCCGGTCATGTCTCCCGGCGTGCTGCTCGTCCAACCCAGCTCAGCCAACAACCGTGCAACCAGATCTCGCCCGTGGTCTTCGTAGCTGTACGAGATTGGGAACGCCAGCACGGCCGCATGAACGCCATCCACCTTCGAGATGACTCCCACGGCTTTCCCGTGCGAAAGTGAATTGCCATCGCTCGAGACGTACGTGTAGATCACGCGAGCGCGCGACGTATCCACTTCGAGATACCCCACAAACGGCACCGCTGGTCCCGCCGATGGCAGAGCAGGATTCAATCCCCAGTCGGTTCGGGATGGATCCACCTGGATGTCTGGTAATAGCAGGTCTGTCGAATGCGCGCCGACAAACTCCGCATTCGGACGTGTCGGGTGGGAGAGAAGCACGCGTGGATAATAGGCTGCCGTAATGCCAAAATTGTCGTAGACCCAGTTCCCCGGCCCGAATCGAATCAAGCCTTCGGTGATCGCCCCGTCGTTAAACAAGTCGCGCCCGGACAATACCGCGATTCCGCCCGCGTACAGATAGTCCGACAACTGTGACCCCGTCTCCGGGCGGGGGGCAAATCGGCCATCCGATACCACGATTGTCGCCGGATGAGGATCATAGACTTCCAACCCAAACGACGCCGTCGTCACCGGGTCGGCATCGCGGTAGACCCCGCCCAATCCCGCGACCATCTGCGTCCATGCCGACGTAACCGAATCCTTGTCTGTCAGCGAGGTCGCTCCCGAAAGCGTATGATCAATCACCATCGGCGGACCATTGAATGAGAACGAAAGACCCACAACCGGAAGCGAGCGGTAGCTCTCTGTGCCAAGTGCCGACACCGCCGTAATTCCGTAATCATAAATGACGCTGTTGATAACCGTCGAATCGACAAACGGCGGCGGCAGCGCCGTCTGTCCCACCAACGACCACGCTCCCCCGGTTTGCCGCCGGTAGATCAGATGCGAAGCAATATCCGGCTCCAGCGGCGTCTGCCAGTTCAGGCTGAGCTTCCCCTTCGACCCATGCGCACTGAGAAGGACCGGGGTCATCGGCCGGTCCGGAAGTACACTAAGCACCGGCGACGCTGCACCGAACCGTCCCAGTGAATCATACGATCGCACCATGTAATAGTACGTCGTCAGCCGCTGCAGATTCCGATTCCGGTACGAACCGCTGTCGCGGGAGAGAACTGTGAGTGGCAGAGGGGAAAACGAATTCGAATCCAGCGACCGAAAAATGCCATACCCCCGAAGCCGCTTGGTCCCACGTTTCTGCCACTCAAGCTGCGCACTGGAATCATCCCATCCGGCCATATCGAAACCCAATGGCGGGCCGATTGTGGCGTCGTGAAAGCTGTCATCCCAAAGAATCTTCATCCGCGCCAGAGCTGTGTCCAGCGATCCAAATCCGAGGCCGGCGAGATACGTCTGCGGGGCCAGGTAGTCGTACGTGTCATGGAAGTGCTTCGGCTGTGTGTGAAACCGCCGGGCCACCACCAGTGCCCACACTGCGGTAATCGAGTCCCCCGGCGCCAGGTCCACCGCGCCATGACTCTCGAGAAATCGTGTGTCGTACCCGTCGGCGAAGTCACGCGCGATCAGTGAAGAAGTCGGGGGAGCCCATCCTTCAGCCGTCTTGTCGACCGCCGCAAATGCCTGATCGTAGTCGATCTCCTGGCTAGACATGCGGCGGTATTTCATCACGTCGCCGATGGCGCGGCCGGTTCCGCCGTGAATGTTCGTGTCTGCCGGAGCATGCGACGGCCCCCAGTCGTACGCCCGCGAAAATCCCGCATTCCACCAGTGGAATGATTCGGCGGTCAGCGACGGCGAGCCACCCAGATACATCATCCCCAGGACACCCGTTAACGAGTGCGCGTCAAAACTCCATGTGTTCGTGTCGGGGTCTCCGTCATTATCCGCCGACCATGACGCGCTCACATTGACTGCATGCCCATCGACAGTGACACTGCTCGTCCGATGCCCCGAAAGATCGTTGATCCAGCTATTGGGATGAGCCGGATGCCGAATGTCCGAATCGACATACCACCCCAGCCACAAGCCATGAATCGGCTGCGATCCGATATTCCGCACCACGACCTCGATAATCACTCCGCCGTCATAGGTGGTATCTGCCACAATCCGTGTCGTCTGCCGCACTGATACCGGAAGTGGCCGGTGAACTCCATCGACCTCGTCTGTCCGCACGCGGCCTAAATCGGACGCCGTATCCGCGTAGTCCGCGTGGTACTCCTCATCCGCCAGCGAGTCGGAGAAGGGGAGAGGGTCACCTTCGCCGGGCGGATGCAGTTCGTACGTCGCCGGATAATCCGTGGCCCCAACTGAGACCAGCGTATCGCCGCCGACAATCCCGCCGATCCACAGCCCCGCTTCATACAGGTAATCGATCTTCGAGTGCGATGGCGATTCCAGCCCCGGCGCCAGCAGGGTGTCGGCCGACCCCAGAGAAGTGGAATCAATCAACGTCTCCGACGGATTGCCGAGATACCCCCAATTGGTGACCGTCATCCGAATCCGGCCATTCCCGTGAATTCGATATGACGGCCCCGCAGTCGCACTGGCTGATTGGGCGCCAGTGGCCAACGCACTCCCCTCCGGCTTATTGGCCGAAAGCGCAACCGTGCCGGCCAGGAGTCCGAACATCGCGAAGAACATGGTGAGACATCGTCGCATCATAGCTTTCTGACCGGGGGGAGGGTCCCATTCAGACAGCGGGGCTACCACACTAATCTACCACAATCTTCATTCTTGTCAATCCACCCTGCCACCTGGTAATCCCTTTGCAGCGCGACCCCATAGGGGAGGGAGGGCGAGGCTCCTGCCGAGCCACGATGTCGCGCGGACAAGAGGCTCGGCAGGAGCCTCGCCCTCCCCGCGGGATGACCGGCCACTCCACAGAAGTGATTGCTTTTCCCGCTCCCAATTTGTATCCCCGTTTTGGGGGCAGGCCAACCCCGGAGGCACGCCTATGATGTTCTCTCACAGCCGTCTTTCCACCTACGAGAACTGCCCGCGCAAATTCGCCTTTCAGTACATCGAAAAGCCGGACATCCAAAAGCGAGACTCCATCGAAGCCTTCATGGGCTCCTGTGTTCACAAGGTCCTCGAACGATTGTATACTTCTGTCCAGATGGAGCGGGTCCCGAAATGGGAGGAGACACGGGACTTCTACGATGAATACTGGGCGAAGAATATCAAGGACGATGTCCTCATTGTCCGCACCGAATACACCGCGGAGGATTACCGCAACGTTGGCCGCCGCTGTCTTCAGGACTATTTCGTGGCGAATTACCCGTTTATCAACGGCCGGGTTCTGGGACTCGAAGAACGCATCACCGTTGATTTGGACGGCACCGGCAAATACAAGCTTCAGGGATTCATCGACCGGCTTGATCAGGTCGATGACGGCACCATCGAGATTCACGACTACAAGACGTCGCGCCGTCTCCCCACCCAGCAGGAAATCGATGCCGAACGGCAGCTCGCGCTCTACCAGATCGCCGTGCAGGAACGCTGGCGCGATGTGCCGGGTGTGCGCCTCGTATGGCATTATATGCGCGCCAACAAGAACCTGATCTCGGTGCGCTCTGCTGAGTCACTGGGGCAATTGAAGACCGAAACGATGCAATTGATCGACACCATCGACGCCGCCATCGTTCGCAACCATTTTCCACCGCAGGAATCCCAGCTCTGCGACTGGTGCGAATTCCAATCGATCTGCCCCGCCAAACGGCATGCCGTGGCGGTTGCAGCAATGACACCCGAGCAATTCTCCGCTGACCAGGGTGTCCAGCTGGCCGATCAATTCGCCGCCGCCCGCGCCCGTTCCGATGAGGCGCAGCAGGAACTTCAATTTGCCCGCGATCAGATCGTGGCGTATTCCCAACAAACGTCGCTGTTGAGGCTCCAGGGCCACAGTATCAGTGTCCGCGTCGGACGGCGCGTCGAGA
>JACRMA010000109.1 GCA_016235085.1 Candidatus Zixiibacteriota bacterium
AATGATAGTAGGGGGGGCGTCGCGAGACACCCCTCCCCATGGGGCAGAAAGAAAAGAAGGCCCCGGAATCTGGGGCCTTCTCGTTTCAAAGGTACCATCCAGCCAAGCGGTGAGATTAACCTTTTCCCTTCAGCTTCGGTGTGCTCTGAGTTGAGCCGCCTGTTGAGCCGCCGTCTCGCTGAATGCTCCCCTTGCCGCCTTCATTGCCTGCCGGGGCTGGGGCCGGAGGCGGGGTGCTCTTCTGCTTGGTCGTCGTCGTGGCTGGCGGAGTCGCTGTCGTACCGCCCGAGGATTTCGAACGTTGCCGCGTGTAGGTTCCCTGACCGCCGCTTGGTGTTGTTCCGCCCGACTTGCCCTGAGTTTTCACTGTGCCGTAACGCGAGCCACCGGTGGCTGACTTGCCTTGAATGGCTGTCCCAGTGCCCTTCGAGCGTAGTTGCTCCCGCGTCGTCAAACCCTGGCCGGTGGCCTTGGATTTTGTGGTGTATCCACGATCCGAACCGGTTCCGCGCGTGATCGTGCCTGTCGGTGATGCAGTGGAGCCTTTCGATCTCAACCCGTAGGCGCCATTAGTCGAACCCGTTGACATTTGATACGCGACCGCTTTCGACATCAACCCGCGCTGCACCGTTTCCGGTGTCTTGTGGTCTGCGTAGTAGGAGCCGTGTTCTCCGCGTCCGCGACGGTAATCTTTGTGGCGTTCCCAGTGCCCGGAGGCGTAGTACCCGCCGTGGTACCAATTGCTGTGATAGAAGTACGGCCCGCAGCCAAAGCGATTCCGGTAGGGGTAACCCCACCAGTCATTGGCCCACCAGTAGCCGGGATATCCCCAGCCGCCCCAGCTCGAGTATGGATCCCATGCGGTCCAGCCGACCGACCAGTACGGATCGTACCACCCGTAACTGAATCCACCGTACCAGCCATCCCAGCCCCAGCCGCTGCGCAGGTAGACATTGACGTTCGATGATGTTTCACCGGTCTCGTCCGAGTCATTCGACATCGTCGCGTCCGACGCATCGCCGGAGACTTCATCCGCGGGGACGAGCACTTCGAGAAGCTCATCGACGACGCGGTCATCACACCCGTCATTGCGAATCCGTGCCCAGTCGGCAGCGACCAGCGGACGGTCCAGCCCGGTGGCGTTGACAATCTTGGCGATCCGCTGCGGTGTAAACCCCGCCTTGCACAATTGGATAATGTCGTCGGCTGTCATCCCATAGGCGACCGACCCGGCGAACACCAGGGACGCAACCAAAGCTGACAGCAGTATCTTTTTCATGGCAATCTCCTTGAAGCCCAAATTGGTGGCCTCACAACTCATTCTACGCCCGAAGTCGGCGTTTTGCATCAGAATACATAGCAAATTGACGGCCCAATTCCATAGGTCATCCGGCCCTGCAAGTCGCTGAGTGGCAAGGGGCCGCGCCAGTCATTTTCCCGGCATTGGTGGAACGCATCATTTTGGGGCATCTCTGCTTGAGAGATTGACAGTTTCTGTGCGTGTGTGCAATATCCCCCTGTGAGACTGCCGTGGCGCTTTAATCCCAGGACGATTCGCGAATCCGACCCGATTTTGATCGGCAGCGCGCTTTGCCTCACTCTGATCGGTATCGCCCTGATCTACGCTGCGCAGTACAACTCCCCCGATGCCGATATGCGTGCCTTGTGGACCCGGCAAATCACCTGGCTGGGCGTGGCCCTGGTCGGCTTCTTCATCGCCGCCAAAGTGCCCCTGCGACTCCACGAGGTTTTGGCCTATGTCTACCTCGGCGCCCTGGGGCTGATTCTCATCGGAATTCTGGTGCTCGAACACGACGTCGGCGGACGTTGGATCGCACTGGGTCCGGCCTACCTCCAACCATCGGAATTCGGCAAGCTGGCCGTGCTCTTCGCGCTCTGCCGCTATCTGGCGTATCTCAAGCGCCCGCTGGCCGGGTGGCAGCCGTTGATGGCGGTGGCGCTTCTGGTCGGCCCGATCACGCTCCTCGTGCTCAAACAACCGGACCTTGGCACATCGCTTGTGTTCATGGCCATGACCTTCATCCTGCTCTTCTGGGGCGGGATACCACCGCTGACACTGTTCTTCCTGGTCTCACCAGTGATCAGCCTCGTGTTGGCTTTCAGTTGGATCAGCTTCATTCTGTTCATCGCGGTGCTCATCACCGTCCTGGCCCTGACGCGCCCACGTCTCATCCAGGCCACGGCGGTCGTCGGCGCCAATCTGCTCTTTGGCATCATCACACCCATTGTCTGGAATCACCTCCTGCCGTACCAGCGAATGCGCATCCTGATCTTCTTGGACCCCGGCGCTGACCCCCGCCGCGCCGGATACCAGATTATCCAGTCGAAAGTCGCCATCGGTTCCGGCGGCATCTTCGGCAAGGGATTCCTGGGCGGCACTCAGACCGGCCTGCATTTTCTCCCCGCCAAGCACACCGATTTCATCTTCTCGGTGTGCGGCGAGGAATTCGGATTCTGGGGTGCAACTCTTGTGCTGATTCTATTTGCCGTCTACCTCTGGCGCGCCATCTCCATCGGTGACCGGGCCCGCAACCGTTTCGGCAGATTCCTCGCCATCGGCATCGCCGGGATCGCCGGATTCCAATTGCTTGTCAATGCCGGCATGACCGTGGGACTCATGCCCGTCACCGGCATCCCACTGCCCTTTGTCTCCTATGGCGGCAGTTCGCTGCTTCTATTCTGGACCCTGACAGGTCTTCTGGTCAACGTGCGTCGCAACTGGCTGGAGTATTAATGGAGCAACCCACTGGACTTGCATCTTCCGAACAGGTTTCCGTGAAGATGTCCTCAGCGATTCTCCAAACGGCCATTGCTCCTGTCGAGGAGATACTTTATCCGTCGGCGTGTCCGATTTGCGGCATGTCGATGCGGCGCGGCGCTGATGTCGCATGCGATTCGTGCGATCGGCAGCTTGTCCGGCTCTCCGATCCGATTTGTACCATGTGTCATCGCTATATTCTGCCGAATGGACTCGGTTGCAACTGTGATACCGCCGTGGCATTTCCCCAACAAGTTGCCGCCCTCGGTGTCTTTGATCCCGGCTGGCGTGCGATCGTGCACGGGCTGAAATACCATGGCTGCCGTTCGCTCGCTGCCCCGCTGGCGGCTGCGATGTCGCGCCAACTGAACGCCCTCCCGGAGTTCGATGCCATCGTTGCCGTCCCCACCGCGGCGCATCGGCGCCGTGAGCGCGGTTTCGGTCATGCGGAACTACTGGCGGAAAATCTCGCCTTGCAAGTCGGCTGTCCCTACTTGCCCGGTGCGATTGGATTCACGCGGCGTGTTTCTGATCAGACAAAGTTGAGGGGGCTCGAACGCCAGGCCAATCTCAATGGTGCTTTCAAGGCAACCAACGCAGCCTCACTGGCGGGTAAGTCGATCTTGATTGTGGATGATGTGCTGACCACCGGCGCCACCATGGCCGAGGCAGGCCGCACGCTTCAGGAAGCGGGCGCCGCCAAAGCGCCGCGATTTGGATCGTTACCAGAAATTCTGTGCGACGCGGGGGGTGAGCGATCCCGCGGCGGTCGGCCCGCAAACAGTCGGCGGGTTTCTCGAGACGCTCACCTCCGAGAAGCTCTCACCGGCGACGGTCGCGCGTGCCTTGTCCGCCGTCCGGAGTTTCCACAAGTATCTGCTCTTCAGCGGTGTCGTGTCGAAAAATCCCGCCCGCTCTGTCCGTACACCACGGCTTCCCCGCAAGCTGCCCGGCGTTGTCTCGGTCAGCCAGATGCAGAAGATTCTGGCCGCACCCGATTCCAAGAGTCCCCAGGATATCCGTGATCGTGCCCTGCTGGCGCTGCTCTATGGCTGTGGCTTGCGAGTCTCCGAAGCGGCGGGCCTCCGGGTCGAGGACATCAACTTCGACGATCGCTTTGTGCGTGTGCTGGGCAAAGGCAACAAGGAACGCCTGATCCCATTTGGCCGTTCGACCGAACGCCCCCTGGTCGCCTATCTGAATGGCCCACGTGCCAAGGTGGAGGCCACCGTGGCGGTCGACCGTCTCTTTTTGGGGCGAAACGGACGGGGCCTGTCACGCATGGGGATCTGGCTGATCGTGCGCAGTGCCGCAAAGAAGACCGGGCTGGAAAGACGGGTCCACCCGCACACCTTCCGCCACTCATTCGCCACCCATCTGATTCAGGCCGGGGCCGACCTCCGTTCGGTGCAGTCGATGCTCGGCCACCGCTCCGTTTCCACCACCCAGATCTACACCCACCTCGACCGGGCCCACTTGGCCGCAGTCCACCACCGATTTCACCCGCTGGAGTCAGGGCCACTGAAGCCCGCGAAAGCCACAAATTGATATAACCTCAAGGCTCCCAACAGCCGAAACTATACATAAAGGGTGATCCCGCGGCCTGATTCGGGTTACAACTCATCATGACGCGCTGGGCTGTGGGGATTGGGTCTTTATGATTTGCGCGTACTGTAACAGCAAGACAGGGGGCTGGCGTGAGGGTTTGCTCGCTGCGTTTCGCGAGTTCCATCCTCAGGTGCTGCCCTTTTCCACCACCCAGGAGCTCGTAACCCTCGCGCAACGGACCCTTCTGGACATGGTGGTCATTCCCGCCGAGGGCACCGCTGGGCGCGAGATCGCGCTCGGCGCGAAAGCCAAGGCGGTGCCGTCGCTCATGGTCGTGCCGGTGATCGTCTGGCACAAGGATCCCGATCCCGAGATTGCCCAGCAGATTCTGAGCTCGAACATCGATGACATGGTCACCGGCGAAGCGACCGACATCACCGCGCACGCCCGTCTGCGTCTGGCGCTCCGGCGGAGCTGGCGCGACCTCGATGTCAATCCCTCGAGCCGCCTGCCGGGTCCAACGACGATCGAGCGCGTCCTGCAGGAGCGGATTCACTCCAAAGAGTGCTTCGCGGTCTGCTACGCCGATCTGGATGATTTCAAGGCGTACAACGATTACTACGGTTACTTCTACGGTGACAAGGTCATCAAGATGACCTCGCGTGTCGTGCGCGATTCGGTTTTCGAACACCAGCCCAATGGCTTCGTCGGGCACATCGGCGGTGACGATTTCGTCTTCGTGATCGATCCGTCCAAAGCCAAGAAGGTTTGCCAGACGATCATCGCGAGATTCGAAGCCGAGATCGGCCTTTGCTACGTACAGCGCGACCGCCGCAACGGCTACATCATCTCCAAGAACCGCCGCGGTGTCCCCGAATCCTTCCCGCTGATGAATATCTCCATCGCCGTCGTCGTCGACCGTGGCGGCATGTTCACCCACGTCGGCGAAATCTCGCACATGGTCGCCGATCTGAAGAAGTACGTCAAAACCATCCCCGGTTCGAATTATGTCTTCGAACGCCGCGGGAAGTATTAGATCAGGTGCAGCTCCTGCATTCTGCACCACCAAGTTCCGGGGAGACTTGGAGCCCCGGAGGGGCGGAAGAAAATAGCCCCGGGCGTCAGCCCGGGGGGAGAGAGCGAGGGCAATTCTCAAGCCCTGAAAGGGTGGAATTAATAGGCAGTCCGCCCCACACTCATGCCACCCGTTGGTACAGGTATTTCTGAAAACTGGAGAACACCTTCCCGATGTCCTCCGCTGGGCCCAGATCGGCCACGGCATCCGAGATGGAGTCTTGATACTTGAGCTTCAACAGCGGTGTGAGCTTCTCTTGATCAAGTTCCTCAACACCGACCGAAACGTAATGAGACAGCACGAAATCGAGAAAGACCTGCAGCTTGGAATTGAAATGAGTGCTGATCTGGATCTTGGCAGTGACCGCACGTTCCTCGCGTGAGATCGGCGGGAGCGCATAAGCAACATGAGCCAGCACATCGAAGATGTCGCTGTTTTCCGCATCCATAGCCCTCTGCATCTCGGCCAGTTGCTCGTGGCCAAATCCTTTCTCGCTCAGACCCTGCAGGAGCTTCTTTCTCGTATCCGGCAGGCTCCAGAGAGCGCGAAGTTCGGCCTCGTCCTTGAAGAATTCCGGCAGTTTCCCATAGAGCAGCTCCATGAACTGATGTGCTGAAATCGGCTTCCCGTCGGGGTGCCAGTAGCTCGTCATCATCATGTGCTGGATGGTGCGCTCTTTGCCATCCGCAAGCCTCACGATCGCCCTTCGCTTCTTCTTGCAGATGCAACGCAATCGGCCACAGACTGGACAGGGCTCCTGCTCGCACACACAGGGGCTCATACCGCAAATCGGACAGGGCTGGGGAGCTTCCCTCTCACACTGGCAGGGCAGGAAGCCGCACTTGGGGCACGGCTCGCGTGCCTCTGGCTCGAGTGGTTCACCATCCCATTCAGGATCGCTGAAGTGATGATGCGCCTGCACAAAGTCGTAGATCGTGAAGAAGTACTTGTCCTCGTAAGGCCGCGTGCCGCGCCCAATGATTTGTTTGAACTCGATGAGAGAATTGATCGGGCGCATTAGCACGATGTTGCGGATGTTGCGGGCGTCAACACCTGTGGCCAGCTTCTGCGAGGTTGTCAGGATCGTTGGGATGGTCTTTTCATTGTCCTGAAAGTCGCGCAGGTGCTGTTCGCCAAGCGCGCCGTCATTGGCAGTAACCCTCTGGCAGTAGCTTGGGTCCTTGCTTGACTTTATCTGATTAATCATGTCGCGCACGGCGAGCGCGTGAGCCTGTGTGGCGCAGAACACCAGCGTCTTTTCGTTCTGGTTAATCTGCGCCATGAACATCTTCACGCGGTGGGCCTCTCGCTCTTTGATCTCGATAATCTTGTTGAAGTCACTCTCCGTGTAGCGCTTCCCGGTTTCGATCTCCCCCTCGATGACTTGATCGTCGGGCGTATAGACATACTCGTCCAGCGTTGTGGAAATCTCCTTCACCTTGAAAGGCGTGAGATACCCGTCATTGATCCCCTCCTTGAGCGAGTAGATGTAGACTGGCTCGCCGAAGTAGGCGTAGGTATCCACGTTTTCGTTGCGCTTGGGCGTTGCCGTCATGCCCATTTGTACGGCGGGCGCGAAGTACTTCAGAATTTCACGCCATGTGCTCTCGTCGTTTGCTCCCCCGCGATGACACTCATCGATGACGATGAAGTCAAAGAAGTCGGGCGGGTACTCACCGAAATAGGGCGACGGCTTGCCATCTTTTGGCGGGCCGCTCATAAAGGTTTGAAAAATGGTGAAGAACAGGCTGCCGTTCTTCTGCACTCTGCCTTTCTTTCGGATTCCTTCGGGGTCGATCCGCACCAGCGCGTCTTCTGGGAAGGCAGAGAATTCATTGTAGGCCTGGTTTGCCAGAAAATTGCGATCGGCAAGGAAGAGGATGCGTGGTTGGCGCGACGGTTGTCGGCTGAGATTCCAGCGGCTGTAGAACAGCTTCCAGGCAATCTGAAACGCAATGAACGTCTTGCCGGTCCCTGTGGCGAGCGTAAGCAGGATGCGCGGACGCTCCTCCACGATCGCCTCCATCACGCGGTCAACGGCGATATCCTGATAGTAGCGGCTCGGATGCGAACCGCCCCTGTCTTCGAACGGCACAGCCGCGAAACGGTCGCGCCATGCGTTTTGTTCGGCAAACGTCCGCCTCCAGAGTTCATCTGGCGAATGATAGCGGGACAACTCGCCTTCTTTTCCTGATTGCATGTCGACGCCGTAAACACTTTGGCCATTGGTGGAATAGCAGAAGCGCACCGACAGCTTCAGGGCGTAGTTCTTCGCCTGCCCTACGCCCTCAGTTAATTCCTGATCCCACGCTTTGGCTTCGACGACAGCCAGTTTGCGATTGCGATAAACCAGCACGTAGTCGGCAGTGAGTGCCTTGCCACGGTGCCCAGGTCCTTCAATGCGGCCGAGGGTGATCGGATACTCGCGCAGGATCCTGCTGCCTTCGACGACGCCCCAGCCCGCAGCCCTCAACGCGGGGTCAATGTGTTCAGCTCTGGTCTCGGCTTCGTTCATGATTTGGGGCTCTTGGGTTTCTTCCTCGCGGGCAGCTTCGTCACCTCATCCTCGAGTTGCTTGAGGGTGTCGGCCTCCGCCTCGTCTTCAAGCTGGGCGCGGCGACGGGCGGCAAAGCGGTCATACTCTTGTTCTGCGATGGCGTCGGCCTGTTCGCGACTGACCTTGCCGGCATCTGGCAGGATAGTGCGTTCGTTCAAACGCAGGAAATCATCGAGCCGGGTCTCCCAGTTGTGCAGGAAGATCTGTTTGCGACGCCGGGCCTGATCCTCGGCGAAATCGAGAAACATGACGACGATGCGGTTCAGCTCGTTGATCTCGTCTTCGCGCAGGTAGTTCTTGGCGACGGTCACATCGCCCTTGCGCACGACGCCACTTTTCCACGCGGTCAGACCCATATTGGGCTGGGCGGCGTCGGCCCGCTCGGCGATCAGCTCCGGAGCGGTCTTGCCGGTGGCAGCAAAGTGCAGCTTGTTTTGCACCGTTTGGAAGAAGACCTGGGTTTCCGGCTGGGACGGCGAATAGTCGGCGGCCAGCGCCAGGATCTCCCGCACGCGCAGATACACCCGGCGCTCGCTCGCCCGGATGTCGCGAATGCGCTCCAGCAACTCGTCGAAGTAATCCGTGTGGCCTTTGCCCGGCGGATTCTTGAGCCGCTCGTCGTCCATCGTGAATCCTTTGACGAGATACTCGTTCAAGCGCGCCGTCGCCCATTGGCGGAACTGGGTGCCGCGCGGGGACTTCACGCGGTAGCCCACGGCGAGGATGGCGGGCAGGCTGTAATGCTCGACCTCGCGAGCAACTTCACGCGTGCCCTCCAATCGAACTATCCGGAATTTCCGGATAGTTGCCGCCCGGCTCAATTCGCCCTCCTCAAAAATGTTCACCAAGTGCTCGTTGATCGTCCGCACATCCTTCTGGAATAGCTCGGCCAGGAGCGCCTGCGTCAGCCAGAGCGTCTCGTTTTCGAAGCGGCACTCAATGCGCGTGCGGCCGTCCTCAGTCTGATAGAGGATGAGCGAGGATTGCGGCTGTCCAAGTTCTTTCATAACGCTCCGCTAAACGCTTGGTGCAGCAGCGACTTCTTCAACGCCTCCAGCGCGGCAAGCTTGCGCTCGTAGCGGGAGGCGAGGCGTTGGGTTTCTTCGCGAAGCGTATCGAATTTGTCCGCGAGGCGTTTCTGTTCAGCGAGATGTGGAACACTGAGCCTGATCGTTGCGAGTCTTGAAAGAGCCAGCTTGGGTTGAGCAGCCGTCCGGGTATTGAAACCAGCCTGTTCAACGAAGTCAGGAGTTACCGTGAAAAAATAGACGAAGCGATTGCTGATCCCCGGGTTGAAGACAAGACGGCAGGCGTTCTCGGTGAGATTCGCGCCGTCGAGCTCTTCGGGGATGATGCCGGTCTTGCCGATGGTCCCCGCGATGCTGATGTAAAGGTCCTTCGAGCTAATTACATAGTTCTTGATTTCGCGATGAACCTCCGCGCTGACGTAACGCAAATCACTCATGTCGATCGTCCCGGAGTCGGTAAATTCCGTGACGCGTAAGTATGGGAAGTCAGTTGGTTCGTTGAGTAGCTTGTAACCCTTAGGGACTCTCTTGCCGCCTTTGATCTGTGCGATGTCGCCAAGGGTTGTCTCCACCCACCCCGGACCGCGCTGTGTGAAGACAGATTGGAGGTGGCTTTCGAAGATTGCGCGTGCGTTTTGGAGGTTCTTTTCGGCGTTGGCTTTGGCGGTGGCGATGCCCTCGAACGCTTTGTCGAGGATGCCGACGATGCGCTGCTGTTCGGGGAGCGGCGGGATATTGGCGACTTGGGAATAGACTTCGTTCCGGTTGATGCCGGGCTTCACGCCCTTCGCGAGGCTCGGGAGATCGAGCCTTGTCAGTAGATAGTACAGAAACCGCAACTCATACTGCCGTTCGTCGAATGTCACAAAGTAGGTGACGTCGAGGGGCCAGAACCTCTCTTCGGTCAGATTCACTTCACCGGCTGAACCTTTCCGGCCAACGATGATGCTCGGTTTGTCAACGTAGAACTTGTCGCTTCGCCCTTTCTCGCCATTTGCACCGTATACCGGGTAGAGCCCGTTAGGCTTCCGATCTGTGTCGTGAAGTGGCTTCCCGTACTCAAGCTTGAAAACTGCTCCCAGCGGCTTGTCTTTCCACAGCGACTTCATAGCAGCGCCCTGATGTTCCCCAACACTTTCGCGCTCTCGGCGTCCAGTGTGGCGATTTCATCCATGATCTCCTGCGGCCTGCGGTGGGTGACTTCCTCGCCACCGTTGGGATTCTTCACGGCAAGATCGAAACTGTCCTTGTCAACGCGCTTGGCATCGACACTCCATGACTTTGGCGAGTCAGCGAAAGTCCCTTGCAGCTTCACGAATTCGGCCAAATCATCATCGTTGAGCGGGTTAGTCTTGCCGAGATTGCGACCGGGGTCGAGCTGGTAGAACCATACTTTGCGCGTGGGCGCGCCCTTCTCAAAGAACAGCACCACGGTCTTGACTCCCGCACCTTGGAATGTGCCACCGGGGCAGTCCAGCACCGTGTGCAGGTTGCAGCTTTCCAGTAGCAGCTTGCGCAAGCTGACGCAGGCATTGTCGGTGTTGGAAAGGAAAGTGTTCTTGATGACCACCCCGCCACGCCCGCCGGCCTTGAGCATCTTGACGAAGTGCTGCAGAAAGAGGAAGGCGGTCTCACCAGTGCGGATCGGGAAGTTCTGCTGCACTTCCTTGCGTTCCTTGCCCCCGAAGGGCGGATTGGCCAGCACCACATCGTAGCGGTCCTTCTCCTGAATGTCGGCGAGGTTCTCGGTGAGCGTGTTTGTGTGCAGGATGTTCGGCGCGTCGATGCCGTGCAGGATCATGTTCATGATCGCGATAACGTAGGCGAGAGACTTCTTCTCCTTGCCGTAGAAGGTGCGGGTCTGGAGCCTCGTGAGGTCCTTAGTGGTGAGTTTGCCCTGCGACTTCAGGTATTCGAACGATTCGCATAGAAACCCCGCCGAGCCGCACGCCCCATCGTAGATCGTGTCGCCGAGCTTTGGTTTGACCACCTGCACCATGGCGCGAATGAGCGGGCGCGGCGTGTAATACTCGCCGCCGTTGCGCCCGGCGTTGCCCATGTTCTTGATCTTGGCTTCGTACAGGTGGGACAGCTCGTGCTTCTCGATTTGTGAGCGGAAGCGAAGCTCATCAATGTGGTCGATGATCTCGCGCAAGTTGTAGCCGCTGGAAATCTTGTTTTTGATCTCCCCGAAGATCTCTCCGATCTTGTATTCGATCGTATTCGGCCCACTGGCCTTCTGTTTGAAACCGTTCAGATAGGGGAAGAGCTTCTGATTGACGAAGTCGCGGAGGTCGTCGCCGGTCAGGGCCTTGTTGTGGTCGAGCTTCCCGTCCCTGCCCTTGGGCGCGGCCCAGCTTTCCCAGCGGTAGGGGTTGTCGAGGATGAATGTGTATTTCTTCCCCTCCAGTTTCGCCTGATCCGCGCGGTCCTGTTCGAGCCCATCGAGGTATTTCAGGAACAGCAGCCACGAGGTCTGCTCGGTATAGTCGAGCTCAGTTGTGCAACCGGCCTCTTTCCGGAGGACATCGTCGATGTTCTTGAAGGCTTGTTCAAACATGAGGGCAATCTATTGGAAACTGGGGCATTGGTCAAATGTCCTCGGCTGCGGGGTGACGGCGTCGGCCCGACATCGCGAAGATCTGGAGGAGCCGTTCGTACGTAGGGTAGGCTGAGCCCACCGCGCTTGTGCACTCGCGCCCCTGTCCGAACCCTACTTCCCGCCCCCGCCCTGCGCTTCCAGCGTCGACAGTAACTGCTGGGCGCCTTGGTGACTCGGATCAATGGCGAGGATCTCCCGCAATTGTCTTGTGGCTTCGCTCGCATTCCCGGATCGGGAATACGCCAGCGCCAGATTGAATCGGATCGCTACCGAACGGGGATTCAGATCCAAGGCGTGCTTCAGCGGATCAATGGCGATTTGTGGTTCATTGGCTTGCAGACTAACGCCGCCGAGATTCGCCCACGCGGTGGCGTACTCCGGAACATTCGTAGTGCAACGCTTGAGAACCGCGATGGCAGAGTCGAGCTGTCCCTGCTTCGCGTAGAGAATGCCCAGCGCATTGTACGCGGCGCCATACAGTGAATCCGCCTTGATGGCATCGCGGTAGTGTCCCGCCGCTTCATCGATCTGTCCGCGCGCCGCTGCGATTTCACCCATATTGAAATGCGGTTGTCCCAGTTTGCTGCTGGCGCGTGCTGTTATCCGGAATGAACTCAGCGCATTGTCTGTGTCAGACTTGCCAAGATACGCAAGCCCCAGATTATTCATCGCATCAGCGTCGGACTGCCGCTCCCGCAGGTACGAAAACGACACGGCAATCGCGGAATCGTATTGTCTTGTCTTCACCAATCCGAGGGCGAGATTTCGCCTGGCGGCGAGATTGTAGGGCTCCAACAGCAGGGCACGTTCGTAGGCCGCCACCGCGCTCGGGTAGTTTCCCTGACGCTCGTAGCTCAGTCCCTCCTGATAGGCGGTGAACGACGGATTCTCCATGATGTGATCAACCGTCGGGAGATTGAGAATCACGATGAGTGCCGCCGTCACCAGCATCGTGAATCCCGCGGTGGACATGCGATGTTGCCGAATCGCATTCACCAGAAGCCATGCTCCCGCAATCGCGAAGATCACAAGAAACGGAACCATTGGCAGCCGGTGCCGCGCGGTCGCCAGAAACCCGACCACCGACAGCGAATAGAGTGTAATGAAGATCGCCAGCGGTCGGGCCATCGTGTAGCGACGCCACGTCCAGCCAATCCCGATCAGCGCCAACGGCGCGATCAGTCCAAAGGGGAAATAGACGGGCCATCGCCAGATCAATGTTCGCAGAATGACCGAGAACCGCCGGATATCGTAGATGTTTGTCTGATCGCCGACTTCAAACCCGTTCCAGAGATAGTAGAGCTTGCTGACCCAGCCCCGAATCGCGCGGCCGGGGTAGGCTCGCACGTAGTCGATCGCCTTGCCGGTCCACCACGACGAAATTTCCGATGCCCGAAGCGGCTTTCCCGACTGGACAACCGCAATCGAATCGGTGGCCACGACGAACCGGTTCCAACTGAGCGTCGGATCGAGCAATATCTCCGGCATCCGCATCGTCAATCCATCGGCTGCGGTGTTATTCCCCAGGTAGAGGTTGACCCCGCCCTGATACGCGATCAGCACCGGATCGCCGGCGACCCACCAATTGCGCGCGGTCACCGGGAGAATGGGTATCGCAAGGCCGATGGTCAGTATCAACGGCCGTTTCAATGCCCGCCATAATTTGGTCTTGTCGAGCCCGCGTAACGGAGTCCCCGCCCACGCCAGCCACCAGAATACGGGGATCGTGATTAGAATATTCGGACGGGTGATCGCTGAAATGCCGAGAATGATTCCGATGACCAACCACGGCTTCAGCCGCTCACTCGACTCCTTCATCCGTCCCAATGTCAGCCATACCGCCAGCAGGTTGAGCGGGACAAACAGGACCTCGAGCAGCAATTCCGAATCGTAGTAGATCACCGGACCCCAAAACGCCCAGGCAAATCCGGCGATCAATCCCACTTTGCGTCCAAAAATCCGCCAGCCGATCAGGCCGGTCAGCACCGCCGTCAGCGAGCTGAGCACCGCCTGCGCCAGCTTGATCCCCCAGAGACCCTCGCCGAACAGTTTGATCCAGAATCCCAATACGTACGGATAGAAGGGCGCTCGGTAGAAGACACCGTCGCCAACCAGGTCGCCCCGTGCAATGATCTTGGCCCAGAGGTAATGCCACTCGGAATCGACGTCGGGGGAGAAGAACCCGGGATAGTTGCGCGAAAGCTCCCAAAGTGTCAGGATGCGGACCACAAGCGCGGCCAGGAGGATCGCCCCGATCCAGAGCCGGTCCGACACCTGCCGAAAATCGAAGTCCGGAGTGATTTTCAGGCCACGTGATGATTCAATTTCCGTTTTGGCGGGTGGCCCCGGCTTGGTGCTTCTTTGACGGTCGTCACTCACAGGTGCTATTATAAGGGGTGGCGCATACGACTTGCAAAGATTCAACCGGTCCAGCAACTGAGATCGCCCCCGCGGCTCCCACGATGCAGCGTGGACTTGATCCCCGTACGGTAATCCTCCCGTTTCTGTCCGGTGCGTTGTGGATCGGCTCCTGCCGTACAGTCTGGGGTGCCGCCGTTTGGGTGGGGATCGCTTTACTTTGCGGATTGAGTTTCCGTCGCCGCGATACTCTGGTTACCGGGACCGGAACCTCGCTCATGCGTTGGGCGGTGCCCATGGCGGCAGTGGTTGCCCTGTTGTACTCACTCCTACAGGCAGATGGCGGACAAGCGCTGCTGTCGCTCGGACCGGTGCAGATCAGTCGTGATGGCCTCGTCACCGGTATTCGGCTCGGATTACGTTTGATTGCCTTTGCCGGCTTGACCGCAGTTGTGGCAACACTGGCGACCCCTTCGGGAATCGCATCGGGAATGACGCGTCTGTTGCTCCCATTTGGAAAGCTCGGGCTGCCGGTTGCCTCAGTCTACTACCTGATGTTCTTCATGTTGCGGATGTTTCCGTTGCTCAGCCAGGAATTGCAAACCATCCGGCTCGGCCAGCGCTCGCGCGGCGTCCGCTTTGATGGCCAATGGCGACACCGTATTCGCATGTCTGCGGGATTGATTGTGCCGGCATTTGCCGCTGCCCTCCGGCGTTCCGACCGGCTTGCGGATACGTTAGCGTCGCGCGGGTTCGATGTGCGTCGAATTCCGGCGAGTGTCGTGGAACTGAAGCTATCATCGTGGGACTGGATGACGTTCATTGTATTGGCAGCCGGCTGGACGGCGTGGGCAGTGGCACGCTTGGCACCCGTCGATCTGCTGCTCTTTTGATTGGAGACTGATTGCGCTACCGGCTCGACATCGCCTTTCACGGCGCCAACTTTCACGGTTGGCAACGGCAGTCCGACCTTCGGACGGTGCAGGGTGAACTCGAGTTATGGCTCTCGCGTCTCTTGAGTGATCCCGATGGGATCGCGGTCACCGGTGCCGGGCGGACGGATGCCGGTGTGCACGCCACCGGGATGGTTGCCCACTTCGACACCGATCGGGAATTGGATTGCGGGCAACTCGAGTTACGCCTGCACGCTGCTCTGCCCCCCGATCTGGTTGTCAATCGAATCTCGCCCGTGGCTCCCGATTTCCACGCCCGTTACTCTGCCATCGCTCGCTCGTATGAGTATCGCATCACCACCGAGCGCACTCCGTTTGACCGTGACCGCGTGTGGCAGGTGGCCGCTCCGCTCAATCTTTCTGCGATGGAGGCGGCCGCGGCTCTGGTCCTTGGCCCCCATGATTTTTCGGGATTCTGTGTGGCGGCGTCTCGGAAAGAGGAGAACACGTGCGATGTCTCGCACTCCTCGTGGGATCCGGAGGATCCGCGATTTGTCTACCGTGTCCGTTCAGATCGCTTCCTGCACATGATGGTACGGCTCCTGGTCGGGACCATGATCGATATCGGACGGGGCCGGTGGGCGCCCGATCAGGTCACGCAAATTCTCGCCACTGGCGATGTGCGCCAGTGCGGCACCGCGGCGCCCGCTCACGGGCTCACGCTGGTGCGCGTGGAGTACCCTGATGAAAGCGTGCCGGTCGCAGGCGAATTAGGTTGATATGCCGGGCCGATCCGTATTTCTTGGCCCCGCACAGAAACGCAAACGAAACAGGGAGGTCATGTGAAAATATTCCTCGATACCGCTAATGTTGATGAAATCCGCGAAGCCGCCGACTGGGGCGTGCTCGATGGCGTAACCACCAACCCTTCATTGGTTTCCAAGGAGAAGGGAAAGAAGTTCGAAGACCTGCTCCGCGAGATTGTGGCGATTGTCCCCGGCCCGGTGTCTGCCGAAGTTGTGGCATTCGCTGCCGACGATATGGTTTCCGAGGGCATCCGGCTTTCGAAGATCGCGCCCAATATCGTGGTCAAGGTCCCGATGAATGTCGAGGGACTGAAAGCCATCCGGCGCCTGACCAAGGAAGGGATCTCGACCAATTGCACGTTGGTATTCAACGCCACCCAGGCGTTGCTCGCCGCCAAGGCCGGCGCAACTTTTGTCTCGCCGTTTTTGGGTCGGCTCGATGACATCGGGCATGTCGGTATGGAACTGATCGGGCAGATCGTCACGATCTTCGAGAACTACGCGCTCGACACCGAGGTCCTGGCGGCGTCGATCCGCAGCCCGTTGCATGTCGTCGATGCCGCCCTGCACGCCGCCGATGCCTGCACAATGCCGTACTCGGTGCTCAATGCTATCGTGAAACACCCGCTGACCGACATCGGCATCACCAAGTTCAACAACGACTGGAAGAATGTCCCACATTAACCGGATGGGATTGCTGGTGGCATGGGCTTCCAGCCCATGCGGCACGGGACGGAGGGCCTTTCCATGATTGATCGCTACACCCGCCCGGCCATGGGTGCCCTCTGGTCCGAGGACAACAAGTTCGCCGTCTGGCTCGAAATCGAATTGCTGGCGTCTGAGAAGATGGCGCAGATGGGCTTGATCCCCAGGACCGCACCGGGACGGATGCGACGCAATGCGCGCTTCGATGCCAAACGGATCGAAAAGATCGAAGAGAAGACCCGGCATGATGTGATCGCGTTCCTCACCGATGTCGGCCGTCATCTGGGTCCCGATGAGAAATATCTGCACCTGGGTCTGACATCGTCCGATGTGCTCGACACAGCGCTCTCGGTTCGGATGTTGCGCGCCGGGGAATTGCTGCTCGAAGGATTGCAGCCGCTTCTGGCGCACACAAGACGTTTGGCGCGCCGTTACATCAACACGCCGATCGCTGGGCGCACGCACGGCGTATTTGCGGAACCCACATCAGTGGGGCTGAAGTTCGCTCTATGGTACGCGGATTTGATTCGCGGTCGCCGCCGTCTCAAAGCAGCGATTCACAGTATCGCAGTCGGCAAGATCTCCGGCGCGGTCGGCAATTTCGCCCATCTCGACCCGCGCGTGGAAGCCCATGTCTGTCGCAAGCTCGGGTTGCGCCCGGCGCCGATCTCGACCCAGGTTCTCCAGCGTGACCGCCATGCCGAATACATTTTCGCCATAGCAGCACTCGGTGCGACTGCCGAAAAGATCGCGCAGGAAATCCGCTTGTACCACCGCACCGAGACAGGGGAGATGACCGAAGGATTCTTCGCCGGCCAGCGTGGCTCCTCCGCCATGCCGCACAAGAAGAACCCGATCCTGTGTGAGCGAATCTGCGGGCTCGCGCGCCTCTTACGTGGCTATGTTGCGCCCTCGCTCGAAAACGTTGCGCTGTGGCATGAGCGGGACATCACGCATTCGTCGGTGGAACGCGTCATTATTCCCGACGCGACAATTACACTCGATTACATGTTTCACCTTTTGAATTCGGTGCTCGGGAATCTCGGCGTTCATTCCGAACGGATGCGCAAGAATCTCGCCGCCAATGATGCCGTCTTCTCGCAACGGCTGCTTCTGGCGTTGGCCGACCGTTTGGGTTCGCGCGATCAGGCGTACGCGATTGTTCAGAAGTTGGCATTGAACGCCACGCCCGAACAGCCATTGCGTGAGTGTGCCAAGTCGGATCCGACGATCAGGCAGCACCTCACCAAAGCTGAAATCGACGCTGCGTTCGATTGGAAGCACTATCTCCGCCGAGCGCGCATGATTATGAATCGCGCTCTGGCGCAGAAGTAGACAATGATAGGCGCGATCACAATGAGAGCACAAACACCTATCGCGATATCCGCGCGCCTCCACACGGACGTCATTCCCGCGAAAGCGGGAATCCAGTTGGTGGATTCGGGCATTCCACTTATTGCCGGCCACCACACTGATGTCATTCCCGCGAAAGCGGGAATCCAGCGTCGCGAGGTAGCGCGGCCTAATTCAAAGGGTAGCGCGAGGGAGGGCGAGGCTCCCGCCGAGCCTTTTTCCCACGCGCAAAACAGGCTCGGCAGGAGCCTCGCCCTCCCTCCCGGCCACCAATCACGTGAGGGAAGATAGCACATGGCAAAGGAAGGCTGGCCATTCGTCATCCCGGCGCTGATTGTCATCGTGATCGGCGCGATCGCCCTGCGCGCCGGATGGCGTGGCGGTCTGCCGGTCTTGCTTCTCGGTGTGGCAGCCGGTGCATTCTTTCTGTACTTCTTTCGTGATCCCGACCGGAACGTCCCGACTGATCCGGACGTTGTGGTCGCACCCGCCGATGGAACCGTGCTATCGGTTGTTTCAACGCCCGACGGGGGTTCCCAGATCGACATCTTTCTTTCGGTATTCAATGTCCATGTCAATCGCGCCCCGGTGGGGGGAAAGGTGAGGTCCACCGAATACCATCCCGGGAAGTTCCTCGTCGCCAGCCAGCCCGACGCCGGTGGATTGAATGAACGCCAGGATGTGACGATTGAAAGTAACATGGGTGTCGTGCGCTACGCGCAAATCTCCGGAATCCTGGCCAGGCGAATCGTGTGTACTGTGCACGAGGGCGACAGCCTGAAGGCCGGCCAGCGTGTCGGCATGATCCGTTTCGGTTCGCGCATGCAGGTCATGATGCCGAAGGGCGTCACCCCGACGGCGCAAGTCGGCGATAAGGTTCGAGCCGGGGAGACGGTGATTGCGCGCCACACACAGGGGGGAGGCGCCTAATGCTGCATCCGTATCGTCCTGAATCCCCATCGTGTCGTGCTCTGCCCTCACCTTGTCATTCTGCGCCCTCACCTTGTCATCCTGAGCGAAGCGAAGGATCTGCTGTGCTCCCTCGCAGCCTACTCGCCGTCATTGCGAGCGGAGCGAAGCAATCTCATCCTACCCTCAACCAGTGAGCGTCCGCAATCGCGGCATCCTGTCTCGCGACAAACTCGTGCCTCCCGCATGCCGTCATTGCGAGCGATGCGAAGCAATGTAACCACTGGGTACAACTGCATGCCCCTATTCGCGAGACGGTAGACGACCATGCGCAACCTTCGCGGCATCTTCCCCGGCATGTTCACCATGGGAAACCTCTTTTGCGGTTTCCTGGCGAGCATTGCCTGCCTTGACGGCGAACCGGTTCACGCCTGTAGGTTTGTGCTTGTGGGATTCTTCCTCGATGGCCTCGATGGTTTC
>JACRMA010000110.1 GCA_016235085.1 Candidatus Zixiibacteriota bacterium
AAAACCCATCCGCGTGGTTGCGGACTTGGGCGAAACGACAACGCCCACCGGTGCGGCCATCCTGGCTGAGTTCGCCGAGTTTGTCGAGGACCTGATGCTTGTTCCGGAGACGGTCGGTTATGGTGCGGGACACAGGACAATGCCGGATCGTCCGAATCTTCTGCGCGCCACGCTGGGTGTTGTCCCGGAACTTTATGACACTGATCTTCTTTGGCTGGCGGCCAGTGATATTGACAATACCAGACCCGAAGTGTTTGACTGGTTGCGGGAGCGTCTGAACGGCGCCGGGGCTATTGACGTGACGATGACCAGCGTGAACATGAAGAAGGGGCGATTGGGTGTCCGTGTCGAAGCCATCTGTGATTCCAGCTCCCGCGCCGATATCGCCGGCATCATCCTGTCCGAAACGAATTCGCTCGGGGTCCGCTGGACGCCAGTATCCCGCACAAAGCTCGGCCGCCGCACCGAAAGTATCGAGACACCATGGGGAGCAATTCGCGTGAAGGTCGCCGAAACTCCCGATGGCCCACGCGGGGTTCCCGAGTATGACGATTGCCGCCGTGCGGCAGAGAATTCCGGAGTACCGCTAATCGAGATCATTGAATCCGCCAGCCGACTGTACGCGCAACAACTCGCCCGCGCGGCCGGAGAACGTGAAGGGGAATAATTCATGCCATTATCAGGGATTTGGGTATTTGCACAGCAGAAGAAAGGCGCTGTCGCGCACACGGGATTCGAGCTCGTTGCATTGGGACGCCAACTCGCCGATCAGACCGGCCAGCCCCTGACCGCCATTCTGTTCGGCCATCAGGTGAAGGATGCCGCCGCCGAATTGACACTGCGCGGCGCCGATCGCGCCATTGTCGCCGATGATCCTTCACTCGCCCAATTCACCGATGATCTGTACGCCGGATTGCTCGCCGGGTGGATCAGCAAAGAGCAGCCGCAGATTGTCCTGGGAACTGCCAGTTTCTATGGAAAAGCGTTATTCCCCCGGGTTGCGGCAATCGCTGATTGCGGATTGGTCGCGGATGCCGGTTCAGTGACCATCAAGGATGGCAAGATCACGGCGCTCAAAGCGACCTATGGTGGCAAAGCGTACACCGAATACACGCTGTCGGACAAGAAGACTGCGATAATCTCCATTCGGCCAAAGTCCGCCGAGGAAGCCGCCCCGCGGGGTGGCTCCGGACCTGTCGAAGTCAGAAGTACCAACGGAGCTTCCCCGGCGATGGTTACCGTCGTGGCATCTGAAGACGCCGGCGTCGGCACGGTCAATCTCAATGAGGCCGACGTCATCGTTTCCGGCGGACGCGGCCTCAAAGCTCCGGAGAATTACAAGCTCGTCGAGGAACTCGCCCAGGTACTCGGCGCTGCTTCTGGTGCCTCGCGTGCGATTGTCGATGCCGGCTGGGTTCCCTACGCCAAGCAAGTGGGACAGACCGGCAAGACCGTCAATCCGAAATTGTATATCGCCTGCGGAATCTCCGGTGCGATTCAGCATCTGGTGGGAATGCAATCATCTCGCGTGATTGTCGCGATTAACAAAGACCCCGACGCGCCAATCTTCACGGTCGCCAGCTACGGCATTGTCGGCGATCTCTTCGAGTATCTCCCGGAAATTACCAGGCTCTTCCGCGAAAAGCTCGGTCGCTGACCAGGACTCACACAGAAGCATGAGTTGTTTAAGGCCGGGCAATTTGCCCGGCCTTTCGATTGCTGATACTTCTCGGCAAGAGTAGGGACTGTCCCACAGCCCGCCCGCAACCCCAAGCCTGGAATTCGCCTGTCTTGCGTCTCTGGGGAGCAACCCACATGCCATTGGAGCCACAGTTGAGTGTGCGAAAGATTGCACAGGGCGTTTCGCTTTTGGGACGATCCGCTGCGCCGATAACTGATGTGAGCGGTGTTTCGTGTGGCCAGTTGAACAGCAGTGGGACAACGGGGGACGAATGAGCATCTTACTCGAAATCATCGAATGGACTGACCCAACCGGAGAAGAGATCATCCATCGCGTTCCCGGCGAGGGATCTGCCGACATCAAATGGGGTGCGCAATGCATCGTGCGCGAGTCGCAATCAGCCGTGTTCTTCAAAGACGGCAAAGCGTGTGATGTCCTCGGGCCGGGACGCCACACTTTGACCTCGCTCAACCTGCCGATCCTCACCCGGCTTCTGGCCCTGCCGTGGGGGATGAAATCTCCCTTCCGTTGCGAGGTGTATTTCATCAATCACAAGGTCTTCACCTCCCTGCGCTGGGGCACGACCCACCCGGTTGCATTCCGCGATCACGAACTGGGCCTGGTACGGTTGCGTGCCTTCGGAAACTACACGACGAAGGTCACGGAACCTCTCTTGTTCCTGAATTCTATCGTGGGACGACAGGCGGTCTTCTCGACGCAGGATATCGGCGAGTACCTGCGTGACGTCATCGTGTTCAAGCTTACCGATTTGTTTGGTGAACGGCTGGAGACCATCCTCGACCTGCCAAAGCAGTATGAAGAACTGGCGCAGGCCGCCAAAGAACGCATCGCGGTCGAATTCCAGAAGTATGGATTGGAATTGATCGATTTCTACATCACCTCCATTACGCCTCCGGAAGATGTTCAGAAGATGATCGATGCCCGTGGCGGGATGGCCGCGGTGGGTGATCTCAATCGCTTCCTGAAGTTCGGCCTCGCCAAAGCATTTGCCGAATCAGGTTCCTCATGGCCGGCCGCAGGCGCCGGGATGGGAATGGGCGCCGGTGTCGGGATGATGGTGCCTGGCCTGCTTTCGAAGGCAATGACTCCCAACCCCACCGATCTCAAATCCGATCCCCTGCCGACCATCACTTGTCCCAAGTGCGGCAATGATACGCCCGAGGAATCGCGATTCTGCTACCGGTGCGGCAATCCCATGCTGGCCATCAACCGCTGTCCGGCGTGCGGAGTCGATCTTCCGACCGAAGCTGTCTTCTGTATGGTGTGCGGCACCAAGCTCGCTGAAAAGATTTCGTGTGCGCACTGTCAGACGGCCCTGCCGTTCGGATCAAAATTCTGTCCCAAGTGCGGAAATCTGGTTGTCGGGGATTCACCCGGCGGAGGCCCCTCCTTCCATGTCCCCATTGCAACGGGCCCAATGATGTCGCCCTCGACCGGCGTTGCCTGACGTGCAAATACTGCGGCGCGGGGCTTTGGGTGCGATGTCCGGCGGCATATCCCTCGATTGCCGCGACCCCCTCACTCGACAAGCGTGAGGCCATTGCCCACTGGGATCGCTATCTTAAAGAGCAGGGGCGCCCGCTTTCACAACCCGGTTGCCGGGGACACCTGGTCTACTTGCCGTTCTGGCACGCGCGCGCCATCGTGGCAATCCAGCACACACTTGTTGAGCCGCACCCACCCGAGCGTACGGTGCCGCTGGGTCTCTCCAGTCTCGCTCATGATCTCTGGAATTCCGAGTCCCCACGGATCGTGAGCCGGGAGCCCAGCGACCCTGAGTGGGAAATCAAGCCGTGGGATTTCTCCTACGCGGCATTCGAGAACGGACTGTCGGGCATGGACTCTCTCGGGGTTCGCGCCCAGACAATCTCTCTGCGGGATTGCTCGGAAACTTCGGCCTCGGAAGAGACCTTGTGGTGGTCTGCTACCGGCCAGGCCGCCGATGCTGTCCCCCGGCTCGAGGCCGCCGTCGCTTCGCTACTGGCACACGCTCACGGTTCTGTTCCGAATCGCCCCAGAATCATCTCCCCGCAGGTTTCGCTGATTTACTGGCCGGTCTGGATCATCACTCAAGGAGGCCGCGATCAACTGGCCGGTGTGGAGATGGACGCGGTTAGTGGTCGGGTAATCCGTGAAATATCAAGGCTCCCCCGGCTGCCCGAGCCGGGGGCGGTCATTGAGGGGGAGGCCCCCAGGCTCCTTCCGCATCGCTGCCCATCCTGCGGCGCAGATCTTCCCGCCGACGGGTTTCTCTCGGTGTTCCCATGCGCGAATTGCCGCGTCCTCATAGCGCAGTTTGGAAATGGTGACCGGCGCGCCCTGACCTGCGAATTCGCAGAGGGGTCTGCACCCCGCGGATCGTTGTGGCACCCGTTCTGGGCCTTCGAGCCGGATCAAATCATGGTACCGGCGTTCCCGATTCGCAACTACCGGGCGCTGGTGCGATTCGGCATGATAGTCTCGGGTCAGAATCGCTCGTTTTCCGTCCCATCTGAACCGCCCAACCACCTGGTGGGTGTCTCCCTCTTGCCCGACATTGCGGCTGGGTTCGCCGCGCTAATTCACGATCAAGAATCGCCGTCGCCGGATTCGTGCGCCCTGTCACTCCCCCGATTGGTGTTTATCCCCCTCAGGCCCGACCGAGGGGAATTGACCGATTCGGTGACCGGTCTGTGCCTCCCCAAAGCCGCACTTGCGTCTCGGGAATGATGGCCAAACTCTGTGGCGGAACACATATTTCCACAGTGAGTCCGACCGCCACCCCGATCAAGTCAAAACCTCGAGTTTTCGCCGTTTGCGATGTCGGCACCTTTACCGGTCTGATTCTGGTCGTGCGATCCTCGGGCGCTCGTCTGACTCCAGTGGTCGAAGAGCGGTATACGATCGATTTGCTTTCCGGCAAGGGCCCAAGCGGGCATCTGACCGGCGTGGCTCTCGAACGCGCCGGCAAGGTGGCCAGGCGCTTTGTCCAAGTCGCCGAGGAACAGGGTGCGGACAAAGGTGCCATCGTCTGCACCGCCGCGGTCCGTGACGCCCCCAACGGAAGCCAATTCGCCGGATCACTGCAGAAACTGACCGAGTATCCCGTTCGCGTCTTGTCGGCACGGCGGGAGGCCGCGCTCTCCGTTCTTGGGGCCATATCGGGATTGAAGGTCTCGGCGAGCCCAACTATCACTGTCGACATTGGGGGCGGGTCGACGGAAGTCGTGTTCACCGACAAGGGACGGATGAGATTCCGGCTGATCAACTGCGGCGCGGTGAGGGCAACCGCCGAGTGGGGGAGAGCCATTGGCCGATCAACGGTGCGATCAAACCAGTATCACCGCCTATCCGAACTGGTCTTCGACGATCTGTCAGGCTTGCGCGGACGAGTGCCAAGAGTGATCGGCGTCGGCGGGACTCTCGTGACCCTGGCGGCCATCCATTGCCGGCTCAAGTCCTTTGATTCAAGGCGCCTCCACGGGACAACCCTGACCTTGGACTGGATCGCCGAGATGGCCGACCGGCTCGCCGCGATGGACCAACGAGCGATTCGCCGCCTGATCCCATTTGACCCACACCGGGCGCGGGTCTTAACCGCTGGAACCTTCCTCTGGGCCGGGGTGTTGAATCGGTTGCATGCCAACCGTGTCATTGTGTCTGTTCGGGGTCTGCGCTGGGGCGTTGCCGTCCGTCTGTCCGAGCAGGGTCGCCCCTGAACTCACATGCGGTCTATCTGACCGTTGGGAAAGAGCTTGACTCGCCTGAGCCATCCCACGAAATTCATAGATTCCATAAGGGGAGAGCCCCCCTTTGGGGCTAAATGCGAGTTCAGCCATTGCTGCCAACCACTATCCGGTTTGAATACAACATGCCCAAACTGATGCGCTTGCACAACCATCGAGTTCCCGCCCCGGCCGTTTGTGTCTTGATACTCCTGGGGCTTTCGCTTTTGGGTCAGACTTCCTTCTCGACAGCCGCGCCCATCCCTCGGGCGCCGCTCGTCAGATCGACGTCCGCCCTGACCCCGGACAGTATCCTGACCGATACCGTTCCGGCCTCAAACAGCATCGTCGATCTGGTTCTCGGTACTCCCGGAGTATGGGCGGCGACCGGCCGGGGAGTCAGCAGCTACTCGACGGCCGACCGGGTATGGCGCATCTTCGGCGATTCCATGCCGATTTCCGATCATGAGATTCCCGCTGTCCAGGTCTTCGGTGATCAGGTATGGGTCTCCACCTCGCATGCCGAAGTGGTCCAGGAGCAATCTGTCCCCCGTGGCGATGGTATTTTCATGTCGAGCAACGGGGGCGAATCGTGGATCAACCTTTCGCCCGACTCCGGACAGGCCTCCGGACCGTTCATGCTGGCCTATGATCTGGCCTCATTCCGCGATATGGTGTTCGCGGCCTGTTTTGCCGGTGGCTTGGTCACCACTTTCGACGGCGGCACCACTTGGGCCAATATTTTCCCCTCCACCTTTGCGAAAGACGATTGGATTAACAAGCGCTTCGAAAGCCTGAATAACCGCTTCTTCTCGTGTGTCGTGGACACGGCAGCGCCTGATTCCCTGGCGCTCCTCGCCGGCTCCGCACTCGGCATCAACAAGTTTGTCTATCTGGACTCCAGCCTGAAGGTCACGGGATTCAATTTCCGCAAGATCTATCTCGATGGCCCCAGTCTCTACGCCGCCACCGAGCGTGGCTTGTCGGTGAGCCCCAATCACACCGGAATCTGGCGCAGCAGTGGTTCATGGACGACCACGTATTTCCAGAACGATGACTTCCCCACCAATTTCGTCGGGACCTTCGCGGCGCACGGGGACACGATCATCGTGGGTATCGATTCGATCCCCGGGACGGCCGGTGCCGGTTTGGCGATTACCGTCGACTCCGGGGCGCATTGGATTGCCAGCAAACCGCAACGTGCCATGGGCCAAAACCAGCGGGCCGTTTCGATTGTTACCGCCGCTGGTGCCTGGTGGGTTGCCTGCGCCCAAGGCGGTCTGATTCGCTCGGCCGATAACGGCGTGACCTGGGATTCGATCGCCGTGACAGACTTCCTTCCGGACGATACCGCGATCATGCTCGGCCACGTCAACACACTATTGGCCGTGACCAGGTCCGATACAACACAGCTCTACGCCGGCACAGATAGCGGGATAGTCCTCTATATTGTTCCCAACGGACAGCTTCCGATCAGCGCGAGCACGCTGCAGGTCGGGTTACCGGAGGAGAAACTCGGACTCCGCGTCACGGGTTTGGCCTATCAGCCTATGACGGATGACAGCATCCTCTGGAGTTTCAATCGTCCGTTGAGATCGGACACCACGCGAAATGGTTACGCGGTGAGCGGGGATGGGGGCCAGACGTGGGCCGTATCAAGCCGCAAAGTCTCTCCGAATGATGCCGCCTTCTTCGACAACGTCTTTTATCTGGCCAGCGATTCGGGTCTGGCGCGCGGGTACTATCCCAAAGTCGACTCCACCGAGTATCTGGCCAACCTGAATGCCTACCGCGCCAAACCACCGGCCCGTTCGGTGGCGCTCCAGATTGGTCCCGACTCGATCGGAAAACCGTCCATCAGTGCCATCTGGGTGGCGACCGATTCCGGGCTCGTGTTCACAACCAACTCCGGATCGCTGTGGGGGCTGGTCTGGTCAAATCCCAATCGGCATGAATTTGATTTGAACTACCACGTCACCTGGCTGCCGGTGGATACGTCGACACACAAATTTCCGTCGATCTCCGGCAATTTTGTGACCGCCCTCGCCGTGCAGCCGTACACCGGCAACCGGATATATTGGGCGGGCACGCAAACGACGTCCAACTATGAGCTTTCGGGGATATCCCGTTCCGATAATGGCGGGCTGACTTGGCGAATGGTGCTACCAACATGTGACACTTGTAGGAGTGAACAGGTCAACGCTTGGAATTTCGCTTTCGACGGGCCTGATATTTGGATCGCCACTTCGCAAGGACTATTGCACTCACCAGATGTAGGTGCCACATGGACTAGGACCTCCAGGTTCGTCGACCCAACGAGTTTGGCTGCAATTGACTCTACGACAGAGTTGTACGCCGTGAGGGTCGTAGGCAACGAACTTTGGATCGGCTCCGCCAACGGACTTGTCGTGCTCAACAAGTCGGACGGAAGTGTTATTTCGGTGCGGCGGAAATTCAAGCAGATATCCGGCGATATCCCGTCCGGCAAGGGCGGCACATACGCGACTCCGGTCCCGTTTTCACCCAGATTCTACGACGGGGTGCGCATCCATTACACGCCCCCTGTCTCGGGAAAAGTCAAAGTCACGATCTATGACTTCGCCAATAACACGGTGAAAACATTTGCCGATAACACCGACCGCACGGCCGGCACCCAATACGATGAGACAATCGTATGGGATGGGCGCAATGGCAAAGGCGACCTCGTCGCGACAGGGACTTACTTCTTCGTTGTTGAATACGCCAATGGCCAGACGCACTGGGGAAAGATCGTGGTGATTCCGTGAGGAGACGAATCAATCTATCAGGCATGGCGGACAAATTGCATATGAACCATTTCGATATTAATTCCCGGCGCCGGCACAAGTTCACCGCAATAACTGCGTGTGCCATTCTGCTCCTGACCGCATCCAGTGCCATGAGCGCCGAGGATGGTGGATACGCCGGGGCGCCCGTTCAGTTGGGAATCGGCGCGCGCGCGGTGGCCATGGGTGGCGCCTATGTTGCCATCGCCGACGGTCCGACTGCCTATTGGTGGAATCCAGCCGGTGTCGCGCAAGTTCGTGTTAATGGACTCGAAGCGGCATGGCGCACGATGAGTTTCGATCGGCAAACCGGTTATGTCGCCTTTGTGCATCCGTTCGGCAAGGAAGATGCCGCGATGGCCCTGGGATGGATCTACTCCGGCGTCTCCAATGTCTATGAGATGGGCACGGATGGGCAGCAGGGCGCCCAGTTGTCAAACTCCAACAACGCCGCGACGTTCACTTTCGCCCGTAAGTTCACCCCGGAACTCTCCCTGGGCGTGACCTTGCGCTACGTTCAGCAGAACATTGCGAACATTAATGCTTACACCGTGGGTTTCGATTTTGGCACCCACATTCGGTTTGTCCGCGATTGGGAACTCGGATCGTTCAAAATCCCGATGTCGAAAGTCCGGCTCGGCGCGGCCCTCCAGTGTGTCGGCCAGAAGTACCCGTGGACGACCGGCAAGTACTGGGTCAACAATGGCCAATCGGGCTCATCGGTGAACGAGAAGTTCCCGATTATCGGGCGCTTCGGTATCGCCACATCCTGGCTTAACGAAAAACTCCTCATTGCCTTTGACGGCGAGATCAATCAGAAGCAATCGTCGCGTATCCATGTCGGTGCCGAGGCCAGGCCGCTGAAGTTCGTCTCGCTGCGTGCGGGAGTCGATAACAACAATCCAACCTTCGGCGCCGGTTTGGAGCCGAAGCTTCGCCCCAAGCTGACCCTGGCGCTCGATTACGCATACACTTTGCAGCCGGACAAGATTGATGCCGAGCATCTGTTTTCGCTGGGGATTCGATTCTAATCGGCGCGGGTGCCCTGTGCGCTTCGCAGCCTGACAGGCCGACAAATCCATTATGAAGTCATCTCACTGCACGCAAGGTCGGAGTAACAACGGAGCGTCCGCGGCCGTATTGCTGGTTCTTTGCCTCGCCATACTTGCTGGTACGGCTCATGCGCAAAACAGCGACCGTCCGCCGGCCGGTTTCCGATTCCTGACCATTGGCGGCGGAGCGCGTGCCGTGGGGCTGGGTGAGACAATGGTCGCCGATTTCTCGGACCCATTCGTGATCGAGTACAATCCGGCAGGATTGGCCGCCTTGAAACGCACGGCCATCGCGTTTTCTCACAACTCCTACTTCCAGGATACCCGTGGCGAGTACGTTTGCGTCGGTGGCCCGATCGGGAGCTGGGCGTATGGCGCCCGGATCGGTTACATGGGAGTCACCGGCATTCCGCGGCGTGAGGATTCGCCGACTGATCTTCCGCTCTCGATGTATGACGCGTCCAGTGGAGTTTTCCAGGCCGCGTGTGCGCGGGATATCAATGATCGATTCTCTGCGGGATTATCCGCGGGATACGCCCTCGAGCACATCGACGTCAGCACGGCGCAAAGCGTCGTGTTCGGTTTGGGCGTTCGGTATCGCCAGAGTGACAGACTCTCGTTCGGTGCGGCGCTTGCCAACATTGGTCCACAGGCGCATTTCGTCGACCGCGACTTCCGCATGCCCGACTTGTTCCGTCTGGGGGCCACCTGGCAGCATCACATGGGAACCCTGCGCGCCGAACTCGTGGCTCCGGATAATGAAAACGCCCGCTGGAACTTCGGCGTCGAGGCCACTCCCGACCCGCGTCTCGCCCTGCGTGCCGGGCTGAAACTCGGGTACAGCACTCAGACGTTTTCTGCCGGGTTTGGCGCCCGCACCGCCGATGGCCGTCTTGGCGTCGATTACGCCTTCGCTCCATACAGTGACGATCTCGGTGCCACGCACCGCTTCGGCCTGATCATCCGGCCATAGTTTCACCTGCTCTCCAATCCGGATCCGAAGTGTTCCTTGGGGAGCCACCAGCGATCCTTCTACGCTTTCTGATTGACGCCCTCCACCGTTGCCGGTTTATACAGGCATGAGCGCTCTTAATCGGCGTGGCTTTATCTACTCTCGGATCGCTATTGCCATCTTGATCTGTCTTGTGACCGCGCTCATCCCCGCAGCAGTTCTCGCGGACGCATCGAGTTCAGCCACGGCAGCAGCCGGTTGGTTTCACTCATCACGAATCGCTGAGCTCGTCGGGATCGTCATCGCTGTCCTGGTCCTGGCGATTGCGGCGCTCCTCGTCAAGCGAGGGAAGAGGCTGCAATTGCGCTCTCTGCCCGCGCTCGATGCTGTTGGTGACGCCCTCGGGCGCGCTACCGAGCTTGGCACTCCGGTCCTTTACTCCACCGGATGGGGCGGGGACATGGGACGTCCCACAACGATGGCCTCGATGGGCATTCTCGCTGAGATCGCCAAACGCGCCGCTGAGTACAACTGCCGTCTGCTTTTCCCATCGCATGATCCGCTGATCGTTTCGGTCGCTCAGGAGACTGTATCGCAGTCGGCCTTGGCCGCGGGACGGCCCGATTGGTACCGTGCCGACGACATCAGTTTTGTCTCGCAAAGCCAGCTTGGTTACGCCGCAGCGGTCGATGGCATGATGGCGCGGGAACATCCCGGCGCGGTCTTCCTGCGCGGCAGTTTCGAAGGCGGAGCGCTCATTCTGGCGGAAACCGCCCACCAAACCGGCGCGTTGACGATCGCGGGGACCGATTCCACGATCGAGCTCTCCTTCTTCCTGGTCGCCTGCGATTACACTCTGATCGGCGAGGAACTCTTCGCCGCCTCGGGGATCGTCGCCAAAGATCCCGCCGCTGCCGCCGCAGTGTGGAGCCAGGATTGGTTGAAATATCTGGTCCTGACACTGCTGATCGTTGGTGCGGCGCTAACAGCGACTGTGGGCTTCAACCTGTTTCAGTGGACGGCCAAGTAGGCAGCGGCGATGAGAGACCGGCTGGCGATCATTACGGCGACCCTGGCGGGGGCATTCATGGCCCTGCAGTACTTCGTGACCCTGCCAGTCGCCAACTCCGCCTACCGCGCCATTCTCTCCTGGATGCAAATCATCGCCGCCTTCGCCATTGTGGTTGGCGTCTTTGGCGTGATTCGGCTCCATCTGGAGCGCATCGGCCGCAAACGCGCCGGATGGCTGTATTCGGTGACGCTGCTTGCCGGTGTGCTGGTGATGTCCATCCTCGGATTCGCAGGTGGAATCGATCGCGGCACATCGTTCCAATGGATATTCGATCATTGGCAGGCGCCGATGCAGTCGACCGTATTCTCACTCTTGGCCTTCTACATCGCCTCGGCTGCTTACCGTGGCTTCCGTGCCCGCTCGGGCGAATCGGTAATACTCGTTTTGGCGGCGATCATCGTGATGCTCGGCCGCGTCCCGTTGGGCGAGTGGCTCTCGCCCATCGTGCCAAACGTATCTGACTGGATTCTCAATGTCCCGGCACTGGCGGCCAAACGCGCGATCTTGATCGGCATCGGATTGGGAATGGTCGCGACTTCGCTGAAGGTCATCGCCGGTCTGGAACGTACCTACCTCGGAGGACGATAGCGTGGGCCCGTCGCGCCGATGGATTTTCGCTGTGGTGGGTGTTGTGGCGGTTGCAGCCATGATCTTCCGGCCGGGATTCCCGTTGAGCGTGGGCAAGGAGACGCGCCATGTTTTCGACTTGATCGGCTCGCTCGACAGCAGCTCCATTGTGATGATCTCATTCGATCATGAGGCGTCCAGCCTGCCCGAAGTCGGACCGCTCGGATCCGCGATTGTCGACCACTGCTTCCGCGAGGGCATTCGCGTTGTCGGATTGGCGCTCTTCTCCGAGGGCACCGCTGCCGGGTACGAGCTGATCAATCGCCGGGCTCGAGCCGCCGGGAAATCGTAGGGCACGGAGTGGATCTATCTCGGTTTCCGGCAACAGTACACCGCGGCCAGACTCGGGATGGGCGAAAACCTCGGCGAGGTTTTCAGCCAGGACTACGAAGGTCATCCGCTGGCCACCCTGCCGCTGGGCAGTCGCATTCACAACTACCGCGATATCGCGCTGGTGATCTCAGTCGCCGATGGCTCGATGCCCACCTACTGGGTGGAGTACGCCCAGGCCCGGTATGATGTGAAGATCGTCGCTGCCCTGACCGCGGTCATGGTGACCTCGTATATCCCGTACCTCGAATCCCATCAGCTCACCGGCATCGTGGCCGGACTGCGTGGCGCCGCCGAGTACGAGCAACTGCTGTCGGCACCTGGTGCAGGTTCTCGAGGGATGGATGCCCAATCGGCTATCCACGCCTTGATTGCCGTTCTGATTGTCGCGGGGAACGTTCAAGCCTGGCGAAAGCGGCGGAGCCGAATCGGCGGAGGCGGAAACCAGTGAGTTTGCTTGAGACCACGACCACCGCGCTGCTCACGTTGGCGATCTATTCGTTTCTCGCCGGCGACAACCCATTCTACAAATTCGCCGAACATCTCCTCGTGGGGCTGACCATTGGTTACACCCTCGTCATCACCCTGAAATCGGTTATCTGGCCGCAAGCCATCATTCCGATGACTCGCGGCGAGATGCCAAGCTTGGTGCCACTGCTCCTGGGATGCTTGATCCTCCTCCGGCTCGTCCCACGTTGGGCGGGGTGGTCGCGGATCTCATTGGCACTGGTGGTTGGCGGCGGCGCGGGCGTGGCCATCCCGGCCATGCTCAAGGCGCGCGTGCTCGATCAAATGGCAGCGACCGCCAATGGCGTAACCAGCTGGGCCGGATGGATCATCTTAATCGGCGTGCTCGCCACCCTCACGTACTTCGTCTTCACCCGTGCCCACCGTGGCGCGTGGGGAACCAGCGCCCGCATCGGGCGTTACTTCATGATGGTGTTCTTTGGTGCGACCTTCGCCTATACCGTCATGTCTCGCGTGGCGCTGTTGATCGGCCGGCTCGAATTCCTCATGGGAGACTGGCTGGGAATCCTGCGCTCATGATTGCCCAGCCGGACCATCTTCGAACAAAGTGATTACCTATCCATGATCTGTCCCCGTTGTAAGTCTGCCATGATTGAGTTGAAACGCACGTTTCACAAGCAGCGCAAATGGGTCTGTCCCGATTGCGGCCGGGTGCGTTTCCAGCAGATCAAACCCCGGCCGGCGCGGCGGCCGCGACGGTAGCGAGGTACGATGGCGCAGATTCTCATCGGCACGTCTGGCTACTCCTTCCCGGATTGGGTTGGTCCTTTCTATCCGGCGGGAATCGAGAAGGGCAAGATGCTCGATTTCTATCTGGAGCATTTCAAGACCGTTGAAATCAACTCGACGTACTACCGCATCCCGCATCCGGCAGTCATCCGCAACATCGAGCGCAAGACTCCCCCGGAATTCGAGTTCATTGTGAAGACGCATGCCTCCTTCACCCATGAGCGCCGTGAGGTCGAGCGACTGTCCGCCGAGTTCATGGCTGCCATTGCGCCGATGGCTGACTCCGGGAAGCTCAAGGGTTTGCTGGCTCAGTTCCCCGGCTCCTTCCGCTTCAGTCCGGCGAATCTGGAGTACGTGACCCAGGGTGCAAAGCTGTTTGGAGACCTGCCGCTCTACGCCGAATTCCGGCATGACAGCTGGCTGTCACCGGCGGTCAAGCCGGCATTATCCCAGGCCGGGATCGGCTACTGCAATGTCGACCAGCCCTCGCTTCCCCATCTTCTCCCGCCGGAATCTTCTGCCACCACCCGGGTCGGGTATGTCCGGTTCCACGGACGCAATGGCGAGCACTGGTGGGGGGGAGGACCGCTGCGCTACGATTACACCTACACCGACGAGCAGCTCAAAGACTGGGTCAAGCGTCTGGATGAACTGCGTCAAAAGGCGGACAAGATCTTCCTATTCTTCAATAACTGCCATCTCGGGCAAGCAGTTAAGGATGCCTTCCGAATGCAGTCCCTACTCCTTAAAGAATCCTAAGTTTTGCACATTTCGACTCCGATGAATACGAATAGAGGGGCCAGTACTGCCCCGAGGCGCCGTGGCATGGGCTTGAGCCTCAAAAAACTGTTGCAGGCCCGGGCCAGGACGGGTAGAATGTGATTGCGGCTGGCCCCAGGGGGAGCCACCGCTCCCTGGTTCGGGATTTCATGATGAAGAAACACGTACTGATCTGGTTGGGTGGGGTGGTTTTGTGCGGTGTCCTGATCCTGGGCACCACACGTGAGTTGGTCACATCGCCGTTGGGCCTCCAGGAGTCTGCTCCCCCCAAGCTCGAATTGCCCAAATGGGCGGTTCACCCTGATCAAGCGATTGAAGTTCGTGGTCGCCGTCCGGTTATGTCGTGCGAAGCGGCTCTGATCATCGATAACGTCAGCAACGATGTCCTCTATACCCAAAATGCGCTTCAAAAGCGCTCGATCGCGTCGCTCTCCAAGCTTCTGACCTCGCTGGTTTTCGTCGAATCCGGCGTGGACTTGTCCACGATTGTCCAGGTCACCAAAGAGGACGCTTTCGAGTCGAGCCGTTCGCGCTTCCGGCCCGGAGACAAACTGGCCCTTCGCGATTACCTCTACGCAGCGCTGGTCAGTTCGGACAACCGCGCCGCACGCGTGCTCGCGCGCTCCGCGGGAATGTCCAAGGAGGAATTCGTTGCCCGCATGAATGACCGGGCACATCAGTTGGGCATGGACTCGACCCACGTTGTCGAGCCGACCGGGCTGGCGGAGGAGAATGTCTCCAACGCGCGCGATTGCGCTCTCCTGCTCAATACCGTTCTCAAGAATCCCCTGCTCCGGCAGGTGGCCAGCACGCCAGAGACGACTGTTCAATGCATCAACCGCCGCCGGCCGTATCACCTGGTCAACACTAACCGGCTCTTGAGGGGTGGATTCCGATTCGTCGGTTCCAAGACCGGTTACATTGACGCCGCCGGCTGGTGTATCGCCGCGCGCAGCGCCGCCGAAGATGGCCATGACATAACCGTGGTCGTGCTTGGCGCCCCTTCGAACAGCAACCGTTTTCGCGCTCTGCGCAATGCTCTGACTTGGGCGAATGGCCTGCCGCTTCCGGCCGGCTCAGGCTCGTAGGAGCAGTTCGTGACCGACAAGAAAGCGCCCGGTTCCACACCCCGGGCCGATCCCGCCTCGGATCGTTTGCAGGAGATCTTCGACGAAGATCACCTCGAGTTCGAGGAATTGCTCCTCGGTCTTCACACGAAAGTCGACCTGCTGCTTTCCCAGATCAAACTTCTGTCCCAGCAGGTCTCCGATTCACGCACCGAACTGATCGAGTCGCGTGAGATGATCGAAAACCTGCAGGGCAAGACCGACCGCCTGCTGACCATCATCTCTGAATGGCAGCGGGAACGCGCCGACACGCCCGGCAACGGCGCTTAGGCCGTTCCCGTCATAAGCAAAGGGTGCGCGCAAGCACGCACCCTGCAATAGAACCCGTGGTATCCGTTCTTACTTGAAGCTGGCCAAAGCCAGATCGAGGGAATCGTAACAATCGAACACAGAGGTCAGCCTGGCGATGACCAGAATCTTCTCGATTCTTTGCGTCAGATTGGCCAAACGGAGGCTGCCGCCGGCGTCCTGAAACTTCTTCCAATGATGGATCAGAATCGAGAGACCGGAGGAATTGATCCATTCGGTCTGCCCCAGATCAATGACGACCTTCTTCGCGCCTCTTCCCAGCAGGGCGTAGAGCTTTTCATCCAGTTCGCCGGTGTCCGGACCGCCCATCAACTTGCCGCTGGGTTCCAGAATCGCCACGCCGTCTTTTTCCCATGATTTGACTTTCATCATTCCTCCGTCAGGGCCATGTGCTCCACTTCACCTGTCCGCACATTATACCCCATTGCCCCCCTTGGTTCAAGGCCGGTGATGGAACCAGTCGCTGGTCGCCCCCTGTGCCTATAGATGGCCATCTTCCGGGGAATCTCATCCGCGGGGCTGTTGGATTGGCCCCCCACCGGTAAGGGAAATGTGGGGTCCAGCCGATACACAGAGTGTAGTGCCACCTAAGGGGGAGCCAGACACATGTCCTCGATTCTTGTCGTAGAAGACAAAGATTCCGTCCGCCGTATGCTGGCGGACACCTTGACCACGAAAGGTCACGCAGTCGAAGTCGCTCGCAACGGCCATTCCGCCATCGAAAAAGCCAAAGCCACCCGCTTTGATCTTGTTTTGACCGATCTGAAACTCCCGGAAATGGATGGACTCGAAGTCCTCAGTGCCATTAAAGAATCCGACCCCGAAACGCCCGTGATTGTCATGACGGCCTTTGGGACGATCGAGACCGCGGTCTCCGCCATGAAGCGCGGGGCGTTCGATTTTCTGACCAAGCCATTCGACCCAGACTACTTGAATGTCCTGATCGACCGGGCTCTGGAGAACCGCCGCCTGCTTGCAGAGAATTCATTGTTACGCAATGAGTTGGCTACGCGGATCGGGTATAACCAGATCATCGGCTCCTCGCAGGTCATGATCGAAGTGGAATCCCTGGTCAAGAAGGTCGCAGCTTCGGAGACCACTGTTCTCTTTCAAGGTGAAAGTGGCACCGGCAAAGAGCTCTTCGCGGCGGGTGTGCATCAACTGTCCCCGCGCAAAGACAAACCCTATATCACGATCAACTGTGCCGCCATACCCCGTGAACTTCTGGAAAACGAACTCTTCGGGTCGGAGCAGGGTGCATTCACATCGTCCCACCGGCTGAAGCTGGGCAAGTTCGAAATCGCCGACGGCGGTACCGTCTTCCTGGATGAAGTCGGGGACATGGATATGTCCCTGCAGGCGAAACTGCTGCGTTTCCTTCAACAGAAGACCTTCGAGCGGCTGGGCGGTACCAAGGAAATCTCCGTCGACGTTCGTGTGATCGCGGCAACCAATATCGATCTGAAGGCGGCGATCGAAAACAAGGCCTTTCGCGAAGACCTTTTCTACCGTCTGTCGGTATTCCCGATCAACATCCCGCCCCTGCGCGACCGCCGGGACGATATCCCCAAACTCGCCGAATACTTCATTTCGAAGTACTGCACTGAGATGAAAAAGCCGATCAAGAAGCTCTCCCAGGAATCGCTGAAACTGCTGGATCGGTACAACTGGCCGGGCAATGTCCGCGAACTCGAAAATACGGTCGAACGCGCCATCATCCTCTGCGAGTCGCGTTATATCGGCCCCGAACACATGGCCATCCGCATCCCCTCCGACCAGGACATCCGCCTGCGTGACGACGCCGGCTTGAAGGAAATCGGCCAGCACGCCCAGATGCAGGCGGAACGGGCGCTGATCGTTCGCGTACTGGAGCAGACACGCGGCAACAAGCGCAAGACGGCAGAAATACTCAAGATTGACTATACGACCTTGTTTGAGAAACTGAAACGATACAACATCGAGGCGTCGCGCAACTAAGATCGGCGCGGCGGCCCTTAGCGCCATGAGCCCGCCTGTCTGGCCGGTTATGCACTTATCCTGGGTAGGATGAATGCACTTGTCATCGGCAGGGGAGGAAGATTCGGCCGGCGGGCCGGACCGGGGGAGTCCGGGCCACTTTTCCACATTCGACAGGGGGCATCCCAAACGGCCAACTTTGCACTTGACAGCGCGACCGAAAGATTGTGTCGTCTGGCCCATAACCCGGCGGGCCCCCATCAGGGTCAGGCCCACGGCGAATCGGTGGTAACGGAATCGGTCTTAAGTCCGCTTGCGAGACGCGAGGGTCAACCCGGCGGCGAGTGAATTCACCCAGGGATTGGGTTAAGCACGTGAAAGTCATTCTTACTTACGATCAAAGGGCCAAAATCAGGGAATTCGCCTAAGGCCCCTGCAGGCTTTCACGACGTGGTCTCAGTGCTACAATTAACGCGAACCCGGACAACCGGGCTCAGGGAGGAGAAGCACTTGGAAGAAAATGGGCGTAAACCACGGTTCCTGGTCTGTGTCGATTGCGGCGAAGAGTTCGTATTCACCGCCTCGGCTCAAGACTACTTCGAGGAGAAAGGGTATTACCAATCTCCGAAGCGGTGCAAGGCCTGCCACAGCAAGCATAAGCGGGGTACCCAGGAGAGCATTAACACTTCCCGCTAGATCGACGGTAAGAAGGCCGGATACGAATTGATTACTGACGAGTCCGGGTGATCCCCCCACCCAAGACTTGACCAGCGAAACGAAAACCCAGAACTCAAGGCCAAACGCCTGAAACCCTCCGGCGGAAAGGCTGTGGTATGTCCGGGAACGACCTTCCCGAAGCGTACCGATTGCCGTCCAACGTGCAGGTCCGCCCCAACTTCCTTACAGGTTCCCGATGTCATCCCCGCCCCACCGATGTCATTCCCGCCCCACCGATGTCATTCCCGTCCCCCTGAAATCATTCCTGCCTTCCTGATGTCATCCCCGCCCCGCCTAATGTCATCCCCGCCCCTCCTAATGTCATCCCCGCGAAAGCGGGGAACCAGCGCGTGAGAGCAGCGCAGGAGTCCCGTTCTCGCGGGAAGGACGCAGGAACTCCAAGGGGGCTCCACCCACCTGGTTCGCTGCTAACGCGAACTCAATTCCCGATGAAATGTTCGATGTAGAACCGGATGATTTCCTGGCCCCAGAATCCGGCCAGCAACGCTGCCAACGCCAGGGATGGGCCGAAAGGAATCGTATGGTGCTTCCGTAACGAGGCCGAGAAGAACATCCCGATTGCGGCCAACACCAGCCCTATGGCGGCGGAGAGGATGAAGACCAGCAGGATCTTCCAAACCCCCAGGAACGCCCCCATCGCCGCGGCCAGCTTGATATCCCCGCCGCCCAGGCTGTCTTTCTTGAACAGCCAGCTGCCAAGGTATGCCAGTCCGAGGAATCCCCCGAATCCCACCGCCGCACCCATTAGCGATTGCGACCAGGTGATGTGGTGACTGAAGAATGAAGTGCCCAATCCGACAACCAGCGCCGAGTAGGTCAGCTCATTGGGGATGATCTGAAACTCCCAATCGATGAACAGCACGGCAATCAATGTCGCCGCGAGATACCAGAAGGCAAGCGTCGACACGGTCGGTCCGTATCTGGCAAAGAACCCCACGAACAATCCGCCGCATATCAGCTCCACCGCAGGGTAAACCCACCGGATCGGCGCCCGGCAAAACCCGCACTTTCCCCGCAGCACCAGCCATGAGAATACCGGGATATTGTGATACCACTTCAGCGCGTTCCCGCATTTCGGACACCGCGAAGCCGGCCGCAGGATCGACTCCTCGCGCGGCAGCCGCCAGATCAGCACATTCACGAAACTGCCAACCGCCAGTCCCAGCATCGAGACCAGGACCCACGACCACGGGGAGGACATGATGGCGCTACGCAAGGCCGGATCCATGAACTATCCTCGGTCCTTCGCAACGGGTGGCCACATGGGGCCGCCGCTACGAGCCATTCCCGTCGCGGTGTATCGGCTCGTCCGTCGCCCCGCCACCGCCGCGGTATCGTCTCCCGGCTTCACCAGGACCCACACATGAATCGGGATCGCCGGGAGAATCAGGTTCAGAATCCCAGCCGGCCAGCGTTGCACCCAGCGGCGCAACATCCCGCGCCCGCCCTCAGCGTAATGTTCCGGCCGTTTGATGATGTCGATCGAGTAGTCCACGACTTGAAACTTGTTCGCGAGCTTCTTGAGATTGCGATATGAAAGAAGCAATACATCGTACCGCGCCTGCTTCCCCGCAAGCTTCATGTATACGTCGGCCAGTCCATGCGGCAACCAGGAGAGAAACGGCAATTTGTAATGCCCCTCGACCAGCACATGGCGGGTGCCGATGCCAAAGTAACAGATTCCGCCCGGCTTCAGCACCCGGAGAATCTCGGCCNNNCAGAATTGCAGCGTGTCACGTCCAATCCCCGCCTCCAGCGCCAGACGGGCGCCATTGCCGATGCCCACATGGTCGGTGTCCAGCCCAATGACCCGATGAAACGCCGCGGCAAAGCGGCGGGTCATAATCCCGGTCGAGCATCCGACATCGACGACCGTCTTCGACCGCGCCTGCCGGCCCCAATAGTCGAACATCACGGCAACGACTTTTTCCGCTTTCTGCAATCGGCCATTCGGATCGAACAGAATCGGGAATCGTTCCGAGAACGTTCCCGCAGTATCGTTGATGCGTGTAATCGCTTCGGCCATGAAATCACTCGGGTGTCAGACCATATATGGTGGACAAAGAAAACAAGCCCGGCATCAGTTTCGCCAGAGCGTTCCCCATTCGATGCGCCCAGCCGCCCAGCCAGCGCGGCGGGATGATTGATTGCGAAACGGATTCCTCTACGTGGAGCCCGCACGCGTGAATCAGCCGCTTTTGCTCCGCCGGAGTGTACAGCTTGATGTGGGTATCCTCGATTCCGCCAAAGTTGACCCGCCCTGCGAGGATCGCCAGACGGCGCACCAGATGGAATTCGTTGGGCAGGCTGACAATCAGCGTGCCTTCGGGAGCCAGCGCATCTCGAAGCTTGGCGAGCACCGCCACGGGATCCCGCACCTGCTGCAACATCTCCAGGCAGAGAATCGCATCAAAACTGCCGTTGAGCGGCTCGCTTTCGAGATCAAGAACGGCCGCCTTGATAGCCGGGTGCAAGCGCTCGGTCATCTTGATGGCCAAAGGCGAGATGTCCAGCGCAGTGACCGAGTATCCAGCTTCGGCGAAACGCGCGGCCACAGCACCGCGGCCACACCCGACGTCCAGCAGGCTCCCCTTGCGGTCACCGAGGAACCGCTCTACAATCTCGATTCGCAGCCGGGTGCGCAAATCCGCCGAAGGCAGATCACGCGTGCGCCAGTACTGATCAAACACCGCGCGTTTGTCATGCGGTGGCAAACTCTGCCCCGGCACATTCGTCGTTGCTGCCTCAGTCGGTCTCATACCCACACCCATAGAGTAATTATCGGCAGCCAGTTGTTGTCCCTTCTGTAGGGGCGCATCGCATATGCCCCCGTTGGTGGGCCGATGGCGACGGGATACTGGAGATACCCTCCCCCGCGACCAATCCAACCTGACCCAATTGGTCGCTCGGGAAACGGGCGTATGCAATACGCGCCTACGCCTGGCGATTAGGACATTTGCACCATGTCCCATCTTGACACGCATTGCACACGAACGCTTTCATGCGTTCATGAAACCCGAATCTTCAACCCGTGAGAATCCGACTGAAACCGATTCGAAGCCCTCTGCCCAGATTCGCGACATCCTCGACGCCTTCCATCGCATGATTGTCCATTATGGCCTATGGCAGTCCCGTGTCGAGGAAAACCTCGGCCTGCAAGCCTGTATCGAGCTGGAGCGAACTGTCTGGGAGAAATCGTTCGCCATCCAAATGACCCGGTTGGCCAAGGTCCTCGGCTTCCCGGTCGATGAGCATGGCATCCCGGTCGCGCTCAAAGACAAGTCTCCCGAAGAATTGAAAGCCCTGCTTGACGGATTGTCCGCCAATTGGCTGGCCAACGATGGCATCTGGTTTCAGGCGGTGGAGCAGCGCCGGGGCATGGCGGCCGCGCAGACCTGCAACAACGAGGCGTGGGCCCGATTCTCGCCTTTCGAGGCGGCTGGCATCAAGCTCACCCATGACATTCCCGAGAACGATCCACTTGATGCGCTGGCTGCCGCGCTCGATGGCCGCCTCTATGCGCAAATCAATCGCTACAGCATCGAACGCCCCGACAAATCCACGCTGATTCTCTACATGAACGATTGCCGCGTGCAATCAACGCGACAGCGCAAGGGCCTTGCCGATTACCCATGCAAGTCCGCCGGGATCATCGAGTACACAACCTTCGCCCAAGCCATCGACCCGCGTATCAAGACCGAGTGCTTGGGCTGCCCACCAGATCAGCACCCCACCGAGTGGTTCTGCGCCTGGAAGTTCAGCCTGTAGGAGCGCACCACGTCGTTTGTAGGGGCGGCCCGATGTGGCCGGCCGTTATTACAGGGGCGACGTCGGGTATCACCGAACTCATAAACGTCATCTCCGCGAACACTGGGGCTCAGTCGCCGTTGCGTCCCTGGTTTCCCGCTTTCACGGGAATGATGTTGGGGGGACACGTACCAACTCCTGTCAATTTCTCTTCATCCCCCACATCCGATTCTGGAATCCCGACCGTAGGACGATATAGTTGTTATAAGGTAGCCATTCGAGGCGAGTCATTGGCGAACTGTCACTCAGACAATACGACGAGGATACAGTATGGCCCTGCGCACCCCCGAACAATACAAAGCGGCCCTGCAACAGATGCGGCCCAACGTCTACAAGTTCGGCGAACTGATCAAAGACGTCACCACCCACCCGGCCACCCGGCGCACAATCGAAGGGCACGCCCAGATCTTCAAAGCGGGCCAATGCGAAAAGCACCGTGACCGTGTCATCGTCTTCTCTGATCTGATTGGCGAGAACGCCTCGCGCTATCTCGCGATCGCGCGAAACCTGGATGATTTCATCGCGATCTGCAAGATGAAGCGCTGGGCGTTCCAGCTCACCGGCACCTGTACCGGCGGCCGTTGTGTGGGCGGCAATGCCATCAGCGCCATGTGGGCCACGACCTACGATCTTGATAAGAAACAGGGGACCGACTATCACAACCGTCTGCGTTCCTGGCTCGCCGACGCCCAACGCCGCGACATTACCTGCTGCGGAGCGCTCACCGACCCCAAGGGGGACCGCACCAAAACACCGTCGCAACAGTCCGACCCGGACATGAACCTTCGTGTCGTCTCGCGCCGTCCCGACGGCGTGGTTGTGCGCGGCGCCAAGATTATGATCGCCGGCGCCGCCGCCGCCGAGGAAGTCTTCGTCCTGCCCGGTGCGGCCTACAAGGAAGGGGAGGAGGACTGGTCGATTGCCTTCGCGGTGCCTCGCGACGCCGATGGCCTCACCGTCGTCGAAGCGCGACGCCCCTCGGACACCCGCGACATGGAGGATGGGATCGACAATCCCAATCGCATCGGCGGGATCACCCAGGGGTACTTGCTCTTCGAGGACGTCTTCGTGCCCAACAACCGCATATTCCTCAATGGCGAGGTCGGCGCCACGCTCCAGACCGTGATGAACTTCATCATGCCGTACCGCGCCGCCATCGGCGGCTGCGTTGCCGGCCAGGGGGATATCAAGATCGGTGCGGCGATTCTCATGGCACGCGCCAATGGGATATCGTCGAAAGTCTTCAAAGACAAGCTGGTCCAGATGCAGATCAACAATGAGACCACGTACGGCGTTGGCATCGCGGCCGCCGCGTTGGGCAAGGCCCACCCATCCGGCGTGTGGATTCCCGACGCGCTTCTGGCCAACGTCAACAAGACGCATGTCGCAACACTTCCGTACGAAACCTCACGCCTCGCCCAGGAGATCGCCGGCGGCATCGCCGAGACAGGCTGCATGCCGTCTTCGATCGATCTCGAGAGTCCGACATACGGTGCCAGCTTGAAGAAATACCTCGGTGCCGCGGTCGATGCCGACACCAGAGTGCGCGCCGCACGCCTGGTTGAGTGGCTTACGATCGGTTCGGGTGTACCCGGCTGCATGCACGGTGGCGGGTCGCCCGATGGCGCCAAGCTCGTGATCTGTTCCCGCTCCGACTGGGAGGGTTCCACCGAGTTGGCAGCCCGCATCGCCGGAATCAGCCCACCAATCGCTGAACCCGGCACGAAATAGACTTCACAAAATCTGAGACACTTCCTCCCCTCTCCCGTTTTCGGGAGAGGGGCCGGGGGTGAGGGTGACTCCGCGCCGGGGTGCCCCACAGCTTGCTGTGGGAGCGTGGTGAGGCCAAGCACGTTGTTGCGCGCGGGGGACGGACCCACAGTCCGCCGCGGCGGATGGGGCACCCGGCTAGTGAATGTGGCGCGGGCGCCCTCGCCCGCGTCCGCGCGAAGCGCGGACCATCAGTTCCACCGCTTCGCGGTGAACGCGGCCGAAGGCGTCCGCGCCACATCTGGAATTCTCTGAATCATCCCGCCGTCTTGTGGAATCGCTTCGCCGCGAAGGCCAGAACTCCAATTCCGGTGG
>JACRMA010000111.1 GCA_016235085.1 Candidatus Zixiibacteriota bacterium
TTCGATCGAGGCGGCGTTCGCATCCATCGACATGGTTGTCGATGCCCGCAAGCACTGCATCGTCAACGTTTCCATCGGCAGCGCCGTTCAGCGTGTACCGGCTGAGAGCCTCATCGTCAAAGAGTTCTTCTATCACAAGCCCTCGTATTCGGTCTTTTCGGCGGCCTACGATGAACGGCTCTGCGATATCCGCCAATGGGTGGTGATTCCGCTGGACAGCCCGATCATTGACTCGATTCTGGCACACCGAGAGATCACGGTTTCCCTCTCGGTTGAGCCATCCAGCACGTCGCCGGGCGGGGCGACGTTGTATGGGGATCTTCCCGTGCGCGACTACCACCATTGGATCGGCCCAAGTTTCACGCTGGGGTCAATTGAGCGCTATTACGAAGGGGATGATCCGCGGATCTGGGCCGAGGAGCCGCTGGATTTTAAGACAGCCGCCAGCGAGATTGTGATCGACGGCACCGCGCACAAGGACGATCTTTCCGACCGCTGGGGCCGTCAGATCGGCCAGTACCGCATGGTCATCAGTATCGTCAAACCCTGCGGGGTGTTCGTGAATTTCTGATTCAACAAAGGATGGACCGGACCATGAACAAGCTGAGAATCGGTGTGATCGGGGCGGGATACTGGGGACCGAATTTGATCCGGAATTTTCTTTTGGCGCCCAATGCCTCGGTGGATGCCGTGGCCGATGCCCAGGAGTCGCGGCGAAAGTTCATCGCCGACCGGTATCCGACGATCAGGCTGTTTGCCGATGCCAAAGAGATGATCGCCGATCCCCAGATCGATGCCGTGGTCATTGCCACGCCGGTCAGCACGCATCACCCACTGGCCAAGGCCGCTTTGACGGCGGGCAAACATGTGCTTCTGGAAAAACCGATGTGTGCATCGAGCGCCGAGTGCGATGACTTGATCGCAGTGGCGAAACAACGCGGGCTGACCTTGATGGTCGATCACACCTTTCTGTACAACGGGGCGGTGCGGAAAATTCGCGACCTGGTCCAGTCGGGGGAAATCGGCGACGTTTTGTACTTTGATTCGGTGCGCGTGAATCTCGGGCTGTTTCAGCACGATGTCAATGTGCTGTGGGATCTGGCGCCGCATGATCTATCGATCATGGATGCGATAATGGGACCGAATGCGACATCGGTTTCGGCGGTCGGCCAGTCTCATTTCAACCGGCCGCAGGCCAATATCGCGTACATGACGGTGTCGTTCGGCGGATCGGCGCTGGCGCATTTCCATGTCAACTGGCTGGCGCCGGTCAAAGTGCGCATGACGTTGATCGGCGGTTCGAAACAGATGATTGTCTACGATGACACGGAACCCTCGGAGAAGATCAAGATTTACGACAAGGGCGTGACGATTACGTCGAATAACGTGGAAGAAATCCACAAGACCCTCGTGCAATACCGTACCGGCGACATGCGCGCGCCGCGTCTCGACGGAACCGAGGCGCTTTACCTGGTCGCCAAGGAGTTTGTCGAGTCGATTCGCGACAAGCGGCAGCCGCTCACGGATGCCGCATCGGGACGCCGGGTGGTGGCGATTCTCGAGGCAGCGGATCAGTCGATGAAGCTGGGCGGGCAGCCGGTGAAGCTGTGACCTGGAAGCCTCACTGGAGTGACGCAAAGGGCGAGACGTTGTGACCAGGGGAGCGGAATAGGTGGGCAGAGCCCACCCTACCTGTGGCACTAGAGCCGCCTAACTGGTAGGGTGGGCTTTGCCCACCTCTGTACGCGGTATTGTCAACACTGTCTGCACAGTTCGTTAACAATTTTCTCCACACTCTACAATGTGATTGTTTCCATCTGAATCCCCTGCGTTTAATGTGGGGAGGAACGACGATCTACCCATGGCGAACGACTCCGCAGCCCAGAATGATCGCGCCTATGAGACGCGCGTGCCGCCGCAGGCGCTCGATGTCGAAGTTGCCGTGCTTGGGGCGATGATGCTCGACCCGGATGCGGTCGGGCATGTGATCGAAGTTCTCGACGCGGAGGATTTCTACAAGCCGGCACACGGCAAGATCTATGCGGCGATGCTAGCGTTGTTTGACCGCAACGAGCCGGTCGACATGGCGACGGTCGCCAGCGAACTGGAGAAATCCGGCGAACTGCAGAAATGCGGCGGCCCGAACGGCCTGATCGATATCGCCGATTCGGTGTTCACCGCAGCCAATGCCACCGCTCTCGCCCGCATCATTAAGGACAAGGCGGTCCTGCGGCAACTCATCACGGAGGCCAGCCGGATCGCGCAGGAGTGCCACACCGCACCGGGGGACGTGGGCGAACTTCTGGACGACACGGAAGGCCGGATATTCGCGATCTCCGAGAAGCGTTGGCGGCAGGACTTCGTGTCGCTGGCGGAAATCCTTCCAAAGACATTCGAATCGATCGAAGAATACAACCGGCGCGGCGGCGGGATTACCGGGCTGCCGACCGGGTTCGATGAGCTCGATCAGTTGACTGCCGGACTGCATCCCTCCGATCTGGTCATCCTGGCCGGGCGGCCGTCGATGGGCAAGACGGCGTTGGCACTCAACATCATGGAGAATCTCGCGATCGACCATCACAAGCCCTGCGCGATTTTCTCGCTGGAAATGTCCAAAGAACAACTCGCGCAGCGCATGCTGTGTTCGCGGGCGAAGATCAACGCGCATTCGATGCGCACCGGGCGGCTGCGGGCATCGGAGTATTCGGCGTTGTCGATCGCGGTCGGGCCACTGTCCGAAGCGCCGGTTTTCATCGACGATTCCGCCGCGATCGGGATTCTGGAACTGCGCGCCAAGGCGCGGCGGCTCAAGGCGCAGCACAACATTCAACTGATCGTGCTGGATTACATGCAGATGATGCACGGCCCGCGCAATGTTGAAAACCGGCAGCAGGAAATCGCGATGATCTCGCGGTCGCTCAAGTCGCTGGCCAAGGAGCTTGAGCTGCCGGTGCTGGCGCTATCGCAGTTGTCACGGCAGGTGGAGCAGCGGGGCGGCGAACGCCGTCCGCAGTTGTCCGATCTGCGTGAATCCGGCGCGATCGAACAGGATGCCGACGTGGTCATGTTTGTCTACCGCGCCGAGCGCTACGATATCACGACCGACAAGGCCGGCAATCCGCTCCACAACGTTGCCGAAGTGATCGTGGGCAAGCAGCGTAACGGCCCCACCGGGACCGCTCGCCTTGCCTTCCTCAAAGACTACGCCCGTTTCGAGAATCTGTCGCGCGATGTCGGCATCGGTGTCGGTCAGGCCGAAGGGCCGGGACCCTACCCCGACGATTATCCCTCCGGCGGAGCGGACGACACGCCGTTCTAAAATCCGATTTCAACGTGAGATCGTGCCGTAGGGGCGCCCCTGTGTGGGCGCCCGGGGTCGCATCGTGCGCCGTCATGTCACGGGCGGCCACACAGGGCCGCCCCTACGCAGGTTTAGCCGGCTACCGGCTGATTTCGATTCCGCCGAAGATAGCGACAGCGCGGATGTGCAACTGCGAACCTGGCGTCAGTTTGTCGCCGGCAACGGTCGCGGTTTTGTCCTCGACACCGCCGAGGATGGCGGTTCCGTCCACGACGACCTGCCAGTTTTCCGGCACACGTATTTCGATCCCGCCGAACATCGCCTTCATCGAGAGCGAGACATCGCCGGGAGCGAGGGCGGCCTGACGGAGATCGAGTTCGACTCCGCCAAAGGCCACGTTGATTGTCCCGCCGGTGAATTGCTGGGTTGTGAGGGCCTGCTCCACACCGCCGAACATGATCCACTGGTCCATGGAGTCGGCGTCGGAGATCTTATCCACGGGGGGCCGGGAATGCCGCACGAGCACCCACACGCCGAGGAGAATCAGCATGGCGCCGGCCATCAGGCCGAATCCGCGGGAGTCCATGACGTCGAGTTCCACGGCCTGCAGGAAGATGCCCAGGAAGATCATGAATAGAGCCGAGACAGATGATTGGAATCGGCGGTTGGCCCAATGCCACAACCCCAGGATGATGAGAATGCAAGGCCACCAAGTCCCCACGAAGTCCCAGAAGTGGAGCACTCGCATCTGCGAAAGCAGGAGCAGAAGTCCAATGAGGACGAGGATCGAACCAAAGACGAACCGGCTGCCGCCGCCGCTTACCTTGGCCATCGCGCACCTCCAGGTTCAGACAGGGATATTGATGAAGGTTCAGGTCGTATCATTCGGGGGTTGATACGGGGGGATGGCCCGAAGGTTGCAGGCCGGGTGGCGCTGTTCGAGATACGGCGGCACGGGCTGGAAGCCCGTGCCGCCAAGTTTGATGGGATTACTTCGGGCAGAAGGCCGGGTAATAGTCGTTGCCGCCGGAGGAGACTTTCGTGACGTTCTTGCCTTCGGCGTCCATGAGATAGATGTAGCCATCGCTGGAGGAGAACGTCAGCCATTTGGAATCGGCCGACCAGCTCACCGGCGCACGGTGGGGCGTGATTGTCGCCGTCTTTTCGAATATTCGGCGTTTGGACAGCGTCAGCGGATCAATGAGGTAGATGCCGTTGTCGCTGTCCTCGCTATTGACGCAGGCGATCCATTTGCCATCCGGGGACCATTCCGGAAACATGAGATTGGTGAGCGCGAGGGCGGCTTTGCCGAGTTCGTCTTCGGAGCGCACAATCCCGGTGCCGGGTTCAATCACGATCCCCGCGGGCTTCATGTCGTCGACGTAGACGAATGCGACTTTGGAGCGGTCGGGTGACCAAGTCGGCTGGATTCCCTGGGATTCGCGCGGGGCGGCACCCTTGCGCGTCAAAGCGTGGACCTCTTTGGCGTCAAATGTTCGCCATTCAATCTGATAATCGGGTTTCTCGGCGTCGACCTGATTTGCGTTCAGGTCGTGCACGTACAAAACATACTTGCCGTCTTTGGACCATTCGGGTGTGTGGGACCCATGGTTGTGGGTGACCCAGAACCAGGCATTGACCCGGCTGGAATCAATATGCTTGAGAAACAGATCAAACAACGGATGCTTGCCTCCGCCGGCGTCGGGGAGCGAGTAGCTGTAATCGCCCTTGCGCGCGAAGGTGATGCGTTTGCCGTCGGGGTGCCAGGCGAGCCGGCCGGTCACATTGTCGAAGGCGACCAATTGCTTTTCGGTGCTGCCATTGGCATCCAGCAGCCAGAGGTTCATGTTGCGGACAAACGCGATCTTGGCAGGCAGTTTGACCGGCTTGGTCCCGAACATCCCCTGGGCGGAAACTCCAGACGCCAACGCCAGGCTGATACCGATGGAAAGAATTAGAGATTTGAAACTGACTTGCCGCATGTACTCCGTCCTTTCGTGCGTCTAACCCCACTGGGCCTTTATACAACCGGCGGAACTCTCCGGCCCGTGGCGGGATGACATATTAACATGATCGACCGCCCATTGCAAATCCTGTGGGGATGGGTAACCGGGATCCAGGGCCTCCGAGGGGGCACCAGCACCCGCGTTGGCCGTGTTGCCGCGCGGAAGGGACCGTAACAGGGCATCGTCTGGGTCCCGGCGCTCGACCAGATTGGCTCAGACCGTGACCACGGACGGCCCTCAAGGACCCTTGCAAATTGCAACGAGAAGTGCAAAAAGGCCTCAAATCCATCCTGATAGGGGTTTTCGAATCTGCGGCACATGATCGTATCGGATTGACTTGCCGACCTTTAGGAAGAGAGCAGTCGATCCGGCCCGTGCTTTGCAATGCACCCTGCAGGGTGATCACGAAGACACGGCTCGATCAAGGCATTATCAGGAGGCGGAGAGTCATGAGAGCAAGGGGTCACGATTCAATGGGTCGCGGAAGCGGAGGACGTCTGTTGTCGGGCCATCGGAATCGCGGCCACGCCGCCGGTTTCACCTTGATCGAACTGATGGTCGTGGTGGTGATTATTGGCATTCTCGCCGCCCTGGCCATCCCGCGCTTTATGGCCGCGGCGGTTCGCGCCAAGCAGGCGGAAGCCAAACAGATACTCAAGCAAATCTATGTTCAGCAGCACGCCTATCGGCAGTATTACGAGAGGTATTGCATCCCGCCCGGCCCCGCCGACAAGAACAATCCCACGGCCTTTGCACCGCTCGTGATCGAAATCATGAACAGTGCACGGTATACCTACACGATCACCTCCACAGACGGAGGCGTGACGAAATTCCTCGCCGAGGCGACGGTCGCCAATCCGGGACTGGACGATGATCCGGCGCCCGACACCTGGTCGATCGATCAGAGCGGTTTACTGGTTTCTGTCAGCAACGACGTCACTGATTGATCGTTCTTTCGAACAATTAGGAATTGAGTATTGCCCGGCGTGGGGTTCGAATCCACGCCACCGGATACGACTGTCTCAGCAAGCAACCGGCGGACCAGGGGCCCGCGTCCCCCCTTCCTTCGACGCTCCAGCAGTGACCAGGCGACTTCGCAGTCATCCCCTCGCTTCGACCGTTCGCTCTCAACTGTCGTTCCTTGGCCCGCCGGCCAAGTCGTACCCCGGGTCGGGTCGCCTCCACCGCCTCAAAGGCCCATAACCTTGGCGGAAAACCACACCCCCAGATACATGCGGTTTGCAGGCAAGAGATCATGACGTCTCAGTGCAAAATGCGAAGACCAAGGCAGAATCCGAGAGCCTTCCACGTTTTGGGATGGCGCAAAACGCGAGTGTTGGCGCGGGTCCATACTTCGCCAATGTCGAAGCGCTTTGACTTCAGCGGCTTAGCGCTTTCCGGAAATGAGCGGCTTCCGGCGGCCGTAGCGGCACATCGTTTGCCAGTACAGGAGATGGCACGCGCAGTTGGGGGGTGCCGAGAGAGGGAAACAGAGACGAGAACAGAAACCAATCTCTAGAAGAAGGAGGATCGAGATGCTGTCCAAGTTCCATCGCACCAACAAGGGTTTCACCCTGATCGAATTGATGATCGTGGTGGTCATCATCGGCATCTTGGCTGCCTTGGCGATTCCGCGTTTCATGGCCGCCAGCACCAAGTCCAAACAGAGTGAAGCCAAGCAGCTCCTCAAGCAGATCTACGTCATGGAGCAGGCTTATCGTCAAGAATACGACACCTACTGGGGCAACGGTATTTCCGCCGACAGAAACAACCCGGACAACTTTGCGCGGATCGGTGTCCAGATCATGACAGCGGCGCGGTACACGTATTCGCTCGTGGCTGCGGCCAACACCTTCACTTGCACCGCCAACGCCCCGAACCCGGGCTTGGACGACGATGCGACACCGGACACCTGGACGATCAACGAGGCCGGTACGCTGCTGTGCACGTCTGACGACGCGACCACATAACGCAGCTGGCTTGACTTAAGCAGTGCGGACGGCGTCCCGCTCACGGAGCGGGGCGCCGTCTCCGTTTTTGGGGGGGAGTGGACTGAGTGGACGAAGTGGATTGAGTGGACAAAGTGGACGGGGTCATGACTTCTCGGGATCGAGGCGCTGGTAGAGGAACCACTCGGAATTGCCGGAGGGGGTGGCACGATCGAGATAGAGTTCGAAGAGCTCGCCTGTGTTGGTGCGAACGCGGTAATAATTCCGGTGACGGCGGGTTCGCCAGTCGCGCTGTGAGGCACCCGGCGGGAAGCCCCAATCGAACCAGGACAGGAGAATCTCGGTTACCTGGTATTCTGTACCCTTCCAGACGAATGACACCGGCTGTTTGATCTCACCGTCGGTGGCGACACGGATTTGTTCGCTGATGAATTGCGGGGGCATGGGTGTATGTCAACCTTGACGGCTTCAAAGATACGGAATTCCCGGTACGGGGAGCAATCGGGCAGGCACGGTGGCATGGGCAGCCTGCCCATGCTTGCGGTCGCGCCGTGGCGTCGGGCAAAAGGGACAACGCTTCGTAAGGGCCACGGGCAGGATGCCCGTGCCACCCAGACTCAGCCGTGTTCGGAATCTTTGGGGCGGAGGATGATGCGGAGGGGCACGCCCTCGAACGTGAAATGATCGCGCAGCCGGTTGGTGATGAACCGGATGTAGGTCTCGCCGACCAGCTGAGGATAATTGCTGAAGAAGACAAAGATCGGCGGGATGCCCTCGGCCTGCGTGACGAAGTTGATACTGACGAACTTGCCTTTGGCGGCCGGTGGCGGCTTGTACTTGATGTCCTCGAGGACCGTGCGCCGTAATTCATTGGTCGAAATACGCCGTTTACGCTGAGCCTCGACTTTGGCCGCCACGCTGAGAACCTTGGCGGCACGCTGCCCGGTCAGAGCGGATATGAAGACCACCGGCACCCAGGCGAAAGTCTTGGCGGCCTCGTGCAGGTCGTTCACATAGGTCCCGGACGTATTGGTGTCTTTCTCGACCAGATCCCACTTGTTGACCGCGAAGACCAACCCCTTCCCTGCCTCCGAAGCCGACTCGGCGATCTTGAAGTCCTGGACCGAGAGTTCCTGCGAGGCGTCGAGCAGCACGCACACGACATCGGCACGGTTGATCGCTCCGACGGTGCGCAGAGCGGTGTAGTACTCGATCTGCTCTTTGACGCGTGCCGGTTTGCGAAGCCCGGCGGTGTCGATCAGGGTGAATGGCTGGCCCTCGAATTCAAGCCGCGTGTCGATCGCATCACGCGTGGTGCCGGGGATCGGCGATACGATCATGCGCGGCTCGCCCAACAATTGATTGATCAGGGATGACTTGCCCACAGTGGGGCGTCCCACGATCGCCAGATGCAGCGACTCGGTCTCCTCGGCCTGGACCGGAGGGATCTTTGCCACCAGACGGTCGAGCAGGTCGCCGATCAGGCGGCCGCCGCGCGCAGAGATTCCAATCGGATCGGGAATTCCGAGCCCGAGGAAGTCATACAAGTTGGGCTCGTCGGCCGTCTCATCGATCTTGTTGACCGCCAGCACGACCGGGGTCGGCGTGTCGGTTCCGGGGATTTTCGATTTGCGAATCAGCCCGGCAATGGCGGCATCCTCCGGATGAATCCCCGTCTGGGCATCGACCAAAAACAGCACGAGATCGGACTGCGCGATGGCCAGTTCCGATTGCAGCGTGATGTGACGCTGCATCTCCTCGGCGGATTGGAAGATCAACCCTCCGGTATCGATCAGGATAAACGAGTGCCCGGACCAGTCGGCAATAGCATCGTGGCGGTCCCGGGTGACACCGCTGGTAGGGTCAACAACCGCCTGGCGCCGTTTCAGGATGCGATTGAATAACGTGGATTTGCCCACGTTGGGGCGGCCGACAATGGAGACAATGGGGAGTCGCATGTGTGTGGAACATGGTACGGAATAACGGAGGTAGAGTCACGGGGAGAATGCAGGGAGGAACGAGGGGCGTAGGGGCGTCCCTGTGTGGGCGCCCCGCGTGTCACAGGCGACATGGTCGTATTACCGGGGCGGGGCTGGTGCCCCATCCGAAGGATGGGTGTGAGCGTAAGGCCTGCACGGTAACGAATCCTGGGCGCTGTTGAGCAGACGTATTCCTCTGAGCATCCTCGTTCATGAACCCACCGGAGCAGGCCTTACAAATTTCCCCACCCTCTCGGGCGTGTTGAAAACGCCTGCTTATCGAATTCTGGAACAGGGAATGCACGAGATTGCTTCGTCGCTCCCTCCGCCTTCGGCGGAGACGCTCCTCGCAATGACTTTTCATTCAGTTGATTCCACAAAAACGTCATTGCGAGGCGCGGCTTTTTGCGCCGAAGCAATCTCATGCTTGCGGAGTCTCCCGACCTCACCCGGGGTTTTTCAACACACCCTGTCGGGTGGGACACCAGGCGCGTCGCACCGGGGCGGCCACATACGGCCGCCCCTACGGACGCGACTGTGTGAAGGCTACCAGGTGAGGAGCCATTGGGAGGAATTCGGGACGGTCAGCTTGCGACGGAGAATCGCACCGGAGGTGAAGCGGATGGTGAATTCGTATTGGGTGTCGTTGGGGGTGAGAGTGGACGTGGGGAACAGATCGAGGAACCAGTGGCCGGTGGAATCGGTGGCGGTCGTCAGTTCGTAGGGGGAAATCACGAGATTGCCGAAGCGGAGCGGTGTTTGGGCGATCCGTGCCTGAATGGTTGCGCCGGAGAGAGTGTCACCGCGGAGGTTGCGTACCCAGCCATAAACACGGCACAGGTTCGCCGTCGCCGGAGCGCCGGGATCATACGGAACCGCCCAGAGCGTATCCTTTATGCCGCCCGTTCCAACAACCAATGTCTCCGGTTGCGGTGAAAACAGGTAACCGGTCTGGTAACCGTATGCGTGGTAGGTCGAGGTTTCGAGAGTGAATATAATGCGGCCATTGGCATCGGTTGTCCCTCCGGCCGCAGTCGCGGTTTCGGCGGAATTTCGCACGCGGACAAACACGCCCTGCAACGCGGTCGTGTCGGAACCGTTGGGCCGCATGACGAAAAGCGTGCAGGGGATTGCTCCATTGCCAAGTCCGATGGCGGACAGGTCGGCCTTGTAATCATCGGCGGTGACAGATCTGGCGAGATTGGAGTCGTGAACCGTAGCGGGGGTGAACAGACCACCGGGCACAACCTGATAAGAGAAATTGGTGATTGGCGTACGGCCTTTGACCCGGGCGCGCACCAAGACTTGATAGTCCCCTGCCGATCCCGCGTTCGAGGCCTTGTGGACGAAAACGTACTGCCCGGTGCGATATCCCTCGGCGGTCGTCAAAAGCGAGTCGAACTTGATTCCCTTGTGCGACCAGATCACCACAACCGTGTCGGCGTTGGCGGCATTGCCAAGTGTGTCATTCACCGATACCGACACGCGCACCGAGTCGTTTGGGCCGTCGCCGGCGATGAGGGGGGCGATGGAAGCATGGACACTTCCACATAGGAAGAGTAGCAACGGCAGGACGGCGAGCTTAACGCTGCAAAGAGGAATGTTCATTGGAGATTCTCCAGGCTTTTGCGCAGGGGCGCCCCTGTGTGGGCGCCGGCGTGCGACGTTGTGCGGAACGTTGATCCTCGCGGTCACGTGCAAGGGGCTGAAAGCCCCTTGTCCGCAAGCTGACATCCGCGACTGTTCACACCGGCCACTCGGCGCGCAGGTGGCCACATAGGGCCGCCCCTACTTCAATGGATCAGGATTATCGAGCCAGGCGCGGCGGGGTGGACGAATCGGTGGTGGCGTGATCCAAACCAAAAGGGAGCCGGCCTGGGCGCCGTATGTCATCGCGGTGCGGTCGGCCCACGCACTGGACTTGTTTGCATTCGGGCCGAGGTCCCAGATTGCAAGACCATGGCGGGTGGATGCGGAATCCAACCAGCGTTGAAGCATCTGAGCCAATCCCGAACCGGACCAGGAATACCATGCGTTGACCGAATTCACGTATCGCGACTGGCGCCGGATGATGTCACTGGCCGACCAATTGCCGGCACTCCAATCGACGCCGGGCGCAGCGGAGTCCCAGGAGGGGAAGTGTCCCGGCGCGAAGGCGGCCTCAGTGAGCAGCTCCCCTGCTGCAATTGTGTCATTGGGGGCCGTGAAAGTGTTCTTCAGATAGAGCCAGAGCCTGGCGGAATCGATTGTGCTGCCCGCAGGGATGGCATCGGGACCAAACAGCGCGGAGTCTTGCGGGAAGATCATCCCGACTAGTTTTTGAAGCGGTGACGCAGCGCCGGTGCCCACATTCAAGTAAGAGGTGCTGGAAATGAGTGTGTCGGGATCATCGGCGGTAATCCAGCCATCGCGCACACGATTGGAGTCGAGTCGCACTTTGACCCAGTCCCAGTTGGAGATCCAGATTTCAAGCGCCATCGCCTTGGCGGAGTTGTAGAACGGCCAGATGTTGGCGATGGCAAAGAAGTCCGCATCAGAACCGTCTTCGTTCGACGCCAAAAGCATGATGCCATTGGAAACGCTGTCGGTGCCGGCCACCACGCCGGCAATCCATGGAGTGACGTCGATGTGATACCGGGTCGACGGGACGGGCGAAGCGATAGTTGCGAATGGGACCGCGTTGTAATCGGCGGCGCCGGTTGCTCCCGGAGTCTGCCACATGATTGAGTCCGGGCAGGAGTAGACAGTCGCACCCTTGCGGTTGCGCCACGACGAGCGGCAGTAGTATGACCAGCTGTCATCGTACGCGCCATAGACGCCGCGCCCGTTGGCGTGCCGTTTGATGAAATGGCAATTCAGGCTGCCGGGCCCGCCGGAAATACCAGTGAAGACAATTGAGAGCCTGGCAGAGTCGAGCCGGCAGTGATTGAACATCGACTTGAACTTCAGCGTGTCTTTGATCGTGACCAGGATGTGCCCACGGACGCCGAAGATGTCGCCACAGTAGATTGTCGGGTCATTCCACGCGGTCGAATTGTTCGAACTGATCTGGCCGGCCGCGATCAGATTGTCGGTGGAATCATTCAAACGGCGGACTGCCGAGCCTGTTTCCCGCGCGGTCCACAGGTTCGCGCGCGGAAGCAAGGCTCGGCGGGAGCCTCGCCCTCCCTCGTCGCGGATTGAGTCAGTCAGTTGCATCGTCCGAGGCGGTATCTGGATTGAGCTCGACAGCGCCGAACTGCGAGAGTTCTTCGCGACGCATTTCGTGGATCATCGACCAGAAGGTCTTTTCGGCGTCGGCGGCGGAGCGGAGTTTGTTCTTGAATTCGAGGAGACGGACAATGTCGGCGAGTTTGACATTGAGGGCGGCGGAGTCGACTTCGCGCCAGCAGCGTTCGAGCAGGTCCTCGACCATGGCCAGGTCGCCACGCGAGTCTCTCGCGGTACCATTTGGCGAAGTCGTGGCCTTCGACTCAATTGGTATCGGGATGACGGTGGCCGTAGTGACTTCCGGCTCGGCATCAAGTTCATCAAAATCAAATCGCAACGGCATCCGCGAATCCAGAACGCGATTGATCTCGCGGCAAAGTTTGATCCAGGCGGCGAAAACTGCACCCCGCAGACCACGCCGGGCCGAGCGCTCTCATGCGTGTGGCGATTGACGATTGCGTGAATGACAACATATCAGGCACCTGCCTCTGTGATCCACAGGTCGACCAATCCATCTTCCCCTGAGGCGCTGGTTTTGGCAAGCCGGCACGCGGCATTTCCGGGCCGGCCAACGAGCACGACTCCGATGGCGTTGCGGGGAATGATGATCACAACGGGATGATCGATGGCCGCGGGAAGGTGGTTTCCCCGATGGTCCGTCATACCGGCGTAGGAGAGTTCCTGCGCCTGTCCGCCGAAGCTGAAGCGGTAGAATACGACACGCGTCTCGGCGGCATCGACTTCCGTGCCGATGGCGTCGACAGTTTGTGTTTGCAGGTCGCCGGTAATCGAGAGACCGGGCACATACCAGGCGCGGCGGGATGTGAGCTGGGAGTAAGTGGAGTTCATGGGTGTCAACTAGGGTGTGCTCTTGAGAGTGGACAAATAGGACAGATAGGTCCTAAAGGACCGATCCTTCAGGTTCGCTTCGCGGACTGTAACGGCGCGATGGGCGCCGCGAACCGCGTGAGATGTTCACGGCCGGCACGGTCGTAGTTGGCGGCCAGTTCGAGCCACACTTGCGCGGCCGCACGGCCCGCCGGGACGGCGGCTCCCGATTCGGTAAGGCTGGCGGCAGCGCGAATGCGGCAGACCGCGGCAACGGCCCAGTGGGTCTCACCGATGATGATGGCATTCACCGGTTCTTCGGCATGACGGGGATCGATCATGGCGAGAACCGACTCGGACGCTTCGGCGACAGCACGTTCGATCACGCTGTCCGGGACTGCGCCGAGAGGAACCCGGTAATCGACGAGCACGGTCTGCCCATCGGCTATTGCCCCGCTCGATTTGCGGGTGACAGTTCCCGCCGTGGGATCGACCGTGAAATCGTCGCCGAGAGTATAGACATGGAAAAAGCGATACCAGATTTCCACGGGCTGGCCGTTTGCGATGGCTCCGATTGCGAGCCGGCGCAACCGTCCGCTGACGCAATCGACGATGTAGTCCTCATTCTCGACATACACAACGGTCAGGGATCCGTCGGAGGCGACCAGTGCCGTGCCGGGAACGAGTTGCGCGTGTGAGAGTGCCACCCAGTCGGCCGACAACGACCGGCTCTCACGTGCTGGAGCGGCGGAGCGATCGGCCTTGACGCTCACGGAGGAGAGTGCAATGCCGCCATGAGGCAGGGACGCGGCCTGAGTGCCGGAAAGGGTGATGGCGATTCCGTCGACGGTGATCTCACCAAGGCGCAGATCGCTCAGATGAGCGCGCACGAGTTCAGGAGAGGTGAAGGGCATGGGTTTGAGCGGATGTTAGCGGTGGAAGGTTGGAAGCGCTTTGTGCAACTGCGAACGTGAGTCGGCCCACCGAACGGGGCGTATGCAATACGCCCCCACCGAACGGGTCGTATTCAATACGCCCCTACGGGCGGGTGCGTCAATTCATCTCGGTTGTGCGCGGGCGATTAGAGTACGTCCGAAATCGAGCATCTTGTTCAGGTCATGTTCCGTTCGTAGGGGCGTATTGCATACGCCCCGCAACACGATGGAGTCACTTTCCACCAATTGCACCCATCCAAGTCAACCGCAGGGGCGGGCCCGACGTGCGGCCCGCTCCTACGCCCGGAGAGGGATGAAGGTGGTGAGGTTGGGGACTGCGGTGATTTGTGATCCGATTGGCGGCGTGGTGAACGCCGCAATGACGGCAGCGCGAATCCAGTACCGGTTGGTGTTATTGACCAGCGTCTTCTGCCAGTCGGCGGGCAGGGTACCGCCATCGCTGAAGAGCCGAATGCCGGCATTGGCCGCGTCGAAGTGGTATCCGCCCGACGCCGGGACAAAGGTCATCCATTCGGCGCCGTTCCAGTACGACCAGGCAATGACTCCCCCGCTGCCGACGGTGGAGAGAAGAATCCGCAGGAATGTGAACTGATCCTCGGCTCCGAAATACACCGCATCATCGATGTGCGCGACGAGTGCGCCAGACGCTGAATGGAAGATATCGGCGCCGGTGGCGCTGGCAGCGGCCGAAGTGAGATCGGCAAACGCGACTCCGGCATCCGCATCGAAGCAGAATAAGGTTTCCAGCGGTGCGCATTGCGAGAGCACTCCGGCCGGCGGAGTGAAATCACCTTCGCTGCGATGTGACTCAAGCAGCTGGTTCTGCAACGTGCCGATGGCCTGCAGAAATTGGGCATGCGGGGCGTTGTTGATATAGCTCAAGGATGGCGACACCGCCGGGTTGGTACTGACTGTCTGCAATGCACCCCAGGTGGCGCCGTCGAATTCCTTGAGAAACAGCGCACCATCGGCAGCGAATAGGACTCCAAGCATTCCGTCAGACGCAACGGCGGCGGCCAGATCACGCCCGAGACCGGTACCGGTGTACAAAGTCTCCGCGGAAGTCCATAGGGCGGAATCCAGCGAGATGCTCCGATTCTTCAGTAATGTCCCACCGGCAGTGAACAGGCAGTGAAGGTAGCCCGCGCGGGCAGCGAGTCTGGCATAGGGATCGGTGGTCGTGCCCGACAAGTCGGTGCCGGCGTCGGCGGATCCGGCGCCGAATGTCAGCCCGCCATCGGTGGATTTCTTGACGCGAATCGTGATGCTGCCGGCATCGTCGCGAGTCCATGCGATCCAAATTCGGTCATACGAATCGATTTGAAGGGATGGATTGCGGTTGGCCGACGTGCTGGAGTCATAAACGGTCACCGGCGACTGAGTGGCCCAGGTGCCACTGGCAAAAGTCAGTTTCACGCAGACGAGTGCCCCGGTGGTCACTTGCGTGTACGCAACGTAGAGATTCCCCTGCCCATCCATCACGGCGGCCGCAGAATCATCGGAGGCATCGGAGATGATGTCCGCCGGAGCTGCCCATGAGGTGTAAGGCGAGTCAGAGCAGGACCAGGCGATGATTGAGGGCGTGCGAGCGTACAATGCGATCAGGCGGCCGGCGAATGGACCGGATGTGACCCGGAACAGATGGTCCTGCGTGGGCAATCCGGCCGGGGATGCCGCCGTGGTGGTCGAGATCAGTCGGTGAAGCATGTGATGTTATGGATGATTCGGAATGGACGGTAGGGGCGGCCCTGTGTGGCCGCCCGGATCGCATTGTCTGGGGAGAAACCTGGGCGCCCACACAGGGGCGCCCCTACGGATCAGGTCTTGCGGTATTACGCCCAGACGCTGTCGAGAATCTTCACGGCGTCGGGGATAACCTTGGCGTAGGCGACCGATTCGGAAATCACGGCCTCCTCGAACTTCTGCTCGATGATCTTGTCGTATTCGACCGTCAGCGGCTGCGTGATGACTTCCTCCGCGGCGAACCGTTTGTCGAATCCGATCATGCGGTCGGCGGCGACTTCATCGGAGCGCACGAGCATCGAGCCGAGCGGGCTGACCAGTTCGCCGGTCGACTGGAAGCGGAAACCGGCCATGGGATCCTTGAACTCGGACATGGTCAGGATGGTCTTGATCTTGTCCTTGGCGCAGATCAGCGTGTTCATCTCGAACGGGTGCAGTTCCGCCCAGAAGGCGACGAGATCAGAGTACGCCAGCGTGCCTGAGGCTGCGGTGTTGATCACTTCGGCGGCATTCTCGTTGCCATCACCGTTGATCAGCACATCGACGAGCATGCCGAGTTTGTCGACCTGCATGCGGTATCCGATGTACCAGAGGAGCACCTTGAACTGGGTCGTGGTGCGGTGGCGCAGTGCCTTGTACGACGCCTTGAGTGCCAGGCCGTAATCCGGGACATCGATTGAGTTGGTGCGCTCCGTGACGAGCACGGCGGGCACATTGGCGCCATCGCCGATGGGGCGCAGCGACCAGCGCTTGTCGGAGATCGAGGCGTCGACGTCGAAGGGAGTGTAGCGGTTCCCCGCGACGCGCGAGGTCGAGCCGACCAGCCCGGCGAGCTCGGGACGCATCGCCTGGCCGCGGCGGATTTCCCGCAGCATGAATTCGGGCAGAAGCGCGGGCGCACCGCGATAGAACAGTTCCACGGTGAGCGGGCTGGCTCCGCCTACGCGAATGCCGCGCGCGGCGAGCTGGCGTTCGAAGGCGTCCAGTGGCGACTCGGGCGCCGACGGGTCGTAGTCGTCGGTCTCGAGCAGTTCGGAAAGAGTGAGACCACGGGATTCAGCTTCGAGGTAGGTGTCGCGAGTGATTGTGATGTCCCGGGCACGCGCCAGGTCGACCGGACCGGTGAGGCGCGGCTCCTCGGCGGCTTTGGTGAGCAGCACGGGGGATGTTTCAGTGAAGAGTTTGTCGAGGTCCATGGAGGGTCCTTCTGAAAGAGAGTGGACGGATAGGACTTATAGGACCTATGGGTCCTATGAAATAACTAGTTCAAGAGCAGGGTGCAGTCGGTAGTGCCGTTGATCGCGAGGACGGTGCCTCGGGCGATGTTGGCGCCGGCGGGATCGTTGCCGGCGAGAGCGGGGGCCTGTTTCACGGTGCCATTGGCGCCGCAGACGACGCGGTTGCCGACGACGGGGTTGGTTGCGGTGATCGGGAGCGTGCAAACCCCGCCGATTTGGACGGTGGCGAGACGATTGCCATTGTCCGCGTCGCTCAACGTCAGGCCGATCAGTTTGCCGAGCAGGATGGCATTGTCGGTGCCGGGACCGACTTCGTGGCTGGCGGTCAGGGTCACCGCTTTGCCGAGATGAATGTCGGTCAGGTCGTCGACGCCGGCGGTCTGATGGATCTTGAATGTGGCGATGACCTCGGCCACCGATTCCAGATTGTGGTCACGTACAGTCATGTGTCCTCCGAATGGGAGTGCGAACGGATTGTCGGTTGGATTTCAGGTTCTGAATTCGTCGTGCGTGGTCCGGCTGCGCGTGGCATTGGGCACCGATTCGGGACGGCGGGCGCGCGAGGCAAACGCGAGATCAAGGCGCCGGTCGACCTGGTCGGCCAACCGGAACAGCGCGGCGGCATCATCCCCGGCGCTCTGGATGAGTATTTCGACCGATTCGGTGTCGGTGGTCTCCGGGTTCAAGCGCGCGAGCGCGGTCCAGCGGCGGCGGATGCGCGCGCAGAGCGCTGATTTGGCAATCTGCCAGTTGTCTTGAGTCTGCTCGGTCATTTCTTTGCCTCAATCAGAAGAGTTTCGATACGATTGAGCCGTGTGTCGACATGGTTGATCACTGTCTCGATTTCGACCAGCCGCCGGTCGATCTGCTCCACGGTCGCGCGGTCGGCTTTTTCATTCACGGTCAGGCGGATGCCGTAGACCGTGCTGTAGTAGGCGGTCAGGGCGGCGGTCAGCGCGGCGAGAATGCTGCCGATGGTGCGGAGTGAGAACTTGGGCATGGCTTTGGCGGACGGAGTGGACTTAGTGGACCAAGTGGACAGAGTGGACAGTTGATTCAAGAACGGGTGCGGCCTGGACCGCAGAGATAGGCCAGGCAGTGAATGGGCCTGTCGGTGCGCCGGGCAGGATGGGCCAGGGCGTTGCAGTTGCGCCAGATGCCATGACGATTGAAGACGAGATCGCCCACGCGGAATGCCGAACGTGACACCGCGACCAGTTCATCACAAATCGTGGAATCATGCGGATCGCGGCGGGCAATGATGTAGCGGCTCGAACCATCCGAATTCGACTGGCGGTCGAGGACGATTCCGAACACGACACCGGACGGGCCCCCGGGCGACAGTTTGCTGAACACGGGTTCGTTGCCGAGACGCGTGTCGGGATTGGCGCCACGGTAGACCAGCGAGGTTTCGAGAATGCGGACGATCTCGCGGTATTCATAATGGGCGGTTGCGGCGACTCCGGATTCGTCGGTGTATTCGCGTCCCGGAACGTGTTCGCAGCTACGGATGTCACGCGCACAAATCGAACATTGGGGGCGGCGGAATTCAAATCCGATGGAGCCTTCTTTCACAACCCCGCCATCAATGTCCGACGCGAGCCTATCCCCCATCGGGCGCGCGCCACCGGCAGGCGAGAGTGGTCGTGCCCGATCAGAACGGGTGAGTCGACCAGAAGTTCGCAGACGCGCGCGTGTTCCTCGCGGGGGAATCGTCCGCCGTGATCGTTCACGTCATCGGAGACGATGCGCAGCGAACGGACGTACACGTCGTTCGCGTTGAGTGGTTGCGGCGGATGGATGTGATCGTTGATGAGGGCGACGAGTTCGGCGTTGGGTGATGCAGAAGTTGAGTGCGGCTGAGCCGAGAGTTGGCCGATCAGGATATTCGACATGTTTGAGCATAGCCTCCACCCTATCCGGATTCGGGGCAATGACCCCCGGTGTGGGGGTGGGGCGATAGATGCGGGGCGTGCTCTATGCGCGCGGGGTCACGGGCGGCCACATAGGGCCGCCCCTACGAATCTCGCGGCAACGGTGGGTGGAACCCACCCTACTTCTTCTTGGTAAGTTCGGCGGCGTACTGGAGGGTGCGGTCGGTGATCTGGTCGCCGGCGACCATGCGGGCGACCTCGCGCACGCGGGCGTCGCCGTCGAGACGGCGCACGCCAACATGGGCGCGGCCATCGACGACTTCCTTGCCGATGAGGTAGTGCGTGTCGGCAACCGCCGCCATCTGCTGGAGATGGCTGATGAGAAATACCTGGGCGCGTTGGGAGATCGCTTTGATTTGCTTGGCGACGGCATACGCGATGGAACCGCCGATGCCGGCATCGACTTCGTCGAAGACAAACAGCTTCTTCGAACCGTTGCCGCGCGGTGCGGACGGGGCAGCGGACTTGAACGCGAGAATCAGACGAGAGAGTTCGCCACCGGAAGCGATCTTGTCGAGCGGCTTGAATCCCTCGCTGGGGTTGGCTTCAAACAGGAAGCGGATCGTCTCGGCACCCTGAGCGCGGATACAAGCCGGACCATTCGTGCTTTGAAGTTTCAGTCCGCCATCGGTGATTGTTTCCCACTCGATGCGCAGGCGGGCATTGACCATGCCGAGCTTCCCCAGGATCGCGTTGACATTCTTCTCGAGCTGCGCGCCCGTGGCGGTTCGTTCGCGGGTCAGATCGGTTGTCAGGCGCAGCAATGCGGATTCCAGCTCGGTTTGCAGAGCCTTCAACTCCGCAACGCGTCCAGTGTCGCGATCATCCGACTGATGTTCGTCTTCCAGTTCCTTGAGACGGTCAAGAATTGCGACGCAGGTGCCGCCATACTTCGTCTTGAGACGGTGCAGTTCGGCGAGGCGCGTTTCGATTTGTTCGAGACGTCCGGGGTCGAAGTCGAGCTGGTGGCGGTAGTCGGAGAGAAACCGGGTGGCGTCGTCGATCCCCTCCTGCCAGAGAGACAGGCGTTCGACCAGTTGCTTCCAGCGAGCATCGATCTCGGCCATCTTGCGCGCATCGCGCAACAGGGTGCCGATCCGCGACGCGATAGAGCCTTCGGACTCAGAGAGTTCGCCAAGAGACTGCTCCGCCGATTCGATCAGGCGGCGGCCATTCTTGAGGATGCCGACCTCCGCACGCAAACGTTCGTCCTCATCCGGCGCCACCGCGGCGGTCCGGATTTCGTTGATCTGGAATTCGGTGAGTTCGCGCTGGGCGCGACGGCGTTCGATGACGGCGGCGAGCTCGGCCTGTGATTTGAGATTCTCCGAAAGCCGCGACCAGGCTTGCTTGACCAGATCGGCGAGCGGTTGCAGGCCACCGGCCGAATCGACCAGATCGATGTGTCGTTGCGGATCGAGAAGAATCTGCTGCTGATGCTGGCCGCAAAGATCGGCGAGATGCTCGCCGAGCGAAAGCAGGCTGGTCCGGGTGATGAGACGATCGCCCACAAAGCACCGTCCGGAGCCTTTGAGGGGAAGTTCGCGGCGTACCCACACCGGGCTGGTGATGTCGTCGGCCGAGGCGACATCCTCGATGTTGAGACCGTGCGGCCAGTCGAATAATCCCTCGACCACCGTCAGATCGCTGCCGGTGCGGATCATTTCGACCGAGGCGCGTCCGCCGAGAAGGAAGCGAATCGCCTCGACTAAGATGCTCTTGCCGGCGCCGGTCTCACCGGTGAAGACCGCGAGACCGTCGGCGCACTCGATTTCCAGCGAGTCGACAATCGCGAAGTTTGTAATGCGCAGGCGGTGCAGCATGGGTGTCTGAAACTTATACGATCAGGGGACGAAGGCAAGGGGGATTGTTTGAAATGCGGGTCGAAGGAAGAAGGATGAAGGACATTGGAGGGAGGGCGAGGCTCCTGCCGAGCCATCTTCGCGCGGACAAGAGGCTCGGCAGGAGCCTCGCCCTCCCTCATCCAGATTTCAGTGTTAAGAGTGTCAGAGGTAACCGAAAACGAGTGCGAACAGGAACATCACCACGCCCCCGGCCCAGAAGCCGATGGCCCAGTGGAGCGCGCGATTCTTGCGGCGGGCAATGCGGACGATGGCCTGGCGGGCGGAGTCGGGTGAATTCGAGAAGTAGCGGTAGCGCCGCACCGAGAAAACACGCAACGCATAGAAGATTGCCACCGACCAGGCGATCAACGGAACCATCCAGATGAGCACACCCGTGGAGGATTTCCAGATCCCCGGCGCGGCATCAAATGACAGCGCGGCGGCGATCAGAATCCATCCGGCGAGGGCAGCGATGATCACCAGCATCGCCGCGGTATGGCCGGTGCGGATCGTATCGACGACGACCGTGCGCATGGTGCCAATCCAGTACAGGTCATCGTCGGTCGGCACGAAACCGGGTCTGGCGTGATTGCCGCCGCTGGCTTTGGTGAGAAGATCGCCGGTGGTCATAATCGAATCAGGGTTGAATGATGAACTGGCGGCCGCAATGCGTGCAGGTCACCAGCAAGCGTTTGGGTAGATCGAGTTTCAGGTCCTGCCTTTGGTCGATACTTTCGCGCAGATCGGTCTGGCCGCGTTCGAGTTCGGCGGTCAAGTCGATCTCGACCGTGCTCTGGCACATGGGCAGCGGTAAGGCTCGAACATGAGGCGATGATAGAGTGGTTGGAGAGTTGGGGCAATGGGAAAGAGTCTGTCGGGTTG
>JACRMA010000112.1 GCA_016235085.1 Candidatus Zixiibacteriota bacterium
AGTCCTCCCGGAGTGAGGGCACCCGTCAATCCATAGAACCCAATTGAATTGTCGCGCGCAACGATGGACCTAAGAACTAAATTGCCGCTCGCATGGAGAACCAATGAGCCATCCATCCGGATCAAAACCAAATAGCACCTCGAACCTGCGCGTACTCGTTCTCGCCGGAGGCCGTTCCTCCGAACGCGATGTGTCCCTCGCCACCGGCGCCGCCGTCAGCCGTGGCCTCCACGATGCCGGCTTCCATATTCTGACGTTCGATCCCGTTGTTTCGCCGCGCGCGATTCCCTGGTCACCCGATGCCGGTGCGGCATCGATCGACACCACACCGCCCGACCAATCGGTGCTGGCCTCCAACGGCAATCCAATGGGCACGGCGCTGACTCCCCAGGATCTGGCCATGGTCGATCTCAAGTCGGTCGACCTGGTCTTCATCGCGCTGCATGGCGGGGACGGAGAAAATGGCCGGCTACAGGCGTTGCTCGACTTGTGCGGTGTTCGATACACCGGTTCCGGAATGATGGCGTCCGCGCTGGCGATGGACAAACACGCGGCCAAACGCATCTTCACGGCGGAAGGTATCCCCACGCCCCGCTGGTTTGCCGCCGAGCCAGGAATGATTCCCACTTTCGACGAAGTCCGCGCCACCATCGGACTCCCGTTGATCATCAAGCCCAGTTGTCAGGGCTCAACGGTTGGTCTGTCGCTTGTGCGTGACGAATCGCAGTGGGACAAGGCGCTGAGCGATGCTTTCGTTTGGGATCAGCGTGTTCTGATCGAGGAGTTCATCGCCGGGCGCGAACTCACGGTCGGCGTTCTCGGCGGCCAGACAATGCCGGTCGTCGAAATCATCCCCACCCACGAGATCTACGATTACGAATGCAAGTACACCTCTGGCCGCACTCAGTATATCTGTCCCGCTGACCTGACCCCCGAGCAGGCCGACGAGGTCCAGCGGCTGGGCCTTGATGCGTTCAACGCGCTCGGCTGCCAGGGATATGCGCGCACCGATTTTCGCATGTCGAAAGACGGCCGCTTCTTTTGCCTCGAAGTCAATACGCTTCCCGGAATGACCAGTCTGTCACTCGTCCCGAAAGCCGCACGTACCGCGGGGATCGAATTCCCAGACCTGCTCAAACGCATCTGCCAACTGGCACTGGAGCCGCGTCCGTGATTTCCGGCAAGTCGGGAACCAGAGTCCTCTTGGGTGAACATGATCGCAGAGGGAGGGCGAGGCTCCTGCCGAGCCTCTTCGCCGCGCGGAAAGACGTTTGTTGGACATGGTCTGTCGCCGCGGGTCTAAGGGCGTATTTCCGCGCCGAAAGATGGCTCGGCGGGAGCCTCGCCCTCCCAGGCGCGATCCTGATCCGACACCCGAGTTGTGTCCTCTATGACTGATCCCATGGCAGTTCGCTCAGATACCTCAAAACGTCGGCGTCTGCTGACACCTCCGGGCGGTGGCCGTTTTGCGGCCGTGATTTTCGACATGGGCAGCACCCTGCTCGAATTCGAAAACATTCCGTGGCCGGTCCTCTACCGCTTTTGCCTCGATGAGGTGCACCGCCGGCTTGTCCGCCTCGGCCACACCCCACCCGACCCGGAAGTCTTCTGGCATCGTTTCGACGAACTGCTCAATCGCCGCCGTCGGCGTATCGCCGAGCAAATGCGCGAATATCAAATCGGGCCGCTGCTGCGCGATCAGGCTCGTTCCTTTGAGATCAAACTGCGCCCCGGTGAATTGACCAGACTCTGTGATGCCTACTATGCCCCGGTGCGCCGTGCTGTCACCATGTATCCCGATGCGCCGGAGGTGCTCGCTACGCTGAAACGTTCTGGATACAAGATCGGCCTGCTCTCCAATACGTGTTTCCGTGCCCGCGATCATCTCGAGGAACTCCGCTACTTCGGATTGCGCCAATGGTTCGATGAACTTGTGTTCACGTCGACCGGCATCTATCGGAAACCACATCCCGAGCCCTTCCGTTTGATCGCCCGAAAACTGGGGGTGCCGCTCAAGCGCTGTGTGTATGTCGGCGACCGTCAGAAAGAAGACGTCCTCGGCCCCCAGGCGCTAAACATGACCCCGATCCTGGTGCGGCGGCCTTTACGGCGCTATGTCGAGGGAATGACCGAGTCGGTCGAGGTCGATCAACTGTCCGAGCTCCTGGGATTGTTGCCCATCGCGTGACCGGTGATCGCATCCCGTAGCGATAAACGCGCTTAAGTCCGAAGAGCGCGCGTGCGCCGGCACAGTGTGGCCGCGATCTCCGATCGCGGTCGGCCGGAGGCCGAGTTAAGAGCCCAGCACCACTCGAGCGCACCACCTTCGGGCGGGTGTCAGGTCGGGCCGGACTCCGGCGAAACTGTATTGCTATTCCCGTTGTGACAGAAGCCGCCTTCGGCGGCCCGCGATCAGAGATCGCGGCCACACTCCCCATAGCCCCCCCCGAAACGCTCTTGAGTCCGAGCCCGGATTTTCCTATTCTGGCCATTCTGCTAGGGCCAATTGGGTCGATAACCTGTCTGACTCAGTAACTTTGGAGGCTTTGTGGATAAGACGGAACTTCTGCTCAAATCACTCACCGAAGCACACGGCGCTCCCGGCGATGAATCCGAAGTGCGTTCGGTCATGGCAGCCAACCTGCCCGGCTACGCCGCCGTCACCACCGACCGTCTGGGCTCGCTCATAGCCGAGGTCCCGGGCAAGTCGGCATCCCCGCGCGTGCTCGTCGGCGCCCACATGGATGNNNNCCTCTGGGCGGCTGGTGGGGACATACCATGCTGGCCCATCGCGTGCTGGTTCAGACCCGCAAGGGCCCGGTCGTCGGTATCTTCGGTTCCCAGCCGCCGCATCTGCTTGCCGATGAGGATCGCAAGAAAGTCATCGAGCCCAAGGCGATGTTCATCGACGTCGGCGCCATGGATGGATTCGACGTGGTCAAGAAGCTCGGTATCCGCAAAGGTGATTTCGTCACGCCGATTTCCGATTTCCAGATTATGAGCAACAACAAGCTCTATCTGGCGAAAGCCTTCGACAATCGCATCGCCTGCGCTCTGGTCTGCGACGTGCTTTCGGCGATCAAGCCCAAGACTCTGGCCGGTCCGCTGTTCGGCGTCGGCAGTGTGCAGGAGGAGGTCGGCCTTCGTGGCGCCACGACATCCGCGTGGGCGGTCGATCCCGATCTCGCGCTGATCATTGATGTGGGAATTGCCCGCGACACACCGGGTTCCGAGGGCGGGGCGGAAGAGCGTCTGGGGTCTGGCGTTTCCATCGGTGTCTTTGATGCCGGCATGATCCCGCACAAATCATTCCTGCAGCTCGTGATCGACACCGCTGAGAAGAACAAGATCAAGTATCATCTTTCGTCGATGGAGCGTGGCGCGACCGATGGTGGCCGCGTGCACATGTCGCGTTCAGGCGTGCCCGCAGTGTCCATCGGACCGGCGGTCCGGTACATCCATTCGCACAACTCGATCTTTGCCCGTTCCGATTATGACGCGACATTGAAACTGGCCCTGGCTGTGATCAAACGTCTCGATGAAAAGACCGTGGCCGGACTGATCGGCATGACCCGCGGTGCGAAACCGGCAGCCAAGGCAGGGAAGAAGTGAGTGTTCGGTTTTTCGATACCCGCCGGCGCGCGCTGGTGGATTTTGTCCCGATGACGCCCGGCGAGGTGCGCATGTACACGTGCGGCCCGACGATCTATGGCCTGGCGCACATCGGGAATTTCCGAACGTTCATGTTCGAAGATCTGCTCCGGCGCTATCTGAAGTATCGTGGCTTCAAGGTCACACAGGTGATGAACATCACCGACATCGATGACAAGACCATCAAGGGCTGCAACGCCAAGGGCATCCCGCTCGATGAATACACCCAGCCGTTCCGCACCGCGTTCTTCGAAGATCTCGACGTACTCGGGATCGAGCGCGCCGAGCATTATCCTTCGGCCACTCATCACATTGCCGAGATGGTCGAAATCACCCAGAAACTCCTGGAAAGCGGCCACGCCTACAAAGCCGATGATGGTTCGATCTATTTCCGGATCGCAACATTCCCCCGCTATGGGGCTCTATCGCACATGAACCTCGCCGAGCTCAAGGTCGGGGCGCGTGTCAACTCGGACGAATACGAGAAGGACGCCGTTTCTGACTTTGCCCTCTGGAAAGCGTGGGATCCCCAGGATGGCACCGTGTTCTGGGACACACCCCTCGGACGCGGCCGGCCCGGATGGCACGTCGAATGCTCCGCCATGTCGATGAAGTATCTCGGTCAGACCTTCGACATCCACACCGGCGGCGTCGACAACATTTTCCCGCATCACGAAAACGAAATCGCCCAGTCGGAGGCGTCAACCGGCGTGCCGTTCGTCAACCATTGGCTGCACGCCGAGCACTTGATCGTCGAAGGCAGGCGCATGGCGAAGTCGCTCGGCAACTTCTACACATTGCGCGATCTGACCGGGCGCGGGATCCCGGCCGTGGCGGTGCGCTACCTGTTGCTTTCGACCCACTACCGCCAGCAGCTCAATTTCACTTTCGAAGGTCTCGAGGCGGCGCGCAACGCCATCGGCCGTCTCCGCGATTTCCGCCAGCGCCTGACCGAGGTCACTGGTGAGGGCGCCGGCCATCCCGACTTCGCCGAACTCATCACCCAGTCGCGCACAGGTTTCGAGGACAGTCTCGACGATGATCTCAACGCTTCCGGTGGATTGGGCGTCCTCTTCGAATTCCTGCGCGAAGCCAACCGCAGGATGGATGCCGGCACAGTTGATCATCAGGACGCTGCCCAGGCTCTGAGATTCCTCGACTCCCTCGACAGCGTCCTCGGCGTGATCAAGGATCAGACGAAGTCTGATTCGAGCGACGCCGAAATCGAGCAGCTCATCCGCGACCGCGAAAACGCCCGCGCCACCAAACAATGGGCACGCTCCGACGAGATCCGCGCCGAACTCGCCGCCAAAGGCGTCATTTTAGAAGACACCCCCGGCGGCACGCGCTGGAAACGGAAGCTCTGATTTCTCCAGCTGCTTTTGAGACACTCGGGGCTGGTATCAGATCCGCAAACCACCGCAATGGCCCCTGCCGCAATCCTGATCCGCAAAGGACGCGCCATGACCAGACAAACACCCCATTCCATGGACCCGGTGCTGGCCCATGCTCGCAAGGACTTCGCGACACTCAGAGAGGATCTTACGGTGGCGCATGCGTTGGATTCTATTCGCGAGCACGGGGTCGGTGAGAAGATCGTCTACTTCTACGTGGTTAACGCTGGAGACCAGCTCGTGGGCGTACTGCCTACGCGCCGGCTCCTGACTGCTCCGCTGTCGCAACGTCTGGCCGACCTCATGGTCAGTCGGGTGATCGCGATCCCGCACACGGCAAAATTGCTGGACGCTTGCGACTTATTTGCCCTGCACAAGTTTCTCGCCTTTCCCGTCGTGGATGATCAGCGCCGGGTGATTGGTGTGGTGGACGTGAGCGTTTTCACGGAGGAGGTCTTCGATATTGCGGAGCGGGAGCAGATGAATGAAGTGTTCGAAACCCTTGGGTTTCGCGCGTCGCAAGTCCGGGATGCCTCCCCGTTGCGGGCGTTTCGCTTCCGGGCCGGTTGGCTCATTGCGACTATTTGCAGCGGCACTCTGTGCGCGATGCTGGTCAGCGCCTTCGAAATCACACTGGCCAAGAGTCTGGTGCTCGCCTTCTTCCTGACAATGGTACTGGGATTGGCCGAAAGCGTGGGTGCCCAATCAATGACGGTCACGATTCAGGCTTTGCACTCGATGCGACCAACGTTCCGCTGGTACGCCCAGGCATTTCGCCGTGAGGTCGGGACAGCATTGCTTCTCGGCACCAGTTGTGGTTCGGTCGTCGGCCTGATTGTGTGGTTCTGGCATGGGCCGGGATTGGCAGCGGTGGTGGTCGGCGGTGGTGTTTTCTTCGCACTTCTCACGGCGTGTTTCTTTGGACTGAGCGTGCCAGCCGTCCTTCATTCGCTTAAACTCGACCCGAAAATCGCTGCAGGTCCGGTGACACTGGCCTTCACCGATATCGTCACACTGCTGTTCTATTTCTCTCTCGCCGCTTGGGTGCTATGAGTGACCGGGTGCCCGTGACCTTTGATTGTCCCCCTTGTTCGGGACGATAATGCTTCTGGCCCTTACCCCCGGTCAGCGCTTGCGCAACTCACGGTCGATTTCGCGAACAATCTTGCCTATCACACATGAGGTGAGTCATGCCAGCCCTGACCGGGGGTCAAGGCCACCAGTCATCCTCGCTGAAGAACTTCGATAAACACGTGGCGGTTCCAGCACGCGTAGGGGCGTATTGCATACGCCCTCGTCCCCGCCGCGGGAAGACGTCGGCATTTCGGGGATTCGACGGCGTGGACTCGTGGCCCTGCCCCCCGGTCAGGGCCCGCGTAACGCACGGTCGGTTCGCGAACGATCTTGCCCACCACATACGAGGTGAATTACGCCAGCCCTGACCGGGGGTCAGGGCCACCCGTCCTACATCACCCCCGCACCGCCCCCCGCCTTGTAAACTCCCCGAAGTACGCTGCGTAATCGGCATCGGTGAAGATCACGAAGCGGATCAAATCGAACTTGTCGGGATTGTCCTCGACGAACTTGGAGACTGTGCCAATCGCAATGGGCGCCGCCTGTTTCACTGGGAATCCGTAGGCCCCGGTTGATATGCAGGGGAACGCAACCGATCTGGCCTGAACCTCAACAGCGCGCATGAGACTCTCGCGATATGCCGAGGCCAATTCTGTATTGTCTGACGTCAGCCCGGCGTAGATCGGCCCGACGGCGTGAATCACCCACTTCGCCTGCAATCTCCCGGCTTTGGTGACCACCGCCTTGCCGGTTGGGCACCGGCCGAGCTTGCGGCATTCTTCCATGATAGTGGGTCCGCCGGCGTGATGAATCGCGCCATCAACCCCGGCACCGCCGCGCAGTCCGGTATTCGCGGCATTCACAATCGCATCGGTGGATTGCGTGGTGATATCCCCGCGATCCATCACCAATTTCGTCGCACCAATCGTCAGCGTCGGCACCGGCATGACATCTCCTATCATTCGCCCGAGTAATGCTTGTTTCCTAAGCCCACATATGGACGGGCGCGAGCTTGCCCGTGGTCATTCCCGCGAAAGCGGGAATCCAGTATCGCCCTCACACACTGGATTCCCGCTTTCGCGGGAATGACGGCGAAGAGGCGTCCTGAAACGTTCATTGAGTACCTCGATAGCCATACCGCTCTATCGCGTCGAAAGCACTAACAGGCGCGGCTCGGTCATCTCCTGGATCGCCCACCGCGCCCCCTCGCGTCCAATTCCCGAGTCCTTGACCCCGCCATATGGCATCATATCGACACGAAACGTCGGCACATCATTATGGATGACCCCGCCGACCTCGATTGTCTCGTATGCTTTCCAAATCTTCCGGAAGTCATTAGTGAATATCCCGGCCTGCAGCCCGTAACGCGAATCGTTCACCATCCCCAGCACCTGATCGAATGAATCATAGGTCGCCACGACCACTACCGGGCCGAACACTTCGGCGCAACTCACCTCGCAGTTCCCCGGCACATGGGTCAGGACCGTGGGAGCATGCACCGAACCTTGAACCTTATTGCCGGTCAACACGCGCCCGCCACGCGCCACCGCGCGTTCGATCCACTGGCTCACCCGCTCGACATTTGATCTGTCAATCAACGGGCCACACAACGTTTTCGGATCCGACGGGTCGCCGTACGGTGTCGCTTCGGCGGCGGCCACCAGCGCCTCCGTGAATTTGGCCGCAATACTTTCGTGTACGAACACGCGCTGTACCGAGATGCACGACTGCCCGGCGTAACCGAATCCCCCAGTCGCGATCTTGCGCGCCGCGGTTTCCCAATCGGCGTCCGGTTCGACAATCGCGGCGGCATTTCCGCCCAGTTCCAGTGCCACCTTCTTCTTCCCGCAGAGAGCCTTGATCTGCCATCCGACTTCGGCGCTGCCGGTGAATGTTACCAGCGCAATCCGGTTGTCCGTGACCATCTGCCCGGCATTGCTACCGCTCGCCAGAACAACCTGAATGCCGTTCTTTGGTAGTCCGGCTTCGATGGCCAGTTGCGCGAGCCGGAATCCGGTCGAGGGAGTCTGCGACGCCGGCTTAAGCACGACCGGACACCCGGCGGCAATCGCCGGGGCGATCTTGTGGGCCACCAGGTTGAGCGGGAAATTAAATGGCGTGATCGCCGCGACCACGCCAACCGGAAATCGCCTGATAATTCCCTGCCGCCCCGCGCCGACCGGCGAGGCATCCAAACCCAGAATCTCCTGCTCGTAATACCGCGCCCAATGTGCCGCATCGGCAATCGTCTGCGCGCAACGTTCGGCCTCGATCCTGGCCAGCGTGATCGGCTTGCCTGCTTCCTCGCAGAGCAATAAAGCGAGCTCATCGCGATGCTCGGTCGCCTTCGCACTGAATCGCTCGAGAATCTCTGCCCGTTCATAAGGTGCCAGAGCGGCCATCTTCGATTTGGCGAGGGTGGCGTTGTCAATCGCTTTGGCGACGATTGCCTCGTCGGCGACCGTGACCCGCGTTACGACGCGCCCGTCAAAAGGTGATCTCACCTCGCGAACCGACCCCGAAGTGATCACGGCACCGTTCAGTATACTGCCGATTTCCCGCATGTTGTTCCACCTCCCGATCGGGTGAATCACCACAATCGCCCCACCAAATTAGCATCGAATTCTCGTGTAGCATAGCCCCTTGTGGGCGTTGCGATGCATCCGATTCAAACGAATGCCACCTGCACGATTCTGCGTGACATCAGGTGGCGGAGGGAGGGCGAGGCTCCTGCCGAGCCATGTATCCGCGCGGACAAAAAGAGGCTCGGCAGGAGCCTCGCCCTCCCACGATGCGCCAGTCTTGCGGACAAAGGGCTTCAAGCCCCTTGCCTATCGCGCGACTCCATCCTCGCGGACAAGGGGCTTTTAGCCCCTTGGT
>JACRMA010000041.1:0-2316 GCA_016235085.1 Candidatus Zixiibacteriota bacterium
CCAGCGCGATGTCCCCGGTGGACAGGGATCCCAGGGCAATCTCGCGGGTCAGCCGCAAGCCCGCTCCCGCCGGAATCGTCATATCGACGGAGGCGGCCCCACAGTCAACATTGCACTCGATCTTGGGCGATTTGTCACCCAGGACCAGATCCACGTCCGCTGCTCCGGAGGAGAGGTCGAGCTTCTGCAGAAGGACGTCGGCAAGGTTCAATCTGACGAGGGAGCCGCCTGCTTCGACATTCAGATCAAGCGGCACGGTGTCGCACACCCGCACATTCCAGCGTTCACGGTCGTGTCCGCTGCCAATCGTGATCCGACCGCGATTGCTCGGCTGCGACAGGACCACGCGTAAGGTGCTGCCTTCATGCTCGGTCGTGATCCGGGGCTTGCGGCCACGGTGCTGGAAACGGCCATCAACAAGGTTCCCCGCGCTGGCGCCGCCGGCGATTGTTAGCCGTCCACCGCCGAAGTCAACTTTCAGGCTCACGTGCTGTGTCGACGGGTCGGCCGTGGCCTGCCAGTTCATCGTGTCCGGCGAAGAGTCAGAATCGAGGTCGCTCCAGGACGAGCCTCCCGTGGGACCGGCGACCACGACATAGGCAAAGGTTGCGACAATCAGAAGCGGGGAGAGGTAGGCGAGCGGTTTCATGTTCTCGGATGACGAGAAGATCTTTTCGATACCGATGGCGATCAGAAAAATCGGCCAAAAGACCAGCAAGTTTTCCCAAAGACCGACCGAGACGACGTCCAGAGTGTTCAACAAGAGGAACACGCCAACCAGAATCAACAGGATGCCGGTGCGCACCTTACCGACGCTCATTGTCCACCTCCGGAATGTTGGGGATCGTCCCCGTCGAATGCGACGCTTCGCGATGCGGTCTCACCGAGTGGAAAATCAACACCACGCCGATTCCGACGAGCACCAGCGGCCAGATATAGCGGAAATCGAACCAGAAGAAGAGACGATTGAACAGGAAGATCAGGCCCAGCGCGATCAAAATCACCCCCGGGAGAAAGCTCGGCCCGCGCTGCGGTAAGGATTCCGGCGAGGCGGGAGCGATTGCCGCGCTCGGCGTGGTCTCGCCCAATGGTGCTGGCTGGGAGGGTGATCCCGAGACCTGCCGGGGAATAATGATCCATGCCACCAGGTAGGTCAGAAGCCCGACGCCCTGTGCAAAAATGGTGAGGACAAACAGGATCCGTATCCAGGTTGGATCGATATCGAAATACTCACCGAGTCCGGCACAGACGCCGCCGATGATTTTACCTTCGGTTGGCCGATATATCCGTTTCTTCATCCTGCACCTCCCTGAGGGCTCAAGAGACGCCCGAAGACGGGATGCCTCTGCCTGACAATAGAGTACGCGATTTCCCGATTAAGGTTTCGTGGAATGCGGGTGGTCAAGATCGCATGGGAGGCTGAGGTGGGGACACTGGCAAGAGCGCCGCGAACAACACTCCTCTCCTCAGTTTCATCCCCACCTCCTTGAAGGATTACTACTTCAGCAGGATCACACGCCTTGTGGCCCTCAGTCCTCCACATTCCGCGATCGCAAAATACACGCCGCTCGCCAGCGGCCGCCCCCGCTCATCCACACATGCCCACTCGTAGGAGCGCTCACCGGCGGCAACAGATTCGTCCTCAATCTGGCCGATCTGCCGCCCGAGAATGTCGGCAAACCACAGCTTCAAGCGTCCGGCACGAGCGTTTCGAACTATGAACCGGACACTTGAGTTTGCCGGATTCGGATAGGCATCCACCGCGAGCGAGAGTGCCGGGACCCCGCTGCCGAAAACACCATGGTCTTCACTATCATTGACGTCTGTAACCCTGGTTCCGCCCAGAACAAAGACATCGCCATAGAACCAAGGGGAGACATTCTGGGACACAAGGATGACGTCGTCGACTCCGTCCCCGTTGAAGTCGCTTGCCGGGGCGACCACCCAGCCGATGTTCTCCTCATAGTGTTTAGGGAGATCCTCGTACGACATCCAGTAGTCCATCTCCGCATCGGGCGGATGGCCGCCCAGGAAGACCTCGCCTCTCCCTTCCTGGGCGTTGTAGCAGAGATTGCCCACGATGAGATCGCTGATCCCATCGCCGTTGATGTCCCCAGCGGGGGCGATGTGCGGGGCGCACGTGTTCAGTATCAGATCAGGGATTGAGTCCAAAATTCCTGGTCCCCCGTAGAAGATGAGGCCCTGGATGCGCGCAGGAATGGCGAGATCGTCGTGTCCGTCGTGGTTGAAGTCCCCAATGTTTGATAGCTCCAGACCAAACCACCACTTGAATGATGGCGCGGGGACTGGGGGGCA
>JACRMA010000041.1:2418-9137 GCA_016235085.1 Candidatus Zixiibacteriota bacterium
ACCCACCTCTCCACCCTGTACAGTTACAACCAGTTCAGGCAAGGAATCGCCGTCAAGGTCAATGACGGTGCATCGCGTAAAGCGATCATGGTCGGTTGCTCCAGGAATCGCCCACCGGACGTGATTCCCGTAGCCATCGGCGCCCGAATAGAAGAGGATTCGCCCTCCCATACTTCCTGGCAGACCCGGGTTTCCATCTACCACAACAAAATCCATCAAACTATCGTGGTCGAAATCTGCTGCCGCTAAGCCGATGCCAAACGAGCCACCGAACCCACTCCCCTTGACGTCAGGCACAAGGCTATCACTCGGAATTGTGTCCAAGGACGTGGCGTTGCCGTGAAAGATCAGAATCTCTGTCCCATTCCCTCCAGCGATGTCCGGGTACCCGTCACCGTTGATATCACCGAGCTGAGTGATGGATCCGAAGAGCCCTGGCAAGTGCAGATCCGAGACTGTGTCCGGTGTGGTGCCCCCGTAGTAAACGAAGGTCCCCCCTTTTGAAACGACCGCGATGTCGTCGAAGCCGTCGTGGTTCACATCCCCGACGCCCGCGGCGTTCATTCCAAACCAGGTGTTCTCGGTTGCCCCCTGCGCGTGCCAGAGGATTGGCAAGGTGTGGTCTACTTGGGCCCGCGTCATCCCAGCCAGCAGACACACGCCGACCCCGACCATGAGAGCCAACAGAACTACACGTTTGTAAGAATCCCACATCGCAGTTACCCTTCTGGCCCAATCCACTGCGACTACAGCAGCTAAATTAGGATCAGATTGGATCTTCTCAAGAGTATTCTTGCAGTCTTGATACTGGTACCGATCCTTTCCGACTCTTCGCTGGTGCCCCGCAGCTCTGGGTGTGTTGAAAAACCCCAGCATCTGGAGACGAGAGCGCGGACAGGAGTGTCCGCGCCACTGAGAGACAAGAACTTCCATAACCCGGAGTGTGGCAAACACTCTTGTCTGCCCGGCTTTTCAACACGCCCCAGAGCTGCGGGGCAACAGGCTGTGTCAACTCCTCTCTTCCGCCTGTCCGGTCATCGGCACGAAGCGCACGCCGTAGCGATCTTCACGCGTCACGCCATGGGGTGTCTTGCGCAGGATCACCATCGTCTGTTCGCGATCGCCGAGGGGAAGAACCATTCGTCCACCCATGACAAGTTGATCGATTAGTGGCTGGGGGATGTGGTTGGGAGCGGCGGTGAGGATGATGCAATCGAAGGGGGATTGTTCGGGCCAGCCGTTGTAGCCATCGCCAATACGCACGTCGATATTGTGATACCCGAGCCGGGCGAATGTGCCGATGGCATGACGGGCAAGCCGAGCGCATGGCGTCGAGGACGCTGGTGTCCGTGACACCCATCGTGGCGATCTGGTTCTCCACCATCAGAGCTCGCGCCCGTGCGTAACGTTCCTCGTGAAACGTGGCAGCGTTCCGGTGAGGAAGCGAAGAACCGAAAGGGGCGGGATCGGCCATGGGTTACCCTGTCGTCATAGCAGGCTGACAATTCCTACTGAGCCTGAACCTACCACCATCGGCGGTTGTGATCAAATGAAATCAGGCGGCCGGATGCAGCCGCCTGATTCCCATCGTTTCGTAATCCAAATCGATACGCGCAATCTACTTTGGCAGCGTCGATAATCTCTCGTTCAATTGGAGAGTTCTCGTTTGCCATTCCTGCGAATCCACTTGATCGGTTGCCTGCAGACACTTGCCCAACTGCATCAGGGCGGAGTCGAGCAACGGCCGTTGCGTGGCCAATGTCCCGACCCGATACCAAAGCGTGCAGAGTTCGCGATTTTGCGCTTCGGTCCGCAGGGCCGGTCCGATGCTTTCCAATGTCGCGATTTGCTGGCGCAGTTCGGCCATCTGATCGAATCGTCTCAGCGCTTCGGCCGGGGACTGGCTATCGGGGAATCCCGGAGCCGCGCGCAATTGAGGCGCCTCGAGCCGTTCGAGCGGATGATACACGTGCGCTGTCTCGGCCCCCGGTGCGCCATCGACAAATCCCCTGTCGGAGAGGGCATGTGGTCCTTGGCCCGGCAGGCCACGTTCATCTTCGCGAGTATTCCTCTCCGAGTCAGATGAGATCGCACCCATAATCGTGACACGGCGGTCGGGATAAAGTTGAGTTTCGGCTGTTGTGGCCGACTGGGTCGATGGTCTCAACTCAGGGCTCGTTCCCGCAGCTTCGGACGACGGCTGCCCGGTCGCCGATGCGGAACTCGGCGTATTGGTCATCGCTGATTGAGATTCCGGTCGCGATTCCGGCGCTGTAGTTTGCTGGGCCGATTGGGAACTCGCCGGCTCGTCATGACGGGGCGGAGTTGCCGGGGTCAGATTCCGCTGCGTTTGCGCATGCGGTTTGGGCTGACTGACGTTGGCTTCGACCGCAGGTGTTGTCGTCGTACTCGGCGCTGGTGCCGCCTTCTGCTCGGTGGCAATGGCGACCGGTACGTCTTTTTCGGTCAAGCCCCGGGGCTGGCGATTGAGATAGATATCGCGCCCGATGAAGAACGCCAGCGCGCCTGCAGCCAATGCCGGAGCCCAAAGCCATGCCCAACTGCGGCGCTCCGGGATCACAACCGGACGTGTGGAGGGCGATTCTTCCAGACGCCGCGCCAGGCGGGGTACAAATCCCGCCTCATACGCTTCGCCCGGATCGGGATCGGCCAATCCGCCGATCAAACCATCGAGCATGCGGACCTTGGCCACCGACGCCTGACAGTCGGAGCACGATTCGATATGGTCGCGCCATTCCGGCGGAATCCCCTCGACTCCGTTGCGCAACACCCACCGGCTGATTCTGTGACAACTCATGGTCTTACTGCCTTCTGCCGCGAGAGGCGCCCGCGGCCGGACCTGTTACCTACTCCTTGATACGCAGGCATGTTTCGAATCGCCTGCTAACTCCCATCGGTGAGCAGATCGCCAAGATCATCGCGCAGTTTCTTCCGTGCCCGCGCCAGTCGTGACATGACGGTGCCAACCGAACAATCAAGTGCTCGTGCAATCTCCTCATACGACATCTGGTCTTTCGTCCGCAACAGCAGGACCGTGCGATACAAAGGCGGCAGGCGGTTGATTCCCTGCTCGAGTTGCTCGATTAGCCGCCGGCGGCGAAACACGGCGTCGGGTTGATCTCCCATCGCCTGGGCCGACTCGACATCCGGTTTGTTCTCCTCCGCCCATTTGGTGCGGAAACGCTGCTTGCGCACCGCATTCAAAGCTACGTTGACCGCAATTCGGCATAACCAGGATCCTAACGGGCGGTCGGGGTCGATCCGATCCAGCGCCATATGCGTCTTTACAAAACCCTCCTGTGCCACTTCATCGGCCGCGTCGTGAGACCGCACTACGTTGTAAGCCCAGCGGTACACATTCCGCTGATGGCGTCGAACCAGTTCGTCGTATGCGAACCGGTCGCCAGCCTGAGCCGCGCGAATGAGATCGGATTCGCTCGTCTCGATCCGGTCCTCTCGACGCTCACCACACATGGTTTACCGGCACGCCTTCAGTTTATTCCCCGAAATCGGAAGATTCCAAGCCGGCAAGTGAGAAACTTGCCACAGGGGTCTTTGTACATAACCGCCAAGCCAAAAGCTCCCAAGCGGTGCTCTCAGTTACCCGCGAAGTCTTTATGGCACATTCAGTTTCGAAGCAGGCCCGAATCCCGTTCACCAGCCCATCTCTACCAAAATGGTTGGCCTGAATACGGGATTTCTTGATGAAAAACGGCTTGATCCCCGTCAATTGTGATGCCGTAACATCATTTGGCTCATCGAGTTCGAGTAGTTTCAGGAGCCGTGTCAATAGGCTGGCCAGCCCGGAAAGCCATGTCGCCGGATAGTCATCCCCCGCAAAAAGGCCTCTGATAATCGCCAACGAGCGCGCCAAATCCGGTTCGGCAGCAGCGTCCAGCAGGAGGAAAACGCTGTGCAATCCCTCGCCGGCCAGCATCGGCTCGATGTCGGCAACCTCGATTCGCCGAGGAGTCGAGACAAACAGAGTTGCCCGTTCGATTGTCTGTCGAACCGCGAAGAGATCATCGCCATAGGTCGAAGCCAATAGATCAGCGGCAGCGGGGGCCAATCGCCACCCGAATTCCCCGGCGATCCGTTGTGCCCACCCAGGCAGTTTGTCCGGATAGATCGCCGGAAATTCTTCAAGCGGTCCCCAGGCACAGAGGCCTTTGAACCACTTCTTTCGTTTGTCAATTTCTGAGGCGGTCACCAGGGTCTTGGTGGTGGGACCGAATTGGCTGAGGACCTTGACCAGTCTGTCGACCTGCGTGTCGGTGACCCGGTTGACGTCACGGATGACGACGAGCCGTGTTTCGGCAAACATCGGAATCGTGGCGCCGATGTCTAAGAGCCGGTCCAGATCGATCTTGGGTGCCTGGAAAGACTCGATGGGAATCTTCCCCTGTTTCTGCCAGGTGGCCTTCCAATTTTCCACCGCATCCCAGAGCAAATAAGGATTGGCGGCGTAGAGCAGATACCGCTCGCCGAAACGTCCTTGTGCCCGATCCTCAGAGAATCCCATGGCCGAATCTCGTCACCCCAACACGATATTCAACATAAGGGCAGGTACGGGGCTATTCCAAGCGAGAAAGCCAGGACGTGCGCATTACCCTTCTGGGTGACACGCACGGGTGCACGGGCAGGATACCCGTGCCACCATGGAGTTGTTATTGCTCGGCGGGGGAGTGCTTGGCCGGGTTCTCCGTCTTGGGAACCCAGTCGAGGGCATACGGAATCTTGTCTTTGAACACTTTGGCCATGTTGCGGAATGGTTCGAGATCTTTGCGACAATACAACTTGTCGTTCACCTGATTGACGACGGTGAACGAATCGCCGAATATCTGGACCGTCCGCTCACGGAAAAGCTGCGGATTGATCTCAATGAACTCCAGCAGGGCTAACAGGCTGGCGTATTCGCAGGTGGCCGCGTTGCCACGGTATCTGGCTCTGAACGTGATATTGAGTTCCGGGATGCAAAACGACACCACGCCGTCTCCTGTGTCCTCCGGAAGTCCGTTCTTCTCAGCATAAAAGTAGCAGCGCATGTCTTTGCCTCCTCATGTCCTCAACCGCAGGATTGGCAAAGGGAATGCCAGACAATTTGCGCCTAGGATGCGAAACGTGACTGGGATGGGTGCTCTGAATTGAAGCGTTGTTCCGCGTTATCGGGCAACGTCTTGGGCGATATTCGGGGACTGGAGGGACGTTCCGCTGTAGAACCGGATGTCCGGTCGACAGATTTCGGCCAGAAGGCGGGCAAGAAATGTGTGCAACGGACTGCAACGAATGGCTGATGCATTAGCCACCCGCCGTCGCGATCACACCTTCTCAAATGGATCGAACATCTTGCGGTATTCGAGCATCGCATAGCGGTCAGTCATACCCGCCAGATAATCGCACACCACCTGGCGAAGCACCCGGTCGGCGTCGGGGGTTCCGGCAGCGCGCTCGACTCGCTGACGGAATTTTGGGGAGAGTTGGCGGGGATCCTCGACATAGGCGTCAAACAAATTGTTAAGAATCCGTTCACCTTTGGCGGCCATGCGCGAAACGCGGTAGTGCCGGTACATGTTGTCGTAGAGGAACTTCTTCAAGCCGGCGATCTTCGCCTGAAATTCCGGGGAGAATGTCATCGGCAGACCATCGGCGCGTCGAACATCGGCCAGCGTCCGGATGCCCATCTGTTCGATCCTTCGCTTCGCGTGCGAAATGAGATCCGTGACCTGCCAGTTGATCAGAAGCCGGACAACATGGTGACGCCGGAGACGATGGTCCAGATCGGGATGCGTCTTGCGAGAGGCCGCGTTGAGTTCCGTCCAGATCGGCAAGCCCGCCGGGTCATCCCAGCCGAAAATGCCCGAGCGCAAACCGTCGTCGACATCATGCGAGTTGTAGGCGATTTCGTCGGCCAGATTGACGAGTTGCGCCTCCAACGTCGGCTTCCACTCAGGGTGGAAACCCTCGGCGTCGGGACGGTCGTAAATTGTCTCGTGCTTGACGATTCCCTCGCGCACTTCGAACGACAGATTGAGCCCCTGGAAGCCCGGGTACCGCTCCTCGAGCACGTCGACCACGCGCAGCGATTGCCGATTATGGGAAAATCCGCCATCACCGGCCATTTTGCGATTGAGCGCTTCTTCACCGGCGTGGCCAAATGCGGTATGGCCCAGATCATGCGCCAGTGCCACCGCCTCGGCCAGATCCTCGTTCAGCGCCATCGCACGGGCAATCGACCGGGCGATCTGCGCCACTTCGATTGTGTGGGTCAGACGTGTGCGATAGTTGTCACCTTCGTGATTGACGAAGACCTGTGTCTTGTTTTCCAGGCGCCGGAAGGCGGCAGAATGGATGATGCGCTCGCGGTCGCGCTGGAAGGCTGTGCGGTAGGGGTGAAGGGATTCCGCATGGACGCGTCCCAGCGAGTCAGAACTGTGTGCGCCGAATGGCGCCAGTGTCAGACGCTCTCTCTCGTGCAGAAGATCGAGCGGTGTGGGGGAGGTGTCAGGTTCAGGCAATCTGTCGCTCCTTTAGCCGCCGCCCAATCCAGAAAAGGTCCACGCGGCGGTCAGAAGATGATAGCGCGAACGGGTTGCGGGAGCGAAGGAAAATTCGGTCGTGCCGGATAAGGCGCGGCTCCATTGCTGGTGAATCGTGTGGGGGGGCGGGCGATCCGCCGCGGCGGATCGCCCCCCCGCGCG